>DASTWX010000280.1:0-4788 GCA_035765795.1 Pseudolabrys sp. | reverse complement strand
GCGATTCAGAAGCGGGTTGAAAACGCGAACGGCTCGCGGCGCAATCTGCCGGCGCCCGCCAAGCTGCCCAAGACCTTCGGTAGTGGACGCAGGCCCGCCCGAAACTACTGATGAGCCCATCACCGTTCTTCGCCAGGAGATAACGAATACCATGCCGACCTTCGTTTACATGACGAGCTGCGACGGCTGCGGGCATTGCGTCGACATCTGTCCGTCCGACATCATGCACATCGACACCAAGTACCGGCGCGCCTACAACATTGAGCCGAACTTCTGCTGGGAGTGCTATTCCTGCGTGAAGGCCTGCCCGCAGAACGCCATCGACTGCCGCGGTTATGCCGACTTCGCGCCCTTGGGCCACAGTGTTCGGGTGCTCCGGGAGGACGAGAAGGGCTCGATCTCCTGGCGCATCAAGTTCCGGGATGGCCGGGAAAAGAACTTCGTCTCCCCGATCCGGACCACGCCTTGGGGCTCGATCAAGTCCCCGGCCGATTACGATCGGCCGAGCGCCGACGCGTTCAATTCCCAGGAACTCGCCCACGAGCCCGAGGCGCTCAAAATCGACGTGCTGCCGGCGCTCAAGCCGGATCAACTCAAGCAAGGATTGTTGTGATGCGCCGCCGGAAAACTGTTTTCGTCGATTCCGACATCCTCGTTATCGGCGGCGGGATGAGCGGTTGCGGGGCGACCTATGAGTCGCGGTATTGGGGCCGCGACCTGAAGATCGTCTGCGTGGAGAAAGCGAATATCGAGCGCAGCGGCGCGGTCGCGCAGGGTCTTTACGCGATCAACTGCTACATGGGCATGCAATGGGACGAGAATAAGCCCGAGGACCATGTCCGCTACGCGCGCAACGATCTCATGGGGCTCGTGCGCGAGGACTTGGGCTACGACATCGCCCGTCACGTCGATTCCACGGTGCACAAGTTCGAGGAATGGGGCCTCCCCATCATGCGGGATCCGAAGACCGGGAGGTACCAGCGCGAAGGCAAATGGCAGATCATGATCCACGGCGAGAGCTACAAGCCCATCGTCGCGGAAGCCGCGCGCAAGGCCGCCACCGAAGTCTACAACCGGATCATGGTGACCCATCTGCTGATGGACTCGAAACGGCCGAACAGGGTGGCGGGAGCCGTCGGCTTCAACGTCCGCAACGGCAACTTCTACGTCTTCCGTGCGAAGGCGGTCATTGTCGCGGCGGGCGGCGCTTCGCACATCTTCAAGCCACGCGCGGTCGGCGAAGGCATGGGGCGGACTTGGTATGCCCCCTGGAGCAGCGCTTCGGCTTATGCACTGCCGATCCTGGTCGGCGCCAAGATGACGCAAATGGAGAACCGGATCGTCCTCACCCGCTTCAAGGACGGCTATGGGCCGGTCGGCGCCTATTTCCTGCATCTGAAGACCTACACCCAAAACGCCTACGGGCAGGATTACGAGGCGTTCTGGCGCGATTCGATCGAGCAATTGGTCGGCGATTACGTCAATCACCATCCGGTGCCGACGTGCCTGCGCAACCATGCCCTTCTCGAAGAGCTCAAGGCCGGCCGCGGCCCCATTCGCATGGTCACCAAGGAAGCCTTCCAAGACCCGCATAAGGAGACCGTCGGCTGGGAGAACTTCCTCGGCATGACGATCGGGCAGGCGGTGGTCTGGGCCTCGCAGAACATCGACCCGAAAGAGATCAACCCGGAGCTCACCACGTCGGAGCCTTATGTCATGGGCTCCCATGCGACCTGCTCGGGCGCCTGGGCGAGCGGTCCTGAGGACTACGCGCCTTCGGAATACCAATGGGGCTACAACCGGATGATGACCGTGGAGGGTCTATTCGGCGCCGGCGACACCATCGGCGGCACCGCCCACAAATTCTCTTCGGGCTCGTTCACGGAAGGCCGCATCGCCGCCAAGGCGGCGGTGAAGTACATCATGCACGGCCCCGGCAAGGACCGGCCGGAGGTCAACGAGGCGGAATACGAAGAGCTCAAGAAGGCCGTATACAAGCCGCTGGAAAATTACCAGATCGGAAGCAACGAGATCGTCGCCGGGACCGTGTCGCCGAGCTACATCCTGCCGATCCACGGGCTCCAGCGTCTGGAAAAGATCATGGACGAATATGTCGGCGGCATCAGCGCACATTACACGACCAACGAACCGCTGCTCACTCGCGGGCTCGAGTTGCTGACGATGCTGAAGGAAGACCTCGCCCACGTCGGCGCCGAAAACCTTCACCAGCTTCAGCGCGCCTGGGAGCTTCAACACCGGGTGCTGGCGTCCGAATGCGTCACCCAGCACACGCTATTCCGGCAGGAAACGCGCTGGCCCGGATATTATTATCGGGCCGATCATCCCAAGCTCGACGACCAGGACTGGCATTGCTTCACCTTGTCCCAGTACGACGCCTATTCCGGAAAATGGAAAATGGAGAAGGCGCCGGTCTATCACATCGTGGATTGATTATTGGGAAGGCCGCCTCTCTTGATAATTGTAGGGTGGGTTAGCGGCGAAGCCGCGTAACCCACCGGCCACCCCGACCCGAAGGTGGGTTACGGCGCACCGATCGGCGCCAAGGCGCCGATCGGACGCGCCTAACCCACCCTACGGTCATCCGGCGAAAGGACTCGCAATGGCCCAGCTCGTACCGCCGCACCATTCGGAGCAGGTGAAGCCGCTGCTGCTGCCGGAGAAAGAGCGGAACGAGGAACGCAGACGCGCGGAAAGCTTGCGGAGAATTCCTCTCGACTCGCGCGCCGTCTCCGACGTCTTCATGCTGGCGATGGGCGCCTATACGCCGCTCGACGGGTTCATGGGCCATGACGACTGGCGCGGTTCCTGCGTCGATATGAAACTGGCGAGCGGCATTTTCTGGCCGATCCCGATCACCCTTCCGGTTGCCAAGGAGCTTGCGGAGAGTATTGGCGCGGACGAGGAGGTCGCGCTCGTCAATGCGGAAACCGGCGAAATCCTCGCCCTCATGCAAGTCCGCGACAAGTACGCGATCGACAAGAAACTCGAGGCCGAGCATGTCTATCGGACCGCCGATCCGAAACATCCGGGCGTGGCGAAGATCATGGCGCAGGGAGAGGTGAACCTCGCCGGGTCCGTCAGGGTGCTGAGCGAGGGCGAGTATCCCAAGAAATATCCTAAGCTCTACATACGTCCGGCCGAGGCGCGGGCGATGTTTCTGGAGAGGGGCTGGTCCAAAGTCGCCGCCTTCCAGACCCGAAACCCCATGCACCGCAGCCACGAGCACCTCGCCAAAATTGCGGTGGAAGTCACGGACGGCGTCTTCGTCCATCAGGTGCTTGGGAAGCTGAAGGCCGGCGATATTCCCGCCGAGGTCCGCACGCAGGCAATCCAGGCGATGATCGACAATTATTTCGTGCCCGGAACGGTGATCCAGGCGGGCTATCCGATCGAAATGCGCTACGCGGGCCCGCGCGAGGCGCTGCTGCATGCCCTCATTCGCCAGAACTTCGGCTGCTCTTACCTTGTTGTCGGGCGCGACCACGCCGGGGTCGGCAGCTATTACGGTCCCTTCGATTCGCAACGCATCTTCGATCAGTTGTGGGACGGTGCGCTGCTTACCAAACCGCTGAAGATCGACGTTACCTTCTATTGCCGCAAGTGCTACGGCATGGCGACGGCGAAAACGTGTCCGCACGACCCGAAGGACCGTATTTCGATTTCCGGCACGCAGCAGCGCGAGATGCTGTCGAGCAACGCCGAGATACCACCCGAGTTCAGCCGCCCGGAGGTGGTGGCGATCTTGAAAAAATACTACGCAAGCCTGCGATCATCAGGTGCAAATGCTGCACAATGATCATCGCGCAAATCTCCGATACGCATATCGCGCTGGATACGCCCGACGCCGATCGGAGGCTAGGGGACTTCGCGCGCACGATCACCGATATCAACGCGCTCGATCCGGCTCCCGATGTGATCGTCCACAGCGGGGACGTCGTTCATAACGGGCGGCGCGACGAGTACGCGGAGGCGGCGGCAATCCTCGCGACGGCTTGCGCGCCGGTCTACGTCCTGCCGGGCAACAAGGACGACAGGACGAATTTGCGCCGTACGTTCTCGCCACACGGCTATCTCGCGCCTGACTCCGATTTCATCGATTATACGGTCGAGGATTATCCGGTAAGGCTGATCGCGCTGGATACATTGAGCTCGAGCAGCAACAAAGGTGAGTTTTGCCGCGAGCGGGCTCTCCGACTAGTCGATATGATCGACCGCGAGACCACGAAGCCCATCGCGGTGTTCACGCATCATCCGCCCTTTGAAGTGACGGTGGGACCCGATCCGTTCCATTTCGAGACAGCGAACGCAATGGCGAGGCTGCGGCGGGGGGTGCAGCACGCCGGACGGGTAGTCGCCGTTTTCAGCGGCCATGTTCACCGCTCGACCGCAGGTCATGTCGGGAGCATTCCCGCGATCGTCGTGCCGTGCATCGCGACGACGCTGCGCAAAGGCGACTATCCGGCCGATATGAAGGCGCGTCCGGTGTATCACATCCACCGGTTCGACCCGGTCTGGGGATTTGCAACGGAATCCCGCATTGTCGGAATGGAGCCAGCCAGGAGATCCTATGGCGGGCGGCGTGCTCCTTCGGGCGCCGGACGGGGAGTCGCGGAGCGTTTCTTCTGATCTTGAGCCGGGAATGCAAAGCGCCCGCCGTGCTGCCGCCGGCGAGCGCTTTGGTAAACATTCCTTAGATACGAAGCAGCGCCAAGGGCCCGCCTTGCGCGATCAGGCGCTCTTCTTCTGAGCGGACCGCAATTCATCGAC
>DASTWX010000279.1:0-3861 GCA_035765795.1 Pseudolabrys sp. | reverse complement strand
CTGTTTCTGCCGCTCACCTGCGTCTACTATCCGGTGGCGGTGCTGCCGCATTGGCTGCAATACGTCGCCTGGTCGCTGCCGCCGACCTACGTGTTCGAAGGCATGCGTGCGCTTTTGATTCACCACGTGTTCCGCGCCGATCTGATGATCCAGGCGTTCGCGTTCAACGTGATCCTGTTCGCAGCCGCATCATTTGTCTTTTCGAGGCTGCTCGCCAGCGCGCGCGAGCACGGATCGCTGCTGCAAACCAGCGAATAACCGCTTAAATTACTGAACCGTAAGGTATTTTCTCCATGGTTGCGGTGTGAACCCGGCGCTGGGCCCTTATATCTATCGTGTTGAAGTCGGTACCTATTGTGTTGACGCTATGCTTGAAACACGACACTCTGCTGCGGTGCAATACGGGCCGGGCTCAGAGACAACGACCATCGGTGAATTCGCGGGAGAGGCGCGCCTCACCGGGAATGGCGGCATAGCGCTGGCGACGCCGATTTATTGGCTCTACGAGATGGGCTACGCGGCGCTCAATCCGGCGCGTGCCGTCGCCGATGCCACCCGCTTGTTCTTCAAAAATCCTGCCAATCCATGGGCGCACACGACCTACGGCAAGTCGGTCGCCGCCGCGATGGAAGTGTTCGAGCGCACAACACGCCGTTATCGTCGACCGGCATGGAATATCCACGAGGTCACGGTCGGCGGCGAACGCGTGCCGGTGTGTCCGACCGCCGTGTGGGAGCGCCCATTTTGCCGTCTGCTGCATTTCGAGCGCGCTTTCACTCGCCCGCCGCGCCGGCCACAGCCCAAGCTTCTGATCGTTGCGCCGATGTCGGGTCATTATTCGACGCTGCTGCGCGGTACCGTCGAGACGTTCCTGACCAATCACGATGTCTACGTGACGGAGTGGGCCGATGCACGTGAAGTGCCGCTCAGCCAGGGCCGTTTCGATCTCGATGATTACATCGATTACATCATCTCCATGTTGCGCAAGCTCGGCGGCGACGTGCATGTGCTCGCCGTTTGCCAGCCGTCGGTGCCGGTGCTGGCGGCGGTCGCATTGATGGAAGCTGAAAAGGACCCTTGCGCACCGCATTCCATGGTGCTGATGGGCGGCCCGATCGACACGCGCATCAACCCCAATGCCGTCGATAGGCTGGCCGAAACCCGTGGGCTCGATTGGTTCCGCACCCATGTCATCACCAAGGTGCCGTTTCCGCATCCCGGTTTCATGCGCGATGTTTATCCCGGTTTCCTGCAATTGCATGGCTTCGTCAGCATGAACCTCGACCGCCATCTCGAGGCGCATCGCAACATGTTTCTGAACCTGGTCAAGGGCGACGGCGACTCGGCGCGGAAACACCGCGAATTCTATGACGAATATCTCGCGGTCATGGATCTCACTGCCGGGTTCTATCTGCAGACGGTGGATGTCGTCTTCATCCGCCATTTGCTGCCGAAGGGGGAGATGATCCATCGCGGCCGGCGGGTCGATCCGAGCGCCATTACCCGTGTCGCGCTGATGACGGTAGAAGGCGAGCACGATGATATCTCCGGGCTCGGGCAGACCGAGGCGGCTCATGCGCTCTGCGTCAACATCCCGGACGAAATGAAGGCGCACTATATGCAGCCGGCGGTCGGCCACTATGGTGTGTTCAACGGTTCCCGGTTCCGGTCTGAAATCGCCCCGCGGATCTCGGATTTCGTGCTGTCGCATAATCGTGCCGGCGGGGGCGCAACCCGGGCCGGGGCGCAGGCCGAAGAGGGGCTTCCCCAGGATCGACGGGCTTTTTCCTCCACCGATGCCGGCCACAGCCGCTAAGCTACTGGTATAAAGCACCTTTTAGGCGCGTTCGAGAGTGGGTACGAAGGTGCTCGGGGCCCTCGCTGCCGGCAGGCGACGAAAGCGAAGTTCCAGGCTGACGAGCCCCCACATGTAGTAGCTGCGTTTACATCTCCTCACTTGATCTTGGACGTTAATGATTTCATGCGAGAGGGGGCTTCACCGCCTCAGGCTTGTGGCAATATTTCCGGCCGGCCCGAAGCCGGTTGGACCAGTCCTATGCCTCAGCGCGCCTTGCTTTATCGCCGGCCGAGCGAACCGTCGGCGATCAACATTCTGTTCGATCGCGAAATCTACCTCGTGCGCGTGCGCCGACACCGTCAGGCGCGCCGCTACACGCTGCGTATCCATTCGGCCACGCGCGAGGTGCTGCTCACCATGCCGCCGCGCGGTAGCCTCAAAGAAGCGCGCGAATTTGCCGAAAAGCACGGCGGTTGGATCGCCTCACGGCTCGGACGGCTGCCCAAACCGGCGCCTTTTGTGCATGGCACCGTGCTGCCGCTACGCGGCGTCGAGCACCGCATCGTACACCGGCGCGGGCGCGGCACGGTATGGATCGAGATTGGCGACGACGGATCGCGCTCGCTTTGTGTCGCCGGTGACGATGCTCACATTGTCCGCCGCATCCACGATTTTCTCAAGCGCGAGGCGAAAAGCGATCTGGAGGCGGCAAGCCGCCGGGCCGCCGAGCGGCTCGGCGTGAAGGTGAGGCGCGTGTCGATTCGCGACCAATCGAGCCGCTGGGGCTCGTGCTCAAGCACCGGGGTGCTGTCTTATTCATGGCGGTTGATCCTGGCGCCGCCTTTCGTGCTCGATTATCTCGCGGCCCATGAGGTGGCGCACTTGATCGAGATGAATCACTCCCGCCGCTTCTGGCGAGTGGTGGACCGGGTTTGTCCCAACGTCACCCGCGCCAAGACTTGGCTCGAAGTGCACGGTACCGATCTACACCGCTACGGGCTCGAACACGACGCGCATGCCCGCCCTGCGCGGCGAAGGTAGTGTCAGCGCGGCGTCTTGCTATAAGCCTTCCTTGAGTCGGCCTCTGACTCTCCCGCGGTCATTGCCGGGCTTGACCCGGCAATCCCCATGATGAGTTGCCTCGCATGAGGCCTTACCTTCGTCTTTCCCGGCAGAGCGGCTTCATGGGATCGCCGGGCCTTCGCCCGCCGAAGGGTTCGCCTGCATAACCGCATTCAATACGGCTTCGGCCCGCAGGCGGGTCAAGCCCGGCGATGACGCCGTAGAGGTTTCATGCTTCGTCCCGGCTCTTTTGCGATTACGGCGCTGTTGGCGGCGCTGACAGCGGTCGGGCCGCTGTCGACCGACATGTATGTGCCGTCACTGCCCGATATCGTGCGTCTGCTCGATGCTGATGCGGCCGAGGGGCAGCTCACAATTTCGGCTTATTTGATCGGCTTCGCCGTCGGACAGATCGTCTACGGGCCGTTGTCCGACAGGCACGGCCGCAAGCCGGTGCTGCTCGGCGCGATCCTGATTTATTGCGCAGCCAGCGCCGCCTGCGCCCTATCGACAACGATCGACGCGTTGGTCGCCGCGCGTGCAGTACAGGCGTTCGGCGGCTGCGGCGCCGCCGTGCTCGCCCGCGCCGTCGTGCGCGACCTCTATTCCGGCGCGCGTGCCGGCCGCGAATTGTCGCTGATCGGCTCGGTGATGGCGCTCGCGCCCGTCTTGGCGCCGATCGCCGGGGGAATATTGCAGACCGCCTTCGGCTGGCGCTCGATTTTCGTGACGCTGGTGCTCGCCGGAGTCATCGGCGCGACCATCGTCGTGCTCCTGCTGCCGGAGACGTTGAAGCAGCGGGCCGCCGAGCCGGTGTCGCTTGTCTCGATGCTCGCGTCCTATCGCGTGCTCGGGCGCAGCAATGCCTACCTCGCCTATATGGGTCTTGCCGCGATCAGCTATGCCGGACTGTTCGCCTGGATATCGGCATCGCCCTTTATTTTGCAGAACGTCTATGGGCTATCCCCCGTGGATTTTGGCTTGATCTTCGCCATTGCCTC
>DASTWX010000278.1:0-2626 GCA_035765795.1 Pseudolabrys sp. | reverse complement strand
CCACCGGGGCATCGCCGCGACATCGCCTTACCGGCAAACACATCACCTGGCGCGGCTCTGCCCCAGCCACCGCTTTCATATTTGGCCGCGCCTGGCACTGCAATTCAGACGTAAGAGGCGGGCGCGGCCCGGCCGCGTAGCGGCCGCCTGCCGCGATGCCGGGCGGCCGCCCGGCCCGCCCCGCCATTTCACGGCCCATCGCGTCTAAACGCGCCCCACGCCGCCCACCCCCCAACCCGCCCCCGGCCTTCCACTCGCGGGCTGGTTTTGCGATTTTTTTTCGGCGCTTGAAACCGTTGCCAAAATCTGTAGGTATATATTTATTATTAACTACAGATAGCCGAGGAACGCCCAGCATGAAACAGACGCTTAGCCAACTCCGTGTCCAACTGCGTGACGCACAACGCCAACTCCCTGCTCTGCTCGAAGAATGCTTTCGACGAGAGCCACTCCTGCCCGGTTCGATCTACATCCTGCGGCGAAAATGCGGAAAGGCCAACTGCCGCTGCACCCGAGGCGAACTGCACGAAAGCACCGTCCTCTCCTACCGCGGAGACGGGCGGCCACGCAACGTGTCGCTGGATAACGACCAGATCGGCACGCTATGCAAGGGAACGGACGGCTATCGACGCGCCAAGCAGGCACGTGCCAAACTGGTCCGTTGGCAACGGCAGGTGTTGACGCTCGTCGATGCCATCGAAGCGGCACGCGTCGAATTAGGCAAAGGCGAGTTTCAGGCCGGGCGTTCCTCGGCTTCTCGACATCCCCGTTCGTTAAGGAGCTAAGCATGGAACTCGTCGTCTTTGAAAACAATAAGCCCTATGTCATCGATGAGTTTAACGAGGGCCGCTTCGATTACATTGAGCTCGCCTCCGACGTGTCCGAAACCAAGTTCTTTGAGTTTTTGTTCGGCCGCCAGATCGTGGAACGGCTGGCACAGCATTACCCGTCGCCGCGCGAGCGGCATCATGTGCCGCTGTGGTTTTATCTCTCGAGCCAGCTTTCGCTGCGATTGCACGGCCAGCATAGTTTTCACAGCTATCCGTTGATCATTCGCGCCGGCGGATTGATCGACGCGCTGGGACCGGAAGTGGCACGCCGCGAAGTCGATCCGCAGAGCGGAGACGTTAAGCTCGAATGCGAGGGTTTCAACGATCGCCATCAGCACCCGCGGAAGACGCCCTGCGATCAAGACTTTCTTCGCAAGCTGGCTCGCGACACCAAGCCGGATGAACTCGAAGACTGGTACAATCGCCATGCGGCGGCGATATTTCAAGAACTCGGCGCGTTTGACAGCGAGGGCCTGTTTATCGCGGACGGCACGTATTTATTCGTGCCGGATAATCCGCGTTATGAAGGCTCGCAACGGTTGTTGTTCGACGAGCACAACCATCCTGTCAGCAAGAAACAAGAGCAAGAAATGACGAAAGCCGAGCGGTCGCGTTGCCGCTGGCGTCGCCATTATAAAGCGGTGTTGCTTTTGCATTGCGACGCGGCGGGCGAACGCTTCGTGGTGGTTGGCGTGCATGTGTTGCGTGAAGCAGAGTCGGAAGCGACGGCGCTGTGGCCCTTGATCGACACCTTTCTGGCGGCGGTCGGGCCGGACGTGATGAAAGTGTTGTTGCTGGATCGCGGCTTCATCAACGGCCCGCAGATCGGCCGGCTGAAGCAAGAACATGGCATCGACACGGTGATCCCGATTCGTAGCGACATGAATCTGCAAGCAGACGTGCGTGGGCTGATGAAGCTCGACACGCAATGGGAAGTATACGAACCGACGCATCGTGCGGCGCTGCCCGACGTGACCGCCGCCTCGCATGGCCGGCCGATGCATCCCACCGCGGCGAAGCGCGAAAGCAAACGACAGAAGACCTTGGCCGAGCGAAAAGCGCAACGCGTCGAACCAGCATCGGACTTGTCGCGTGTACGCGAGCGAACGGAGATCGCTCGCTTTCCGGGCCTGACGAGTTGGTGGGACTGCCCGGTGCCGTTGACGGGCGTTTACTCGCGCGACATCTACGGCGACGGACACGATCAGGGTTGGTTGCTGGTGGCGACCAACGCGGACTGGTCGGCCCGACGGGTGCGTGATCTTTATGGGCTGCGCACGGACATTGAAGAGCGGCACAGGCAGGTGAAATGTTTTTGGGATCTGACGCGGTTTCACTCGACCTCCTGGAACCTGGTGGTGAGCCAAACGGTGTTCGTCTGCTTGACCTACAGCCTGCTGCAAATCCACTTGTTGACGCAAGGCCATCAGGAGTTGAACCGCCGCACTTGGCCGACGTCACGGCGTTTGCTACCGGATGGAGACCGGGTGATCATTTACCGCCAGCAATGCTTTGGGTTCTTCACGTTATTGGAGCACACCGAGATGATGCTGCGACTGGAAGGCAAAGCTCGGCGTCGGGCCTTGGCGAAGGCGCGCCGCCTGATGCAGGACGCCGGCGGCGGTCCCGCCGGGGGCGCTGCCGACGCGCCAGCCTGCGCGGCCGCCGCCCCGGCGGCGGGCGAGGCCCCGCCGCCGCCGGCCGCTTACGTCTGAATTGCAGGGGCACGATGCGCGAAGCTTGTCACAATCGGGGCATTCTGCTACGTTCTGGGGTCGCTGGCCGTCTCGCCTGAC
>DASTWX010000277.1:0-3451 GCA_035765795.1 Pseudolabrys sp. | reverse complement strand
GCACCGATTCAATTAAATCGAAATTTGAGCTAGTCGTCCCGATAGACGCGTTCGCGCCGCTCGTGGCGCTCCTGCGCTTCCACCGATAAGGTCGCGATCGGCCGCGCCTCCAGCCGGCGGAGCGAGATCGGCTCGCCGGTCTCCTCGCAATAACCGTAACTGCCATCATCAATGCGCGCGAGCGCCTCATCGATCTTGGCGATCAACTTGCGTTGGCGATCTCGCGCCCGCAGCTCGATGGCGCGGTCCGTTTCGGACGATGCCCGATCGGCAAGATCGGGATGATTCTGATTTTCCTCTTGCAAGTGCTGCAGCGTTTCCTTGGCTTCCTTCAGAATGTCTTCGCGCCATGCGAGCAATTTTGCGCGGAAATATTCGCGCTGACGCTCGTTCATGAACGGCTCTTTGTCCGACGGACGATAGCTCTTGGTCTTGGCTAACATTCCCACTCGCTCTCCCTGTACCTTCTTTTTTATGTTTTCTTGGCTCGCAAGCCCCTCCGGTGCGGCAGGCTTATATACGCGCGCCGCGTTCCGGACAATATCGGAACACGGATTGGTGAATTGAAGGATAGCTCTGGGATTTCAGTCGCTTAGGCCATCTCACCCGCCGGGAGCGGGCGCCGCCGGCAAGGGCGTAAGATCAGCGCAGGCCGGCCTTCGCGAGTTCCACCGCAACCCGGAGGCTGATCTCATGCAGCACCGCATCAAGACCGCAATCGCCGGTCTCATCGGTCAACCCTTCGGCCGCCATCTCAAGGCGCGCCAAGGCAGCGCGGTCAAGGCAGCCTTCGAGCAGGTTCACCTTGAGCCCATCAAGGGCATCGAGAGCCTTGCGTCCCTTCGCCACCGCCCGCTTCTTGCGCGCGGTGAAGTCTTCGACCCCCTGTAAGGCCAACAAAGCGTCGACGGTGGAGACCGCACGCAGGGAACCCGTCGCTGCCGATTGCCGCGCGCTCTCTTGGCCCCCCACAGCGAAGCCGGCGGCGGCGCGCCGCGCGGGAGCAGTCGAGCTAGCCGCAGCGGTTCCACTCGCTCCGTAGATTCGCATCGTATAAGCCCCGCGCTGCCGCCGTTATCGGCTCCGCCCCGCCGCCAAGCTGAAGCGTTACGGTTAACGGAGGGTAAATGGGCCGGCAAAACTTGCCGCCTGCGGATATTTCTGCCGTGGGCGATCGGGGCGGCCCGCCTCCCCGCAAATTAGAAAAGACAGCCATTACAGACGGTTGCCGCGGTCAAAGAGGTTTGGCACGCGGTTCGCATCTCCTCTTCTCGTCACGTCACATTGGGGAGAGTGATGACGAAGACTTTGCAGGCCGCGTTGTTGGCGGCGCTTGTGGCTTTGGCCTACCTGGCGGTCCCGACGGCCGCCGGGGCGACGTCGCGCATCAAGGACCTCGTCAATGTCGAAGGCGTGCGCGAGAACCAGCTCATCGGCTACGGACTCGTGGTCGGGCTGAACGGCACCGGCGATACTCTCAACAATATCCCGTTCACCAAGCAGTCGCTCCAAGCCATGCTGGAGCGGCTCGGCGTCAACGTGCGCAACCAAACCATGCGTACCGGCAACGTCGCCGCCGTGATGGTGACGGCCAACCTGCCCGCTTTCGGCACCCAAGGAACCCGTATCGACGTCACCGTCTCCGCTATGGGTGACGCCAAGAGTCTGCAAGGCGGCACGCTGCTGGTGACGCCGCTGCTCGGCGCCGACGGAAACGTCTATGCCGTCGGGCAAGGCTCGATCGCCATCGGGGGCTTCCAGGCGCAAGGCGAGGCGGCCAAGATCGTGCGTGGCGTACCGACGGTCGGGCGGATCGCCAACGGCGCCCTGATCGAGCGCGAAATCGACTTCCAGCTCAACCGGCTCAGCGAGGTGCGGCTGGCGTTGCGCAATCCCGATTTCACCACGGCGAAGCGCATTGCCGTCGCAATCAACGACTTCATCGGCGCGCCCACCGCCGAGCCGCTCGACCCGGGGACCATCGGTCTGCACGTGCCGAATGCTTACCGCGGCAATGTAGTGTCTCTGCTCACCGACATCGAGCAGCTCCAGGTCGAGCCCGATCAGCCCGCCAAGATCGTGATCGACGAGCGCTCCGGCATCATCGTCATGGGAAGCGATGTCCGTGTTTCGACCGTCGCGGTCGCGCAGGGCAATCTCACCGTCACGATTACGGAGTCGCCGCAGGTCAGCCAGCCGGCGCCGTTCTCGAGAGGCAGGACGACAACCGTGCCACGCACGCGCATCGGCGTCCAGGAGGACGGACGTAAGCTCGCAGTGGTCCGCGACGGCGTATCGCTCCAGCAGCTCGTCGATGGACTGAACGCGCTCGGCATCGGGCCACGCGACCTGATTGCGATCCTGCAAGCGATCAAGGCCGCCGGCGCCATACAGGCCGATATCGAGGTGATGTGATGACGGGTTTCGCCCTCCCCGCGCCAGGGCTGAGGCCCATCGACCTCATCGCCAATGCGCAGGCCAATGCGCCCGCGCCGAACGCTCATCAACTCAAGGCGCGCGCGGCCGCGCAGGATTTCGAAGCGGTGTTCCTGAATTCCATGTTTCAGCAGATGTACACCGGCGTTGGCGGCGACGGACCTTTCGGCGGCAGCGGCGCCACCGGAGTCTGGCGCTCTTTCCTGACGCAAGCTTATGCCAAATCGTTCGCGCAATCCGGCGGCATCGGCATTGCGGACCAAGTCTACAAGACCTTGCTCGGGCACCAGGAGACGCAACAGTGATTGGAGGGAGCCCGGTCGCCACCGCCGACGAAGCCGAACAAGCAATCGCCAACCTGAATGCCATCATGGACCGCCTGGTCGGCACGATCGAACAAGAGACGGCTCACATGCGCGCGGGCCGGATACGCGACGCTTTGGCGCTCGACGGTACCAAGGCCCAACTCGCCCGCAGTTACGCCGCCGAAAGCGCTCGACTGAAAGCAGCCAAGGATGCGCTTGGACGCGCCGCGCCGGAGTCACTAGACAAATTGGTCCAACGCCATCACGCGTTTCAAGCGCTACTGCAGACCAATCTTGTCGTGCTGGCGACCGCGCACGCTGTCTCGGAAGGCATTATCCGCGGCGTCTCCGGCGAATTGAACCGCAAGCACACGCCGCAAACCTACGGCGCCACCGGCCGCGCCAACGTTCCGCCGCGGAGATCGAGCCCGCCGCTCGCACTCAGCCGGTCGTTGTAGCGACACACCGGCTCGGAAAGGCCGGCCACAAACTTCATTAACCATGTTTTTTTACGCTGCGTTACGCGGAACTCCGTAGCTTCTCCGGACCGGCGGCATCGGTCAGGGGGATCGGCGTTCGCCAGTACAGCCAACCAGAAAGGTTATGGACATGTCCGATATTACGTTATCAGCAGGCATCCGCGCGAACCTGCTGTCCCTGCAGCAGACTGCCGACCTGATGAGCCTGACCCAGAACCGCCTTGCCACCGG
>DASTWX010000276.1:0-7861 GCA_035765795.1 Pseudolabrys sp. | reverse complement strand
CGGCACCACCCTTCCGGTTGAACTCCCGATTGTGGGCGCCCGAGCCGCGGATCGTCCCGATCCCGAGGCGCTTGGCGGCGCGCGCGTTGATCTCGCCGTCACGATGGCGCGAGATCAGCACCTTGGCGCGATGACTCGGCTTGCCCCGCTTTCTTATGAACGGCATGAGGAAGTGCTGGCCATGCCACATGGCCAGGATCGCGGGCGTGTCCACGGTCTCATAGATGTTCGTGGGCTCGAGCGTGCGCCGGCTCGAGTGCCAAACCGCCCGCAAGTACCAGGCGCCCAGCGTTCCGACGGTTTCCTGGAACGCCGGAGACGCGGTGATCCGGTGCATCGGCCGCATCGGTGACAGCCGTCAGTGCGCCGGCCGCGTCGCCCCTTCGGGGTCGAGCAGGCGGTGCAGGTGAACGATGAAATAGCGCATGTGAGCGTTGTCGACGGTTTGCTGCGCCTTCGCCTTCCAGGCGACGTAGGCGGTCGCATAATTCGGATAAACGCCGACAATGTCGAGCGCGTTAAGATCCTTGAACTCGGTGCCGCCGAGCTCGGTCAACTCGCCGCCAAAGACGAGATGAAGGAGCTGCGTGGGTTTGGCGGGTTCAGGCATGAGTCAGTCCTTGTGCCTTTAAACGCATTCGCGGATTGCTCCAAACACCTGGCTTTTTCGCCGGGAAATTGCACGACGTTAGGCGAACTCGGCGATGTGGTCGCGCATGAGGCTCAGCAGCGTCTTATGGCGGGCGGCGCCGGCAGCTATCAGCGCGCCGTGTACGATGTGCGGTCGATTATAGCTGAGCGGCTGACCGGTAAAGTCGGTCATCATGCCGCCGGCTTCGTGCACCAAAAGAGCGGCTGCGGCAAGGTCCCAATCATGGCTTCCGCGGGAGGCGAACGCGGCCTCGAGTTCCCCTTGCGCAACCCGCGTAAGCCGCAGCGCGAGCGAGTTGATCTTCGGCTGCGAGAGAACAGTGGGCCTAAGTCCAGCAAGCCGCTCGAGCATGCGTTTCGGGCCAGCCAAACGAGCGCCATCGAGATCGGCGCCATTGCTCACCATGATCTTCCGATCGTTCAGTGTCGCGCCTTGCCCGCGGACCGCGAGAAACATCTCTTCGGTCACCGGGGCATACAGTGCGGCGAGCACCGGCAATCCCCCGGTCACCAGCGCGACCGAAATGGTCCAATCGGGCCGGCCCGCGATGTATGCGCGGGTGCCGTCGATCGGGTCGACAATCCAGGTGGTGGTGCCCGCCCGTGCCGAGGGCAGATCCTCGCTTTCCTCCGACAGCCAGCCGGCGCTGGGCGCAAGGTGCGGGAGCCGCTCTCTCAAGAGATCGTTGACGGCAATGTCGCCTTCCGTGACCGGCGAATGATCCGGACCTTTGGTCCACCGCTTGAAAGGCCGGTGCGAGGTCGTTCGAGCGAGCGCCCCTGCTTCGCGGACCACGGCCTCCAAAGCGGCCCGCAGGCGCGCAGGCTCACTGGCCGGCAACGGTCAATCCCTCCAGACGAACGGTAGGAGCATTGGTGCCGTAGCGGAATTCGAGATCGTTGGCTGGCGTCAACTCGCGGAACATATCGATGAGATTACCGGCGATCGTGACCTCGCTGACGGAATACGTGCGCTTGCCGTTTTCGATCCAGAAACCGGACGCGCCGCGGCTATAATCGCCGGTGACCATATTGGCGCCCATGCCGATCAGGTCGGTGACGTAGAAGCCATCTTTGATATCGGCGATCAAATCGTCCGGAGTCACGCCGCCGGCGGCGAGATGGATATTGCTCGCGCCGGGTGAGGGCACCGACGACACGCCGCGCTGGGCGTGTCCGGTCGTCATCAGACCAAGCTCGCGCGCCGTCGAACAGTCGAGCAGCCATGAGGACAAGATACCGTCGTCGACCAAGGCCAGCCTTTTTCCGGCGACACCTTCGCCGTCGAACGGACGCGAGCGCAGGCCGCGCCTGCGCAAGGGATCGTCGATAATGGCGATGCCATCGGCGAACAGCTTTCGGCCCATCTTGCCGCGCAAGAAACTCGTCTTGCGTGCCACGGAGGCGCCGTTCACGGCGCCGGCGAAGTGCGCAACGAGCGAGCCCGCGATGCGCGGTTCGAACACCACCGGCACTTTACGCGTGGAAATTTTGCGCGGATTGAGGCGCGCCACCGTGCGTTCGCCCGCGTTGCGGCCGATCTTTTCCGGACTCTCCAGGTCGGATGCATGCAGGGCTGAGGAATAATCGTAATCGCGTTCCATGCCGGTGCCGCTGCCTGCTATCGCCGTCATCGACACGCCATGTCGCGAGCCGAGATAAGCGCCGCGAAAACCATGGCTGGTCACCAGAACCATGCCGCCGATTCCGGCCGAGGCGGACGCGCCGCCCGATTTCGTGACACCTTTCACCGCCAGGGCAGCTTGCTCCGCAGCGCGCGCCATCTCTTCCAACGTGGCCACCGTTGGCAGTTCGCGGTCTATGAGATCCAGGTCGGGTGTGTCGCGCGCAAGCAGACTTTCCTCGGCAAGACCCGCGTATTTATCTTCCGGCGCCGCACGGGCCATTGCCACGGCGCGTTCGGCCAAGGCCGCGAGATTGTCGTTTCCTATGTCGTTGGTCGACACCACGGCCTGACGCTTGCCGACCAGGACGCGCAGGCCGAGGTCATCACCCTCGGCGCGCTCCGATTCCTCCACCGCACCATCGCGCACCTCGATGGAGAGCGACATCGAGCGCACCGCCACCGCGTCGGCGGCATCGGCGCCCCCTTTGCGCGCGGCTTCGACCAGCCGCTCGGCACGGTCAAGCAGGAGAGTCTGATCGAAAAGCGATTTGGTGGGAACATCCATGGGGAGGGCTTTCGTCTGCTTTCCCATGTGAAATGGCGGTGAATCTCCGTTACCGCAACCGTCTTCCGGAACATTTACCCCGGTACGGCAATCTCTCGTCAATCATGCCTCTCAACCCCGCGTCAATCATGCGCGGCAAAGCCGGTGTGGTGACCGGGGATTAACCGCGAACGTTAAGCGGATTCCGACAGCTTTGATGCCATCATGCGCCTGCGACCGGGCGGAATAAGCCTGGCGCGGGAGAGTTTGAGGCGTCAAATGCGAAGTGGCGGATGCTCCGCCGGGTCGAGTCGTGTCGAGCGGCTCGACCCGTTCGCCCTGCCTGTGCGATTTGCGGCAAGCGATACCGCTGCCGACGAGCGGGTGAGGCATATCGAACTGCACCGCGAACGGGTGGTGGTCCGGCGCACGCTCGCCGGCATGCGCATGGCGCTCAACATGCCGGTTTCCGCCTTCGCTGGAATCGGGCTTGAAATTACCGAGACTGCGAGCGGCTTTGCCGCCTCCGTCCTGCTGGCGCACAGCGATCCCGGGTTGGCGCTTCCCCTCTTCGTCACCCGCGACGCCGAGGAGGCTTTGGCTGATTGGCGTACGTGGGGGGCCGTCTTCGGTCTTCCGCTCCTGCTACGCCAAGAGGATGGTAACTGGCGCGAGCCTTTTGCGCGGCTTGGCGGCGTGCGCGTGCTGAGAGCAAAGCCGCGCCGCCGACGCAAGAGCCCGCTGAACCGACGCCGTCCTAGAATGCCGCTGCGCCGTCGTGCGGGGCGCACCACCGGCGTGATGCCAATTCACCGTGGCGAGCGCGAGATCATCGCGCGAAGTTAGAACGCTAATTTGCGGCTCAGAGCTCTCGATGTCATGCCTCGCGAAAGCGAGGCATCCAGTAACTGCTGATTAGTTACTGATTATTGGATCGCCGCCTTCCCGCTTTCACTCCGCGCTTTGGCGGGCTGAGGCATCGGCCCGTCGAAGCCACTTGGCGAAGGCGGGTCGCGGGCGATGATGAGAAAGGTTTGGCGAAGTCTTCGATCAGATCGGATTGCGCGGGCGATCATACGGCAGCTCGCCCGACGCGTTGAAATCAAGTAAGCGCCGCGGCGATGCTTAACGGCGCATCGCTCTTTTCACTTGACGTCACTTGGCGCGATAGGCGGCGAGAAACGCGCGTACCGCCATTCCGACGACATGGTCGATACGTTCCGGTGTCGGCGGCGGACCGAAATTGAACAGCATCGGCTTGAATATGGTGGCGTGGCAGGTCTCGATGAATTGTGCCGCCGCCACTTCACAATCCTCGATCTCGAGGATTCCGGCATCGACTTGAGCGCGGAGATAGGCTGCGAGCTTTGCAATACCGATCGCCGGGCCGGTTTCGTAAATCTTGCGGCCCAGATCCGGCATTCGCTCGGCGACCGCAATTACGGTTCGGAATGAAGACAGGCGGCCCGGGTCGGCAATGTTGTTCACGAAAGTCTTGCCGTGCCGAAGCAGGACGGCTCCGACATCGTGGTCGGCGGGGTCGAAATCGAACACGCCTTGCGCCTGCATGGCGCATTCCCCGTGCATGATGGCGGAGAACAGTTCATCCTTGTCCTTGAAATAGACGTAGAGGGTGCCCTTTGAGACCCCCGCCGCCTTGGCGATGTCGCCCATGCTGGCGGCGTCGAAACCGCGCGACAGGAACATCGAGCGGGCGCCTTCGACAATCTGGCGCCGTTTGGCGCTGTCTTCTTCGGCCTCGACGGGCCTGTTCCCGGCTAAGTCGGCGGCAAGTTCGGACATATCGCTCTCCCCTCGACCGCCAATCCTACGATCGAGTTAGCGGCATTTGTACAGGTCTCCGCGCGCCACCGGCATCGGCAACGGCACTGTTAGACTTTCGATCCATGACCGAACCGTTCGGTCAAAAAAGCGTTGACAGCTTCACATCGTCCAACATAGGCTGACCGAACCGTTCAGTCAATGTCTGGCATGGGATGTGGAGTTATGACAATGCAGCCGCAACGTGCCGAAAATAATGAGATTTCTTCGCTTTCCAACCGGCTGGTAGCGGCCCGCGGGGCTAATGCCGCGCAGCGCGCTCGGCATTTCCACGTCGAGTCGGCTGCAGACTTTGCGGACGAGGTTCCGGGCGTCGAAAGCGACTCCAGCCAACCCGCACAGACCGTGGCCGAATCGCCGCTGGCGCGCCGCCGCGGCGACCAAGTTGCCAAGCCGCCGGCGTCTACAAAATCCGGTTCGAAGCCGGCCAGTCGGCGCGGCCGCCGCAGGCTAGCGCTGATCGGAGCCGCAGCGGTGGTTACACTCGGTGCTTTGGGTTGGTTCGGCTACCACTACGTCACTGTCGGCCGCTATCTCGTCTCAACCGACGACGCTTATGTGCGCGCCGACGCCACCACGCTGGCGGCCAAGGTGTCTGGCTATGTCGCCTCGGTTGACGTGGCCGACAACATGCTGGTGCACGCCGGCGATGTGATCGCCCGCATCGACGACGGCGATTATCGGCTCGCCGCCCAAGCCGCACGTGACAAGGTCGCGACGCAGCAGGCGACCGTCGGCCGCATCGGCCAGCAAATTGTCGCTCAGCAGGCCGCCGTCGTGCAGGCGCGCGCACAACTCGCTTCGGCGCGCGCGGTCGCAACGCGCACCGAGTCCGAACTGAAACGTCAGCAGGCGCTTTCCGCCAAGGCGTTCGCCAGCCGACAGACGCTGGAGCAGGCGCAAAGCAGCAACGCGCAGGCCATGGCCGCCGTGAAGAGCGCGCAGGCCGTAGTGGCGAGTGCCATCGCCAATGTCGGCGTGCTGGAAGCACAACAGCAGGAGGCGGAACGTCAACTCACGGAACTCAAGACCGCGCAGGCGAAGGCCGAGCGTGATCTCTCCTTCACCGTTATCCGCGCGCCGGTCGACGGCGTCATCGGCAATCGCGCGATGCAGGTCGGCGATCTGGTGCAGCCCGGCCAGCGGCTCGCCGCCCTAGTGCCGCTCGACGATGTCTATATCGATGCCAATTTCAAGGAAACGCAAGTTTCCGGCTTGCGGCCGGGCCAGGCTGTCAAGGTCTCGGTCGACGCGCTGCCCGACCGCGACATTACCGGCACGGTCGCCAGTATGTCGCCGGCCTCGGGCTCGGTGTTTTCGCTGCTGCCGCCCGACAATGCGACCGGCAACTTCACCAAGATCGTGCAGCGCTTGGCGGTGCGCATCCGTCTGCCCGCAGCAGTGACAGACAAGCGGCTGCTGCGGCCGGGCATGTCGGTGGTGGTGAGTGTGAACACCAAGCCGAATGCCGCGGTTGCTGCCAATAGCTCCTGGTTCGCGCACGCCACGACTGGGGCCGCGCAATCGAAACTCGCTCGGTGGTGAGCCCGCGTATCATGAGCACGGACACCACCTCGGCCGCGCTTCCGTCCTCCGCTCAGTCCCCGTTGGGTGGAGACGGAAGCGCGGACATCTTGAGCCCGCGGCGGCTCGCCGCCTTCGTCGCCATGTGCTTCGGCATGTTCATGGCGTTCCTCGACATCCAGATCGTGTCGGCCTCGCTTACCGAGATCCAAGCCGGCCTGTCGGCCTCGGCCGACGAGATTCCCTGGGTGCAGACGTCCTATCTGGTCGCCGAGGTGATCGCGATCCCGCTCTCCGGCTTTCTCTCTCGCGCGCTCGGCACCCGTGTCCTCTTCACGCTGTCGGCGGCGGGCTTCACGTTCGCCAGTGTCATGTGCGGCTTGAGTTCGTCGATTGGCACCATCGTCATCTGGCGCGCACTCCAAGGCTTCATCGGCGGCGGCATGGTGCCGACGGTCTTTGCCAGCGCCTATTTGATCTTTCCCGGGCCGCGGCAGAAATTTGTCGCCCCGGTGGTCGGGCTGATCGCAACATTGGCGCCGACTATCGGCCCCACCATCGGCGGCTACGTCACCGAGGCGTTGTCGTGGCACTGGCTGTTCTTCATCAACATCGTGCCCGGATTGATCGTGACGGTTCTAACCTGGGTGCTGGTTGATTTCGACAAACCCGATCTGTCTCTTCTGGAGAATTTCGATTGGTGGGGCCTCTTCTCGATGGCTGGTTTTCTCGGCGCACTCGAATACGTGCTGGAGGATGGGCCGCGCTATGACTGGTTCGACGACAATAGCATCGCGCTGGCCGCCGTGATATCGGCCGTATCCGCGGTCTTCTTCTTGGCCCGCGTGCTCACCGCGCGGGCGCCCATCGTCGATCTACGCGCCTTCGTCAATCGCAATTTCGCGGTCGGCAGTTTGTTCTCGTTCGTGCTCGGCATAGGTCTTTACGGCTTGACCTACGTTTATCCGATTTACCTTGCCGAAATACGCGGCTACGACGCAAGGATGATCGGCGACACGATGTTCGTGTCCGGCCTTGCCATGTTTATGACCGCGCCGATCGCCGGCCAGCTCAGCGAGCGCGTCGATCCGCGTTACATGCTGATGGGCGGCTTCCTGCTCTTCGCCATCGGCACGTGGCAGATGACTTATGTTACGTCCGACTGGGATTTCTGGGAGCTGTTCTGGCCGCAGATTTTCCGCGGCATCGGATTGATGTTTTCAATCGTGCCGGTGACCAATAGCGCGCTCGGTACGCTCTCGCCGGAACGGCTGAAGAACGCGTCCGGTCTGTTCAATCTCATGCGTAATCTCGGCGGCGCGATTGGTCTCGCCGCCATCAACACCGAATTGAACAATCGGATGGACCTGCATCTTGCCCGGCTGCACGAACAGGTGAACTGGGTACGCGAGCCTGCGGTCGAAACGCTGTCGCGCTTGACCGCGCATTTTCAAGGCTCCGAGGCGCATCTTATGGCGCTGAAGCAAATGATGGGCATGGTGCGCCGGCAGGCAGCGGTGATGAGCTTCGCCGATGTGTTCTGGATGCTGACGGTGCTGTTTCTAGCGCTCGCTGTACTGGGCGTTCTCATGAAGCGCCCGGCGGCGGTCGCGGCGGAGACGGGCGGGCATTAGGGCGCATCGCCATACCCGCCCGCCGTCGGCGTTTGAATA
>DASTWX010000275.1:0-8236 GCA_035765795.1 Pseudolabrys sp. | reverse complement strand
GCAACGTGTTGGGTCCTAAGCGAGAAGGTCGGGACAAGCTCCGCCATGACGGCAAATCAACGTTCTCTTCGGATACATGGAACGAAAAATGGGTGAATTTGCCATAGGCCAAAGTGTTTCGCGCTTCGAGGACCCGCGCCTGATCCGCGGCGGCGGCCGGTACGTCGACGATATTACGCTGCCACTTACGGCGCACGGCGTGGTGCTGCGCTCGCCGCACGCGCACGCCAAAATACTCTCGATCGATACGCTGGCCGCCAACGCTGCGCCCGGCGTGCTCGCGGTGCTGACGTCCGCGGACATCAAGGCCGCCGGTTGGGGCGATCTGCCGGTCGCCAGCGGCCTCAAGCGCCGCGACGGCTCGCCGCAATATGTGCCGCGCTATCCGATGCTCGCCGAGGACCGCGTGCGTTGGGTCGGCGATTACGTCGCCTTCGTGGTCGCCGAGACGGTAACGCAGGCGATGGACGCCGCCGAGTTGGTCGCGGTCGAGTACGAAGAACTGCCGGCGGTCACTTCGACCGCCGAGGCGGCACAAGCCGGCGCTCCTCTCGTGTGGGACGACTGCCCGCACAACATCTGCTTCATCGATCTCATCGGCGACAAGGCCGCGGTGGACGAAGCCTTCAATAAGGCTGCGCACGTGGTGAAACAGCGGCTCGTCGTCAACCGCGTGACCGCCGCCGCCATGGAGCCACGCAATGCGCTCGGCCATTACGAGGCCGCGGCTGACCGCTATACGCTCTACACCGCCTTGCAGCGCCCGCATCCTTCTCGCAAGGATCTCGCCGCCATCATGAAAGTGCCGGAGAGTAAAGTACGCATCGTCACCGGCGACACCGGCGGCAGCTTCGGCATGAAGTCGCCTATATTCAACGAGATGCCGCTGGTATTGCTCGCCTCCAAACGCATCGGGCGGCCGGTGAAATGGGTGAGCACGCGAACCGAAGCTTTCTTGAGCGATGCGCAGGGGCGTGACCACGTCTGCGACGCCGAGCTCGCGCTTGACGAGGGCGGCCATTTTCTTGCGTTGCGTGTGACGTCGACCGTCGCCATCGGCGCCTATTTGCAGGCGGCGATGCCTGCATTTCGCTTCAACGCCGGTACGCTTGCGGGCGTCTACCGCACGCCGGCAATCCACGTCGACCTCACCTGCGTCTTCTCCAACACGAACCCGATGCGGCCCTACCGCGGCAATGGCCGGCCGGAGTTCGCTTTCGTTATCGAGCGCATGGTCGACATCGCCGCTCGCGAGCTCGACATCGATCCGATCGAATTGCGCCGGCGCAACTACGTGCCGCCGAGCGCCATGCCCTTCAAAAGTGGCCTCACCTTCACTTACGACAGCGGCCATTTCGAGAAGAACATGGACCTGGCGCTCGAACTCGCGGACATCAAAGGACTCGCCGCTCGCAAGACCGAGGCCAAGAAACGCGGCAAGCTGCTCGGGCTCGGCCTCTCCAACACGATCGAGCGCGCCGGCGCGCCGAGCCTCGAAGGCGCCGAGGTGCGGTTCGATCGCTCCGGCACGCTGACTTTGTTCTCTGGCTCCAACAGCCAGGGTCAGGGCCATGAGACGGTGTTCAAGCAACTCGTCTGCGACCGGCTCGGCATCGACCCGAGCGAGGCGCAATACGTGCAAGGCGACACCGGGGAAGTGTTCTTCGGCGAAGGGACCGGCGGGTCGCGCAGCGCGACCATGGCGGGCTCGGCGTTCCACAACGCCACCGAAAAGGTGGTGCGCAAGGCAGGCGCCATCGCGGCCCACGTGCTCAACGCGGGGACAAGCGAGCTCAAGTTCGAGGACGGCGTCTTCTCCGCGCCGAACACGAACCGCACGCTCAGCATCAAGGAGATCGCGGTGGCGTCGCTGAACCCCGCCAATTTACCTGACGGCATGGAGCCGGGCCTCTCTGCGACGGCGGTCTATAGCGCGCCGGTCGCCAATTTCCCGAATGGTTGCCACATCTGCGAGGTGGAGATCGACCACGAAACCGGCGAGACGACGATCGTACGCTACAACGTGGTCGACGACGTCGGCACCGTGCTCAACCCGTTGCTCCTGCACGGGCAGATCCACGGCGGGATCGCGCAAGGCGCAGGTCAGGCTTTGCTGGAGGATATCCGTTTCGACGCCGGCGGCCAGCTCGTCACCGCTTCATTTATGGACTACGCCATGCCACGGGCGCACAATTTCTCGTCTTTCAAGATCGAGAGCAATCCGGCGCCGACCAAAACCAATCCGCTCGGCGTCAAAGGCGCAGGCGAAGCCGGCTGCGTCGGCGCGCTGCCGGCGGTGGTCAACGCCGTCATCGATGCGCTCGCCGAATTCGGCGTTCGCCACATCGAGATGCCCGCCACCCCGGAGCGCATCTGGCGCGCGATGCAGCCAACTTAGTCACGAGCCGTAACGCACCCGCTCTTTACTCCCTGTTCGATCCAGCAACGAGACGTACCGGCTGATAGCCGTGATCCGCCAATATCGACATGATCTGTTCGGCGTGCATCGCATCGCGCGTCTCGATGGTGATATCGAGTTTGGCGCCTTTGGCAGGCACATCGAGAAACAGGCGGCGGTGATCGACTTCCAAGATATTGGCGCCGAGCGTCCCCAGCTTGGCAGCGATCGGCCCGAGTACACCGGGGCGGTCAGGGATCGTGAGTCGAAAGGAAACAATGCGGCTTTCGCGCTCGAGCTCGCGAACCATGATGGAGGCGAGAATGCGCGGATCGATGTTGCCGCCGCACAGGATCAGCCCGACTTTCTTGCCTTTGAAGCGCTCAGGTTTAGCCAGCATGGCGGCGAGGCCCGCGGCGCCGGCGCCTTCGGCCATGGTTTTCTGCAAGGTGAGGTAAGCATTGACCGCGCGCTCGAGATGGGCCTCGTCGACCAGCACGATCTCGGCCACCAGTTCGCGGATGATCGGCAGCGTCAGCTTGCCGACGTTCTTGACCGCGATGCCTTCGGCCAAAGTGGGACCGCCGATCGGCCGCCCCTCGCCTGTCAGCGCGTTCCATACCGACGGATAAAGCGCGGCTTCTGCGCCGATGATCTCGATCGACGGATTGACCGCACGCGCCGCCACAGCGTTGCCGGCAATGAGCCCGCCACCTCCGATAGGGATCACGATGACGTCAAGATCGGAAACTTCCTCCAGCATCTCGAGCGCGATCGTCCCCTGACCGGCGATGATACGAGCGTCGTCGTAAGGATGCACCAGCGTAAGCCCACGCTCGCTGCGCATGCGCTCACACATCGACTGCGATTCCGCGACCGTCTCTCCGTGCAGCACCACCTCGGCGCCATGCGAGCGGGTCGCCGCGACCTTCACGAAAGGTGTCGTCTCCGGCATCACGATGGTCGCGGGAATGCCGAGCCGCGCGGCATGATAGGCAACCGCCTGGGCGTGGTTGCCGGCCGACATGGCGATAACGCCCCGCGCGCGTTCGTCCGCGCCGAGCGAGGACAGTTTGACTAAGGCGCCGCGGTCCTTGAATGAATTGGTCACTTGAAGATTTTCGTATTTGACGAAAACCTGCGCCCCGGTCAGCGCCGACAATTTAGGTGCTGGCAACATAGGGGTGCGCAAGACCGCGCCCGCGATCACGCGGGCGGCCGCTTCAATATCGCTCAATCTGACGCTCAAAGATCGATCCCTCCTGTGGGCAAACACCATGCCGCATGCCGCTGCCCGGTTCCAGTCGTGCCGTCGGCGCGGCGGCGCGCCCTCTTGCATCAAGCTGATTCGCCCTCCAAGTTTTTCGCTGGCGAAGGGGTGGATTTCGGCCTTGACCTCGGAGGGGGCGGCGCCATGTCGATCGGGATTAAACCGCACGCCTACGATCCGGCGATCGAGCCGGAACTGTTCGAGGGTGTGCTCGCGCGGCGCGTCATTGCCTTTATCATTGATTTTGTCGTGCTGGCGGTGCCCGTCGTGCTGGCCGGAATGTTTATTTTCGCCTTCGGCATCGTCACTTTCGGGCTCGGCTGGGCGCTTTACTGGCTGTTGCCGCCGGGAACGGTCATTTGGGCCCTGGTCTATTTCGGATGGACCTTGGGCGGACCGGCCTCCGCCACACTCGGGATGCGCGCCGTCGATATCGAGCTCCGCACTTGGTACGGCGCACCGGCGTATTTCGTGCTCGGTGCGGTCCGCGCCGTTGTCTTCTGGATCACCATTTCGGCGTTGACGCCGTTGATCCTTTTGGTCGCGTTCTTCAACGAACGCGGCCGGCTGCTGCACGATATCCTGCTCGGCACGATCGTCATTAACAATCCGGCCCGGGCTTCTTATTTGCGCGCGGCGCTGGCGGGAGCGCCCTACAATAGCCTTTGACGCGGCGCATGACTCGGCGGATGCTGTCGGGAGAAAGGCGGTCGAAGATCTGAGAAAGGTCGGGACGAAGTGACCCAGCACTCCCGCAATACACCGCAATTCTATCTCACGGCGCCCTCGCCCTGCCCTTATTTGCGCGGCCAAGAAGAACGCAAGGTCTTCACGCATCTGGTCGGAGAGCGCGCCGGCGAGCTCAACGACCTACTGACCCACGGCGGCTTTCGTCGCAGCCAATCGATCGCCTATCGTCCCGCGTGCGAGAGTTGCCGCGCGTGCGTTTCGGTGCGGGTGATCGCCGGCGAATTCAAGCCGTCGCGCAGCATGCGCCGGGTCGGCGAGCGTAATACCGACGTCGTCGGCGAGATGCGCTCGCCCCACCCAACGTCGGAGCAATATTCCGTATTCCGCGCTTACCTCGATGCCCGCCACCGCGACGGCGGCATGGCCGATATGACGGTGCTCGATTACGCCATGATGATCGAGGACAGTCACGTCGAAACCCGTCTGGTCGAATATCGTCGGCGGGGCCCGGATACCGCCATCAACGGCCGCGGCGCCGGCGATCTCTTGGCCGTCGCGCTCACCGACGTGCTCTGTGACGGGCTTTCGATGGTCTATTCGTTCTTCGATCCGGAAGCCGGCGACCGTTCCCTCGGCACTTTCATGATCCTGGACCACATCCGGCGCGCCAAGGACATGGGCTTGTCCTACGTCTACCTTGGTTACTGGGTGCCCGGTTCACGCAAGATGGATTACAAGGGCCGTTTTTTGCCGCAGGAGCGGCTGATGCCGGCAGGCTGGCAACGATTCGAGCGCTAAAATCCCGGCAGCGGGATGCCGAACGTATTCAGAATCAAGACCATGTTGAGCGCCAGCACGACCACCGCGCAGGCAACGGCCGCGAAAATGGTCAGCCGGCTATTCACGAAGCCGCCCATGACATCGCGCCGGGAGGTGAAAATCAGCAGCGCGATCATCGGAACCGGCAATGCGATGCTGAGCACTACCTGGCTGATCACCAGCGCCATGGTCGCGTTCGTTCCGACGCCAACCACCACAAAGGCGGGCGCCATGGTCACCAGCCGGCGTACCCAGATCGGAATACGGAACCCGACGAAACCTTGCATGATCATCTGCCCCGCCAAAGTGCCGACCACCGACGACGAAATGCCGGAAGCGATCAGCGACAGCAGGAACAGGCCGGCGGCGCCGGCGCCCAACAGCGGCGTCAGGGTCCGATAGGCGGTCTCGATCTCGGCCACGTCGCTGTAGCCGGCATGGAACGCACTCGCGGCCATGAGGATCATCGCCATGTTGACGAGGCCGGCGGCCGCCAGCGCCACCAGAACCTCGTAGTTCGACAGCCTGACGACGATGCGCTTCTCACGCTCGTTGCGGACGGGAATCCGTCCCTGCGTCAGGCCGGAGTGCAAATAAACAGCGTGCGGCATGACGGTGGCGCCGATGATGCCGACCGCGAGCAGCAAGGCGCCGGCATCGGCAATCTGCGGTGTGACAATTCCGCGCGCCGCCGCGCCCCAATCGACCGGCGCCACGAACATCTCGACCACATAGCAGATTGCGATGATGGCCACGAAGCCGGAGATAATGAGTTCAAGCGGCCGGAAGCCGCGTCCCTCCAGCAGCAAGATTCCATAGGTCACGACGGCGGTGACTGCCATGCCGGCAAGAAGCGGCATCTTGAACAAAAGCGCGAGCCCGATCGCCCCGCCGAGAAATTCGGCGAGCTCGGTGGCCATGGCCGCCACCTCACTGACGACCCACATCGACCACGCCACCGGCCGAGGAAAACGCCGGCGGCACATTTCCGCGAGATTATACCCCGTTACGATGCCGAGCTTGGCGGAGAGCGCCTGGAACAGCATCGCGATCAGGTTTGCGAACAATACCACCCATAGCAGCCCATAGCCGTAATGCGCGCCGGCTTGAATGTTCGTCGCGAAGTTGCCCGGGTCCATGTAGGCGATGGATGCGATCACCGCCGGGCCGCCGAAGGCGAGATAAGCGCGCAGGCTGCCACCCCGCCCCCGCAGCAATATTTGCGCCGCTCCGATCGTGCGGTCGCTCAGCGAAAGACGTCGCGGCGTTGCGTCCATGGACCGGCAGGCTCTTTCCGGCGCTTCCGCCGTTGAGGTGAGGCGGTTGTCTCTGCCAACTTCGCGGCCACAATAGCGTTGTTGCAAATGATTTGCAATTGCGTTTGGCAGCGGAACCACGCGTGCGGGAGAGGAATTGGTGCAGTCCTGTGGTCACGAGCGGGGGATCATCTGTCAGAGCGAATGCGTTGCGCCGTCGCCCGAAGCTCCGGCGGCGGCGCCGAAGGATGCCTCGCGAACTTAGATAGACAGTATCGGTATGACTTCCTATTTCAGCGGCCCGCCACTTTATCGCTGGCTCATTGCCGGCTTCCTGGCCGCGCTGCTGCTGACGACATCCCCTGCCCTGGCGGCTGAAGGCGGTGCTCACAGCCCGTCGACGTTGCTATTCGTCGGCCAACTGGTCGTGCTGATGCTGGTGGGCCGACTGCTCGGCGAAGCGATGTTGCGCATCAAGCAGCCCGCGGTCATGGGTCAACTCCTCGCCGGCTTGGTGCTCGGGCCTTCGGTGCTGGGCGCCCTCTTTCCCGACTTTCAACACATGCTGTTCCCCAGTGCCAAGGAACAGAAAGCGATGCTGGATGCGGTCGCGCAGTTCGGCATTCTGATGCTGCTGCTACTCACCGGCATGGAAACCGATCTCAAGCTGGTTCGCGAGAGTGGCCGCGCGTCCGTGTCCGCCTCGATCTCCGGCATCATTATTCCCTTTGTATGCGGCGTGGCGCTTGGCGAACTGCTGCCGGACTCGATGCTGCCCGATCCAAGCAAGCGGCTGATCACGTCCCTGTTCCTCGGCACCGCGCTGTCGATCGCCTCGGTGAAGATCGTCGCGACCATCATCCGCGACATGAACTTCATGCGCCGCACCGTCGGACAGGTAATCCTCGCCTCAGCCATCATAGACGACACAATAGGCTGGATGATCACGGCCGTGATCTTCAGCCTGGCATTGCAGGGTCAGATCGACGTGTTGGGCGTGACGCGTAGCGTGCTCGGCACCCTCGTTTTCATGGGTGTGAGCCTGACCGTCGGCCGGCGCATCGTGTTCACTATCATTCGCTGGGTCAACGACACCTTCGTCAGCGATTTTGCGGTCGTGACCGCCATCCTGTTGATCATGGGCGCTATGGCGATCATCACCGATCTGATCGGCGTGCATACGGTGCTCGGCGCCTTCGTCGCCGGCATTCTGGTCGGCGAATCGCCGATCCTGACCAAACATATCGACGAGCAGTTGCGCGGACTGATCGTCGCTTTTTTCATGCCGGTCTTTTTCGGGACCGCCGGTTTATCCGCCGACCTCACCATCCTCGGCGATCCTGCTTTGCTCGCATTGACGGGCGGCCTGATCGTCATAGCCAGCGCCGGCAAGTTTTCCGGCGCGTTTCTCGGCGGCAAGCTCGGCGGGCTGACCGGGCGCGAGTCGCTCGCGCTCGGCACCGGCATGAACGCGCGTGGCTCGACCGAAGTGATCGTCGCGACGATCGGCCTGTCCATGGGCGCGCTCAGCGACAACCTCTACAGCATGATCGTCACTATGGCGATAGTCACCACCATGGCGATGCCGCCGACATTGCGCTGGGCGCTGTCGCGCCTGCCAATGCGCACGCACGAGAAGGAGCGGCTTGCGCGCGAGGAAATGGAAGCGAAGGGCTTCGTGCCTAACATCGAGCGGCTGTTGCTCGCCGTCGACGACAGCGCCAACGGTCAGTTCGCCACGCGTATCGGCGGAATGATCGCGGGTCACCGCGGCAGCCCGACGACGGTAATGCATATCAAGAA
>DASTWX010000274.1:0-5096 GCA_035765795.1 Pseudolabrys sp. | reverse complement strand
CGGCGCCGTACAAGTTCTCCGCCGCCTCCCGGCTGACATAGCCGCCGCGCACGTCGCGTTCGAGCCGGTCGAGATCGCGATCGAGCGGCGGCCCGTAGCCGCCGCCGCCGCCCGAGCGCAGAATATACGCATCACCCGGCTTGAGCACCTGATTGAATGCTTTGCCGTTGGGGAAATGCGACTCCTCTTCCTTGCCGAAGCGATGAATCGCAACCGAATTGCCCGCGCCGGAAAGCCCGCCGGCAAGACCCCAGGGCTTGCATTTCACGCGGTCCATTTGCGACGAGAAGCGGATGTTGTGGCGCGCCTGCACCACCTGCTCGGTGCCCAGGCCGCCGCGAAACCGCCCTGCTCCGCCCGAGTCCTCACGCAACGCGTAGCGCTCCACCAGCAGCGGATACTTGGCTTCCACCTGTTCGGAAGGACCGTTGTGCGTGTCGCCGTCGTTGATCGCGATGGTGGCGCTCATGCCGTCGCTGTCGTGCTTGGCGCCCCAGCCGCCGCCGATCAGCCCGCCGGTGTAAATATAGAAGGCGTTGTCCTTCGGCTTGCGGCCGTTGATGCGCGCGACGACCAGGTCGGCGTGATGGCCGGCGATCACCTCGTCGGGCAGCGCCGGCGCCAGCGCCTTGAAGATCGTATCGACGACGGTCATCGGGTAGGTCATCCACATGCGCATCGCCGCGGGCCTGACTGCGCTGACCACGCGGCCGGGCGGCAACACGATATCGATGGCACGGAACTGGCCGTCGTTGATCGGCATGTCGAGCGGCGAGGTGAGGCATTTAAAGGCGACTTGGCAGCTCGAACGCCCTGCTGTCTCGCCCGAATTATAGAAGCCGCCGACTTGTTTCGAGACCTCCGTCAGATCGACCGTCATGCGGTCGCCCTTAACTTCGACTTTAACCCGAATCGGCACCGGCTCGCCGACGCTGATGCCGTCGTCGTCCATGAACGATTCCGCCTCATAGATACCGTCCGGCATCTGCCGCACGCGTTCGCGCGCCAAGGCCTCGCTGTGATCCATGATGGCGTCGATGCTGCCGAGCACTTCGTCCCGCCCGTATTTCTGGATCATTTCGAGGAAGCGCTTCTCGCCAGTCTTGACTGCCGCCACCTGCGCCCGGAAGTCGCCCATGGCGCGCTCGGGCAGCCGCACGTTCATTTTGATGATGGCGACCAGGGCCTCGTCGATCACACCTTTGCGGTAGATCTTGACGATCGGCATCTGCAAGCCTTCGGAGTAAATGTCCGTGGTCGAGCCGTCGAGCGTGCCGCCGACGTCCGGCCAATGCGCCATGCAACAGGAGAAGCCTACCAATTCGCCGTCGTGGAAAACCGGCACAGTGAAGGTCATATGATTGAGGTGGCTACCGGTGATGTAGGCGTCGTTGGTGAGCAGGATGTCGCCCGGCTCCAGGTCCTCAGCCCCGAAATGCGCGAGCTTCGCCTTCACAGTGTCACTCATGCCGCGGATGAACATCGGCAGACCGAGGCCGATCGAAATCGTATTACCCTCGGCATCGAACAGCCCGACCGTGAAATCCAGCGCCTCATAGATGATCATGTTGTAGGCGGTGCGCATCAAATTGATCTTCATCTCCTCGGTGGCGGCGATGAGACCATTGCGCACGATTTCCGTGACGACGGGATCGATGGTCGTCGCGCGCGTTTGCGCGCGATCTGAAACGGCATCCATGCTCAGTTCCTCCAGATCGCGATGTGCAGGTTGCCGAAGGCGTCCACGTCCAGAATATCCTTGGGATACACGACAGTCGTCGCGGCGTGCTCTTCGATCAGCGCGGGCCCTTCGATGCGGTTGCCGGACTTGAGCCGCGCGCGATCGTAGATCGGCGTGTCAGTCATGCCGGTTTCGGCGAAATAGACCTTGCGCATGCTGCGGAATGCGGGCTCGGCCGAAACACCGCCTTCACCGATCGCTTCCAATTCGGGCTTATGCATCAAACCAATGGCGGCCGAACGCAGACTGACGATTTCGGCTTTTTCCTGCGGCGCCGAATAGCCGTAGCGAGTCTCGTGCACGGCATCGAAATGCGCCTTGATGCCGGCGCGGTCCTGCGACTCGAACAGCTCCAGCGGCAGATCGACCGTCACCGCGTGCTCCTGGCCGACGTAGCGCATGTCGGCGCCGCGCTGCACCACCAGTTCGGCGATCATGTCGCGGCCACGCGCCAAGTCAGAAGCGCCTTGCTTCTCCATCGCAGTGAATAGAGATTCCATGTCGACGAACGAAGCTTGCTCGAGCGGCGTGAACCAGGTCTTCACGAAGTCGCGCCGCAGATCGGCAAAAAGCATGCCGTAAGCGGAAAAATGCCCCGGCGCGTGCGGGATGATGACCTCGCGGATGCGCAATTCGCGCGCGATCATCGCCGCGTGCAACGGGCCGGCCCCGCCATACGCAATCATGGCGAAATCGGCAGCGTCGAGGCCGCGCTCGGTGGTCACCCAGCGCACCATGTGCGCCATCTTGGTGGCGGCGATGCGCAGGATTCCGTCCGCCGCTGAGATCAAATCAAGCCCAAGCGGCTTGGCGATCTTCTGCTCAATGGCCCGTTGCGCAGCTGTCAAATCGAGCCTCATCTCGCCGCCGAGAAAGCGGTCGCATGCCATGCGGCCGAGGACGAGGTTGCAATCGGTGACGGTCGGCTCGGCGCCGCCGTTGCCGTAGCAGACCGGCCCCGGCTGGGCCCCGGCGCTTTCCGGACCGACACGCAGAGCCCCGCCAGCCTCGACGCGTGCAATGCTCCCGCCGCCGGTGCCGACCTCCTGGATGTCGATCATCGGGATTTGCAACGGCAGGCCGGTCGCGTAGCCGCCGACCAAAGCGCCGCCGGTCATCAGCACCTCGCCATTGTGGATGACGCCGGCCTTGGCAGTGGTGCCGCCCATGTCGAAAGCGATGGCATTGCGCAGGCCGATGTTGGCGCAGAGCGTTTTCGAGCCGATCACGCCGGCGGCAGGCCCCGACTCCAGCATCCGGATGCAGGAGGTTTGCGCCTCCTCGATGTCGAACAATCCGCCGGTCGACTGGACAACGAGGAAGCTTCCGCCGAAACCAACCTCCTTCAGGTGCCCGTCCATCTCGGAAAGGTAGCGGCGCACGCGCGGACCGACATAAGCATTCGCTGCCGCGGTCGACGTGCGCTCGTATTCCCGGTACTCCTGCGACAGTTCGTGCGAAGCGGTAACGAAAAGCTCCGGATACGCTCCCTCGATGAGGCGCTTTGCGCGCTTCTCGTGATCGGCGTTGCGGTAGGAATGCAGAAAAAGAACTGCGATCGCCTGCACGCCTGCTTTCACCGCCGCATCGGCGACGCGGAGCACGTCCTCCTCATCCAAAGGAATGAGCACCTTGCCTTCCGCGTCCATACGCTCGCGGATTTCAAAGCGCAGTTCGCGGTCAATCAGCGGTACATGCTTCCGAAAGAACAGATTGTACGACTCCGGCCGATTGACGCGGCCGATCTCATAGATGTCGCGAAAGCCCTGCGTGGTCAGCAGCGCGCAGCGGGCGCCGGTCCGCTCCAGGATCGTGTTGATGGCGACCGTGGTGCCGTGCAGGAACAGTTGCGCAGCCGCGAAGCGCGCGCCCGCTTTGCCAACGCCGGTCTCGATACCGGTCACCAGACGCGAGGGCGTGGTGAGCGTCTTGCCGAGCTGCAATCGTCCGGTCGGCTCGTCGAAGGCCGCCACGTCGGTGAACGTCCCGCCGACGTCGGCGGACAGGCGCAACGACCCTGGCGTGGTATTCGTCATTTCCACTTCTTCAACTCCGTCCTAAATCACAAATGGTCACGCCGTCATCAGGCTGTCGGCCGGCAAATCGGTGATGAAGCTGTGTGCCGCGGCGTGCGCGATGAAGAGCGGCAATCGCGCGTTCTCGGCCGCCGATTGCGGGGTTACGCCGCAAGCCCAGAACACCGCCGTTTTGTCGCGCGGCAGCGGCGGCACCGGACCGCCGAAAAGCGGGAATTCCAGATCGACGCGGATCGCAGACGGATCGCCAATATGGATGGGAGCGCCATGATTGAATGGGAATCGCGTCGTCACCTGCACAGCGGTGATGGCTTGCTGCGGGGTCAACCATCGCATCGTGGCGATCAAGTCGCCGCGAAACGGTCCGGCCGGTTCGGTCGGCAGCGCCGTGCGAACCACCCAGCGATCGCGACCCGTCGGCACGCCGGCACGTTCCAGCGCGGCATCGAAGGTAATGCCGGAGCCGATCAGGAACGTGACCAGATCATCCCGCCAGAGGTCTTTGACGTCGTTGCGATCCTGCTGCCGCTCGCCGTCGATAAAAACTGAGTAGAGCGCGCAATCCGTACGCACGTCGGCCGATGGCGCGAGCTTGCGCGGCACCGGATCACCCGGGTCCAATACTTCCAGCACCGGGCAGGCGCGCTGGTTGCGCTGGCAATAAAGCATGAAATCGAAAGCATGGATCTTCGGCATGATCGCAACGTTGCATTGCACGAAGCCGGGCGCGAGACCGCGGCTCGTGCCGGTGATCCGGCCCTCGCGGATCGCTTGACGTACGCGCTGGCTTTCGAGCGTGCCCTCCACGTTCATGCCGCCGCTCCGTCCAATTCAACTTCGTAAACCTGCGAGAAACCCGTGCGGTCGGAGGTGAAGACGATGCGCGAACCGTCGGGAGAAAAGCGCGGATGCGGATGCGTATGCTGACGCGCCTTTACCTCGACAGGGCCGTCGTTATAGGGGAACGGGCCAGCCCAATGAGCGCCCTCGGAGCTTGCATCGCTGGCGCAGACATAGATCGGCTCGCCGTTGCACGGAACGACGTGCAAGCCGGTGTCGGGAAAGTTGGTGTCGCAGACGAACCGCTTACCGGCATCGTCCGGCGCCGCATGCCACGCCGGGAAATGATGCAGCCATGCGATCTTGCCGCTGTCGATTTGGATCAGCCGCATGCCGCGCGGCCAATCGACGAAGGCGACGGCGCGCCGGCCGGGTACCCACACTTCGTGGGTCACCCATTGCATGCGGTCCTCGCGCTCATAGACGCGGCGACTGCCGCTGCCGTCGCGATTGATCGTCCAGACTCGGTCGGTCAGCGG
>DASTWX010000273.1:0-6411 GCA_035765795.1 Pseudolabrys sp. | reverse complement strand
ACGAATTCCGACTTGAGCTTCATCGCGCCGAACCCGTCGATCCTGCAATCGATGTTGTGGTCGCCGTCGACCAGCCGGATGCCGCGGACCTTGGTGCCGACCTTCAGCGCCGACGAAGCGCCCTTGACCTTGAGGTCCTTGACGATGGTGACGTCGTCGCCGTCGGCAAGCACGTTGCCGAACGCGTCGCGATGCACGGTGGCGGCATCGGCCGCCTCGGCGGCCCCGCCGGCCGCCGGCCACTCGTGGCCGCACTCCGGGCAGACGAACATCGCGCCGTCCGGATAGGTGAGGCCCGAGCCGCAGGCCGGGCAGGAAGGAAGCGCGTCGTCGTCGTTCGGTGCCATGCGGGGATTATCGCCCACGCTGGCCTAACCGGCATCTCCCAGCGCCGGCAGCGACGCGGTGAAGCGCGGCAGCGCGACGCGGTAGTCCCACGTGTCGCCCGGATCGTTGCGCGTCAGTTCCGGCGAATCGATCGTCCGCTTCGCCGGCGGCAGCGCATGCACGCCGCAGGTGTCCTGGCAGACCCACATGTCGCCCTGCATCGCGCGGATGTCGACCGACACCGGGTGCAGGTCGGCCAGGCGCCGCGCCATCGTCACCGGCAGCTTGTAGGGCTTGCCTTCGCTGAACATCTGCGGCGGCTCGCCGGTCATCGCGTGCACGTTGCCGGCCAGCGCCAGCACGCGTGCGCCGGGGTGCGCTGCGATCGCGCGGCGCAGGGCCTCGGCCATGCGGCCGTCGCGCTCGCCGTCGCCGGGCGCGTCGAACAGCACGACCGCGATGTCGGCGCCGCCGGCGCGCAGCGCCCGCACCCGCTCGAGCAGCGCCGCCATTGCGGCGCTGTCGCGGCCGTCATGGTGCGGCTCGGTCCAGTGCTCGCCGGCGAGCAGGTCCGCGCGGTCGGCCGCCGTGCCTTTCGACGCCAGGTAACGGTCCACGCGCGCCTGGTCGACGCTGGTGACCTCGAGGCCGAGCAGCACCGGTTGTGCGTGCGCGCCGGTGGCCCAGCGCGCGGCGAGTTCGCCGGCGATGGCGGGCGTTTCGGCGGTGCCGTGCATTTCGCCGAGCATGAGCATGTGCTGGTCGCCGACGCCGGCATCGATGACCCTGGCGGCCGCGGCGGCGATGCGCGCGACGTCGCCCGCTTCCGTCGCGCCGGCGGCCCGCATGGCCGCCAAGCCAATCAATACGGCCGCAAGTGCGGCCAGGCGTCCCTTCCTCACTCCGGATCTCCTTGCGACGGTATGGTCGGCAGGACGGACCGTGCGGCGGGCGCAAAGTTCACCGCCTGCCCGAAGGCTACTCCGCGATGACGTTGTAGGCCCAGCCCGACACGTTGCAGCTGTCCGGCTCGTACCTGTAGCCCAGGCCCTTCGCGAGGCACATCGCGCCGTACTCCGTGCCGCCGAGATCGGGCCGGAAGCCGACGCAGCCGTGCACGCCCTTCGGCGCGTAGGCAGCCTTCGGGATCGTCGTCACCAGCGCCTCGATCTTCGTGAGCAGCTTTGCCTTGCAGGCGTTGTCGCAATCGGAGTCGACAGGAAAGCCGACGAAGATGCACGTGCCCTTGACCGGGTCGCACTTGCGCAACTCCGCCTTGCAGTGCGCCAGGTTGATCCTGCGTTCGCCGGCACTCACGCCGAAGGACATGCCGACCAGCAGGATCGTCGTCAGGCCCGCCAGCACCAGGCCGGCGCGATTGTGTCGATGGGGCATTGCAGGGTCCAGGGCATGTCGCGAACGCGCTCGGGCCGGACTATAGCCTCGGACCCGGTTCGATCGATGCGGAACGCATCACATCCGCACGCCCCGTCCCTTAACGCGTTCAGCCTGCGGCTTCGTGCCGTCAGCGCCGCACTTCGACCTGCGCCGGATCCGCGACCCGCACGTGGGTCTGGTAGTAGTACTTGCCGGTGTAGCGATGGCCCATGGTGATGGAGATCTTCGTGCGATACGCCGATCCGTGCACCAGGATGTCCTTGCCCTTGTAGTAGTCGAGCGGCGAAACGCCCAGCTTCGCCTCCATCGCCTTCGCGGCGTTCGGCGAAATCGCGACGGTGAGGTTGCGCTGGTCGCGGTAGTCCAGCTCCGAGTTGAGGTATGCATAGCCGTCCTGCGTGCCGGTCGCCTGGACGTGCATCGCGAAGATCCCGGGCACGCCGCTCGGCGCCGCTTCCGCCGCGCGCTGGATGGCCTCGGCGGGCGCGATCCATCCCGGCTGCACCGGCACCCGCGCCGGCGCCGGCGACGTGGCGCAGCTTGCAGCCGCCAGCGCCATGCCGGCAGCAGCGCACGCAGCGAAGATGCCTTTCATGCCCACGCGACCCCTCGCACCACGTACTTGGCGAAGATCGAAGCGACCACCAGCGTCGCGCCCAGCACGCCGGCCACCCGCGAACGGGACGCCTGCCTGGCCGCCGCCTGGCCTGGCGTCGGCTGCCCTGCCGACAGGGCCGCGCGTTTCTCCAGGCCGCCGTGCCAGGTACTGTGCGCGATGAGCGCCATGCCGATGCCGGCCAGCGCGTCGTGCGCGTGCATGCCGTAGAAGATGAAGTCGATCATGTTGGTCGCGGCCAACAGCGTCGCGACGACCGTAAAGGTGCGGCCCTTTGCGGGCGGCGCGGTGGCTTCCATGCTTTTCCCTCAATGGGCCTTCGTGGGCCCGAAGCCTGATTCTCCCATGCCGGCCCGCGGGCCGTCGACGGACAGGACCGGACCGGACAGGACCGGACCGCAGGCTAGGCGCGCCTGACCGCGAAGAACACCCCGATGGCCATCAACGCCAAGCCGAAGAAGCGCCCGGCATCGACCGGGTTGCGTGGCGCGCCCAGCAGCGCGAAATGGTCGATGGCGGCCATCGAGGCCAGCTGCCCGAGGAGCACGAAGGCAATTGCGTTGCCCACGCCGAACCGCGGCGCGATCCAGGTGACGCTGAGCACGTAGAACACCACGAAGACGCCCCCGAGGTAGAGATGCCACGGCGCCGCCACCGGCATCGCCCTCGGGAAGTTGCCGGAAGCCGCCAGGCAGGCGACGGAGAGCACCAGTGCGACGCCGAACAGGATCGTCGTCGCCAGCGCGGGGTTCTGCAGGCGCGCGCCAAGCCCCCCGTTCAACGCGGCCAGGACCGGAATCCCGAGTCCCGCCACCAGCATCACGAGCGCATAGGCGAGGAAGTTGCCGTTGATGCTCATTGGTTGATCCTCGTTGCCGGCGCTGATCGGATCCGATGGTGATCCAGCAGCACCGGAACCCCCGTGCGAATCGTGTTGTGCACCTCTGCGACGGCGTCTGTCTGCCGCACCAGATCGGCAATGGCAGCGGGCGGCGCGGACGAGGAAATGCCAACTTCGTAACGGATATCGGTCGCCGCAAGGCCAATGCCCGGGAAGGTAGCCTTGGCCGTGACTTCCACGCCATCCACCGCAATGCCGAGGCGAGCGGCTTCCCTGTAAAGATCATTGCAGTAGCAGGTGGCAAGGGCGAGCAGCATGAGCTCGCCGCCGTTCACCGCGGAGCCTTGGCCGGCAGGCTTGCCGGGAACGGCAATGGACTGCGAATTGCCGGCAGTACCGACACAGGCCTCATGTCCGTTCCGTGAACTCTTTACGGTAGCCGAGACGTCCATAGCCGATCTCTCAAAGAAGCGGTTCGTGGCACCAACGCCCGATTTAAGCCGCGCCGCGAAGCGGCGGCTTGTTAGCGCCCAACCCGGATACGAACGAATGGACGCTTCGAGTGTGCAAAATATAGCGACAGGAACAGAGCATTGAGCACCACCATGCCAGCAACGGCACCGATTGCGGCCAACCAAGCCGGCAAGCCGAGCTTGTCGAAAGCGACGATAGCCGCTGGGAACGAAAGCGCGATGGCCAGGACATTGAAGGAAAACGAAACTGGATAGGGAATCCGGTTGGAATTTCCACATGCCAGGCAGTCAACTGAAGCAAATCCAGAAGGTGACGGAAGCAGATCGATCGCAGACGGTTTGACTCTCGCAAAGCACTTCTGGCATTGGAGTTGTTGTCCCGCGGCCATTGGGTGCTGACGCCTAAGTTAGGCCGAATTGCAGCGCGTAGCCGGCCACATGGCAAGCGTCTTCTGCCATGTGGACGGCGTCGCGATTCAATTTTCGGCTTGGACGCATTGTCAGGTCTGCAGCCAAGAAATCGCCGGACGGAGAAATGCAAACTTGTCAGCACCAGAAGCCATCACAAAAAGGTAGAACGCGACAGATATCCAGAGCGGCGAAACTGACAAAGCTGCATGCCACCCATGGTATTTGCGCTCAAGATGGGCCTTGAGTTTCGACAACTCCTCATTTCCAGGATTTTCCTTCACGAGCTGCCGAAGTGCGACCAAGGACGGAGGGAAGGAGCGGAAGGCGTACACGTACATTGGGACAATGATGAGTAGACCTACCAGACAAATCTTCCATGGGCTCTTGAACTGAAGCGCTGTAATGGCGAAGAGAAACACCGTAATCGAGAAAATCCAGTTGACCCAATCTACGTGCTTCGCTGCTTCAGCGGCATACTCATTCTCTTTGATCAGGCTACGATTCATCACCGCTCCTTCGGGCTGTTGCGAACTTTCCATGCAGGCCTGACGCCTAAGTTAAGCCGACTCGTGTGGCGGAGCAAACCGCATGGCAAGCTGTACCTGCCATGCTGACGGCGTAGCGATGCAATTTCGGCTTGAATGCATTGTTAGGCACCAATTCCGGATGCCTCAACCGCTGCTTTTGACAGGCGGCCAAGGTTCGATCGTGGATGACTGTTCTCCCCGAGCCAGTTCGGAATTAGTGCGCCTTGAGAAGCAAAGTGTTCGACGTGAACTACTGTGATCTTTCCATCGGTGTAAGCGACCGAATTGAGCTTCTTCCAGTCGCCTGGGCGGGCACGGCGGAACAAGCCGTAAGCGGATGCTACATAGTTCATGTTGGTGCCGAGGCCAAACATGACAACGAGCCGAGTCTCTCCTGGCAAGTCGCGCAGGAAGGTGGTGGTGCAGTTGGTTGCTACAGAAGTGCCGAACGGGGTAGCAATGAATTTGTCTAACATGCCGCCACCTGAGCCCTTCCACGAGGCGGACTTGCGGTCATAGCGCTCTACAGTGCATCGGATTAGCGATGCGAAGTGAAAGCGGCCGGCTTTATCTGCAATAAGGCGATCTATGTGCTCTTTCAGCCTATCGGGCGCATCTGCGGGGATGAGACCGATATGCGCGAGGATCTTGCCGACGTTGAGGCGACTGCCCTTGTATGCAATTTGGTCGTGAGGTGTGGAAGCGAGTGCGCCAGCCTGAGTCGGGCCCTTAGAGAAGCCAAGTACAACGATCTCTGGCTTGGTGCTACCCCACGAAAGAGGGTTGGCTGTGATGCGCCAGTCACCTTCGGTGCGTTTTGATACATCGAATTGTGGCGCAGAACCAACGTGGCAAAGAGAGCAGGACACCCTGCCGTGACTCGGCAAGCAACTCATCAGGCCCCCTGATGTTTCAATTGGTGCCTAACGCTCAAGTTGAGCCGAATTGCAGCGCGTAGCTGGCAACATGGCAAGTTCTTCCTGCCATGTTGACGGCGTAGCGATGCAATTTCGGCTTGAATGCATTGTTAGACCGATGCATCGCGAAAGGCGCGTAGCACCGCATTGATTCTTGTTTGGTAGCCAGGGCCCTGCGCTTTGAACCACTCGAGTACGTCCTGCTCCAGGCGCAGGGAAATGGCAGCTTTGGGTGGCTGCGGCTTGAGGCCGCGCCGAACGACGCCACGAACAATGTGGCGCACATCGGCCTCCGGGTGCTCGGATGCATCCGAGGCGCCCGCCTTGGTCTTGAGCTTGCCCCAGTCAGTCTTTGACTGCATCGAAGAAGATTTGCGCTTCTGCGCGGGTCGCTTTGCGGAAGGAGATGATGCGGATTTCATTGGCGGTCTCCGTATGGACGATTGAGACGGGAACACCGGCGAGTAACCCAAGGGTGACAAATCGCTGTTCGTTGTAGGAGAACCGGTCGTCCTCGAAGGTGAAGGTCAAGCCGCCAAAGACGGAAGGCGTATCGACGAAGTCGAGTCCATGCCTCTTGAGGTTCGTTGAGCGTTTCCGCTCTGACCAGGTGAACTCCATACCTTAGTGTATATACAAAACGTATGGCACGCAAGGGGCCACGGAGCAGCGGTCTAACGCCTAAGTTGGGCCGAATTGCAGCGCGTAGCTGACCACATCGCAAGCTTTACCTGCCATGTGGACGGCGTAGCGATGCAATTGGGACTTCCTACGCAAAAGTGGACACCCACGAGTCAAGCGCATTGCAGTTCGTACTCGATGGGCGATTGGTAGCCCAACGCCGAGTGCAGTCGCTGGTGGTTGTAGAAGTGGATGTAGCTGCGCACGGCGTGGCGTAGCG
>DASTWX010000272.1:0-4543 GCA_035765795.1 Pseudolabrys sp. | reverse complement strand
CGCGTGCTGTTGCGGGAGTCGGTGCAAGTGTCCGCAGCCGGTGGACCGGCGCCGCAAAGCGATTGGAAGCCCGCCAGCCTATCCCCGGACCTGGAACGGTCCATGACGCGGGAAACCTTGGACGCGGGCCGGGACGCCATCCTTGGCGCGTTCGGCGTGCTGCCCGGCCTATTCAACGGGACCACAACCGGGCCGATGGTGCGCGAAGCCCAACGCCACCTTGCCCAATGGACCTTGCAGCCGATCGCCACGCTGTTGGCGGAGGAAGCGACGGAGAAGCTCGGCGGGACGGTTACGCTCGATCTAATGCGCCCGCTGCAAGCCTACGACGCGGGGGGCCGTGCAAGGGCGATGCTTAGCGTTGTGCAAGCCCTTGCGATGGCGAAACAGGGCGAGGTGTCGCCGGCCGATTTGGAAGCGGCTTTGAAGATGGTGGATTTCTAATTCCGGGTGCCCATTCACCACCCGGAACGGCCTAGGCGGTGTTTCTCCGACCGGCCTAGGCACACTGCCACAGTTACCCATTTCTGTGGCGAGGCGGCTCGGGTGTCCGCGCGCCCGGGCCGCTTTTTTAGTTTGCCAGCCGGCGAATTCGTGAATAAGTCCAATAGGGCGATAATGCCCCGGTTTGCACCTAACCCATTGCGACAAAGCAAACTTGGCAGGACTCTTAATCAGCGGGTCCAAGGTTCGAGTCCTTGTGCGCCCACCATCCTGCTTCGGCTACGCGCTTCGCAGGATCTGCACCTTCATAAGGCGTGATATCTCAGCTCTCTCATTCAGCGGCTGTTGCGATCACCTTTTCACGTTTGTTGAAAACTTTCGGGTCGACGGCATCAACCGGATCATCGCTAAGGCGACAAGCCTTGCGATAGAAGATGTCGAGATATTGCCTCAGGTCTTCCAATGACGCGCTGGATAGGCTTGCCGGGAAGCTTATCGTCACTCGGCCTTCATCCAGTGTAAAAACCTCCTCGCCGGTACCGCCGTTCGACCTTACCATACTTACGATGGACATCTGTCGCTCCTTGGTTGAGGGCTATCCGTCTGTATCCGACCTTGCTGCGATCCCCCCGACAAAACGGATAATAATTCCGCCCGCCTCTTTGAAAATCAACCGCCCTCCATTCTAAATTGCTCCGCGCGGTCTGGGGAAGGGAGGTATCTCCGTACAGCACCCCGCAAGCTCTTCGCTTTGGACCTGGGGCATTCATCCAATTCCCACAAATGAGTCGGCGCAATTTTTGGGGGCGTGCCGAAATCGCAGCAATCGGTAATCAAAAGTGCGAGGCGACACCCCTCAAACGCGGGCTCGCGAAGTCGAGCTGGCGCAGACCCGCACGCGCGATCACGCAGCCATTTTGAACCCGCGAATGTAAATTCTTTTCCGTGTGAGTAGGAATAAACGGGACATAAACAAGCGTCCCTTCGTCCTTGCCCCTCCTTTGGATTCCTATTTAAGCTTTGGCGCGCGGTAACACGACAGCAATGGAAAGGGTGACACCATGCGCTCACGTAGAATGCTGGAAGTGTTGTTTGCATCCACTTTTGCATTGAGCTTGGGCGTGCACGTTGCAATCGCTCAAAACGCGCCAAAGGGAAACAAAGGGTTCACCGCCAGCAAGACGACGGTGGTTGACCTTGGCGATGAAATTGAAGGGATGGCGGGACGCCAGCTGAGAATGCGCGTGCTCACCATCGAGCCGGGCGGATACATAGGACTTCATAGTCATAAGGACCGGCCGGCTGTAGTTTATTTCGTGCAAGGCACCGACGAAGTTGGGTTAGCGGATGGCACAAAGAAGATTGTTCATCCCGGAGAGACTTCGACTGCGAACCGGAACACGACCCACTACCATCGAAATGTCGGTACCGACAATGTCGTCCTGATTGCGGTCGATATATTCAAGCCGAAGAAATAGCCCAAAGAAAGCTTGCGTCCGCTCGTCAAGTTTGGCGTGTCATGGCCATGACGAGCAATGGCATTTCGCGCCCGGCGTGCAGTGGCGAAATGGAGGACGTGGATGGCCCGGACAAGCCCGGCCATGGCGATGTGGCGAATCATCACTCTGTGCGGTTGTTATAAATCCGGAAAAGTCGAAGAGTATCGGAGCAAGTAAAGGCGCGCTGCAGCTAGGGTCAGGCGACCTCCCCGAAACGCGGGCTGTCGAATCCGAGGCGGCGCAAGCCTATGCGTACTTCCTCGCATTGCATGAACAAATCCCACAGCAGACCGGAGCGGTGGTTCTCGATCATCGCCACAACGGGTCCCTGGTCGATGGCGAGGTGACTGGGTGCGACCCAATCTTTTGTACGATTGAACCCGTCGGCGAAGCCGCACTCGCGCCAAATATCTTCGCCGAGCATCTCATAGAAGTAACGTAGCGCTGTCATCGATTCCGCCGGCGTATAGGGTATAGAGGCGAGCGCCGCCGTCGGCGCAATGACCCCACGGTCGTTGGTCGGCGAGAAGGCGTTGTATCCGGCATCCCCGTCGCAAGCGGTCAGGCCCCAGCATTTCGGTCCGTAATCCGCGAAGCCGTGCGGATTGGCGATGCAATACGCGCGGTTGATCATCGCATGGGCACGGTTCTGTGCCCAATAATCGGCATAGCGGTCGCGCAAGCCGCGCGGGTCGAGACCGAGGAAAGAGTAATGCGCAAAGAACAACGGTCCGCCGAACGGTGGACCGAGCGGCAATTCGATGCCGTGATAACTTTGCCCATTGCGGAATACCGGGCTCGCGGTCCAACCACGGTGATAAACCTCAGGCGCGATCGGATGGGTGGGCGACGCGGCGGCGAGCACATAAGTGATAAGGCACTCGTTCCAGCCGGTGATGGCGTGGTTCATCGCCCATTGGTGATGCGGACTCCAGTGCCAGTAGAGAACGTCACGTCCTTGCGTGTGCCAATTCCATTCGACGGCGTGCCATAATTTGTCGATGCCGGCGCGCAACTTGGTCTCGTCGGACGAGGTCGCGCCAAAATGCTGCCGCGCGCATAAAAGGCCGGCGATCAGAAACGCCGTTTCGACCAGATCACCGCCGTCGTCTCTTCTGGAAAACGGGATGGTCGCGCCGGTTGCCCCGTGCAGGAAGTGGGGAAAGACGCCGTGGTAACGTTCTACGCGCGTGAGGAAATCGACGATCTGCGTCACACGGCTGAGAACATCGCGGTGCGGGATGAAGCCCCGTGATGTGCCGGCGAGCATCGCCATGAGGCCGAAGCCGGTGCCGCCCGTTGTCACTGTGTCGAGGTAATCATAGCCCGCAACCGGATTGCTGCGCTCGCGCGCCATGCCGCTGACCGGATGGCCGAAATCCCAGAAGTAGCGGAGCGTCTGCCGCTGCACCAGATCGAGCAAAGCGTCGTCGGTAAGCGAACCGCTCATTTGGTCCGCCATTCGACGGCCGCCGACGAAAGCTCGTCGGAGCTAGCGCCGATTTGGATGACAAACGTGCCCGGCTCCCAGATGTGTTCGGGGGTGGCGAGCCGGTCCGCGCGGAAAAAGCGAAGATCATCCACGGTTATGCGAAAGCTGACGCGCTGCATCTCGCCGGGCGCAAGCGCGATTTTTTGAAAGCTTTTCAACTCACGTACCGGCCGCGATCGGCTGGCCACCGGATCGCCGATGTAAAGCTGAACGACCTCTTCGCCGGCGAGACCACCGGTATTGCGTACCGTGATCGCGGCGGTAAGAACGTCATCTTCCCCGTGCAATTCGATTTTGTCGAGTTCGATATCGCCATACGCGAACGTGTTGTAGCCGAGGCCATAGCCGAACGGATAAAGCGGCGTAGACGGGCCTTCGATGCGGCAGGCAGTGGTGAACTTGCGAAACACGCGGCGGCCATGGCGGTCGGTTTCTTCATCACCGCGCACGTCGATACCGATTTTGTCCAACGGCCGGCCGGTCGGCGGTTCCGCATAGGTCATCGGGCATTGTCCGCTGTCGCGCGGGAAGCTCATCGCCAGCTTTCCGGAGGGGTTGACCGCGCCGGACAGAAGATCGGCAATGGCGTTACCGGCTTCGCTGCCGGCGAACCAGGCGTGCAGGATGGCGTTGGCATGGCGATCTTCCCATGCGAGGGCCAGCGGCCGGCCGCTCATCGTGACCAGCACCAGCCGCTTTCCGGCGGCGTGCAGCGCCTTGAGCAAGTCTTGCTGGCTGCCGGGCAGGTCGAGCGCGCTCCGCGTCGAGGATTCGCCCGTGTGTTCTTTGGCCTCGCCCACGCAAGCGACCACCACGTCGGCTTTTTGCGCGAGGCTGACCGCCTCGGCGATCAACGCGGCGGGCGAGCGCGGGTCGATGGCAAAGGTTTCGCCGAATACGTTGAGCCGTGCGGCGATGGAGGGGTCGTCGACGATGTTGGCGCCCTTGGCATACAGCACGCGCTCGTTGCCGAAAATGGCGCGCATTCCCTCCAGCACCGTGACGCTGTCCTCAGCGTGCGCCGCCACCGCCCAGGTGCCTTGCATGTTGGCGCGGGAATCGGCCAGCGGCCCGACCAGTGCGATGGTAAGATTTTGCGCGAGCGGCA
>DASTWX010000271.1:0-27206 GCA_035765795.1 Pseudolabrys sp. | reverse complement strand
CCTCCCATCCCTCCCCGCAAGCGGGGGAGGGTTAGGGTGGAGGGTGGATACGCGGTTAAGCCCGCGCAGGGCGAAAGGAGAGGGATTAATGGAAATAAAAGGACAAGCCGCCATGGTCACAGGCGGCGCCTCGGGCCTCGGTGCAGCCTGCGCCCGCACGCTTGCCGCCGCGGGCGCCAGGGTCACGATCCTCGACGTCAATGACAAGGCTGCTGCGGAGGTCGCGACCGACGTCAACGGCATCGCCATCCATTGCGACGTGGCGGACGCGGCCAGCGCGGAAGCGGCCCTCAAGAAAGCCGCTGCAGATCATGGTCCTGCGCGCATCCTGATCAACTGTGCCGGCGTCGGCCCGGCCAAGCGCATCGTCGGCCGCGACGGCCCGATGCCGCTCGCCGATTACGAGCGTGTCATCCGCATCAATCTCATCGGCACCTTCAACATGATGCGGCTGGCCGCCGCCGCGATGCAAAACCTGCCGCAGCTCGCCGGCGGTGAGCGCGGTGTGATCATCTCGACCGCATCCGTTGCTGCCTTCGAAGGGCAGATCGGGCAGGCCGCCTATTCGTCGTCCAAAGGTGGTGTCGCCGCGCTGACCATGCCCGCCGCCCGCGAGTTCGCGCAATTCGGCATCCGCGTGATGGCGATCGCACCGGGCATCTTCGGCACGCCGATGCTGCACGCGCTGCCGCAAGAGGCGCAGGATTCGCTCGGCGCCTCGGTGCCGTTTCCGAAACGATTGGGCGAGCCGCGGGAATTCGCGGCGCTCGTCATGCACTGCATCCACAATGCTTATCTCAACGGCGAGGTGATCCGGCTCGACGGCGCGTTGCGCATGGGCCCGCGGTAGCCTTCGCCATGGTACCGCCGTCGCAGGATGTCATAAGCGTTTATGAACGGCATTCGCTGCAATGGGATCGCGACCGCGTGCGCGCCCTCTTTGAGAGATCCTGGCTCGAAAAGTTCGCAGCACTTTTGCCGGACGCAGCGAAAATCCTCGACTTAGGTTGCGGCACCGCCGAACCGATCGCCAGATATTTTATTGAGCGTGGAGGCACCATCACGGGCGTCGATGCGGCCCCTTCGCAAATTGCGCAGTGCCGCCGCCCTTTCCCGACGCAGCAATGGAATATCGATCTCTGCTCGAAGCGAGCGGATTCGACGTGGTCAAGTACGTTGCAGAAGATCCCGACTGCGACCGACACACCGTGTGGCTCGCGCGCCGCCAACCACACTAGAAATAATCGATATGGCCAGGTAAAGAGCGCCGCATGACTACGCTCACCAACAGCCGTAATGTCCGCATCGAATGGGGCGATTGCGACCCACTCGGCATCATTTTCTATCCGCGTTATTTTGAGATCTTCGACGCCTCGACCGCCGCGCTATTCGAGAGTGCGCTGGGTATCCCCAAGATCAAACAGCTCAAGACCTTCGGCTTCGCCGGCTATCCGCTGGTGCGTACCCAAGCCAAGTTCATGAGGCCGACGCGCTTCGGTGACGACGTGGTGGTCGACAGCAAGATTACCTTTGGCCGATCGAGCTTTGAGATCGAGCACCGGCTGAGCCGCGGCGGCGAAGTCTGCGTCGAGTGCAGCGAGAAACGCGTCTGGGTGGTGCGCGACGAGAGCGGTCGGCTAAGATCGCAGGCTGTACCCGATGCGGTGCGAGCCCGGTTCGGATAATCCGCTGCCGGGCCCGGAGGAATGATTCAAACCGCCTCGATCGCCGCGAGCAGCGAGTCGGCGATTACGATACCGTTCCGCTCGGCCGCCGCACGCGCGGCGAGACGTCGTGCCCCGGGAAGGCGGGCGTCCGCCTGATCTTCAACCGCGCGTGCCAAAGCCGCAAAATGGGCGAGCGTGCCTGCGCCGGCGAAGGCTGACGGATCGATCGCGATCAAGAGTTGCCCGGTGCCGGGCGGTGCGCCTTCAGCGTCAAGGAAGGACGATGCGTCAGCAGCGTAATTGGCGCCGGTCAGACCAGCCGCCAGCAATTCGACCATCAGCGCTAGCGCCGTGCCTTTTGCGTCGCCCAGAGGTAGCATCGTGCCGGAGAGCGCGGCAACCGGATCGGTGGTCGGTTTGCCCGCTGCATCGAGTGCCCAGCCTTCGGGAATCGAGACGCCCTTCTGCTTGGCGGCGAGGATATTGCCGCGCGCGACTTTCGAGAGCGAGAGATCGACAACGATCGGCGCGCGGTCGGGCAGCGGACAAGCAAAGGCAATCGGGTTAGTGCCGAACACAGCCTTCGAGCCGCCCCATGGCGCGATGGCACCAGGAGTGTTGGCAAGCAACAGCGCCAGCAGACCTTCGCCCGCCAGCCGCTCCACCGGACGACCGGCCACGCCACAATGATGGGAGCGGAAAATGCCCGCCGCAGCCAATCCATTCTGCCGCGCGGCTTGCGGCAATGCGGTCAGGGCCAAGTCGATGGCTGGATAGGCAAAGCCATATTTGGCGTCGATCATCGCAGCAACGGGGCGCCGCCATTCCAGCGCGGGCTTGGCAAAGCCGTCGACCTTGCCGACTTTTGCTTGCGCGGCATAGCTCGGCACGCGCGAAAGGCCGTGGCCCTTCTGACCTTCGGCTTCGGCCGCGACCAGCGCCCGCGCGACGCTGCGCGCGTTTTCCGCCTCGGTCTTGCAACGGCTCAGCGTGCAAGCAACGAGGTCTTCGGCGTGGGCGAGCGTCAGGACCGCCATGGTCAGCCTTTCGCCAAATGATCGCGGATTTTCTCCGCCACCATCCGTGAAACGCGGGAATTCGCCTCCACCGTGACGCCGGCGACATGCGGCGTCAGCAACAAATTGGGGCAGCCGGCAAAAACCTGGGCTTGTCCTTTGCTCAGCGGCTCCTGGCCAAACACATCGAGCGCAGCGCCACCGAGTTGGCCGCTCCGCAGAGCGGCGGCGAGGGCAGCCTCGTCCACAACGCCGCCGCGCGCCGCGTTGATCAGGACCGCACCGGGCTTCATGCCCTCGATGGCGCGCGCATCGATCAGACCACGCGTGACATCGGTCAGCGGCACGTGCAGTGACACGACATCGCTGTCGCGCAGCAAGTCCTCCAGACTGGATGCCGTTACGTTGCCCCAGGGCTGCGACCAGGCAGCATCATTGGCGCCAAGATAAGGATCATGTGCACTCACGCTCATGCCGAGCGCCGCGGCACAGGCGCCGACCTTGCGGCCGATCGAGCCGAAACCGAGAAGGCCGAGGCGCTTGCCGCCGGCTTCGCGTCCCATCAGCTTGGTGCGCGGCCATTCGCCGGCAATGACTGCGTCAGTGGCGGCAAAGGCGCCGCGCAGCAGGACCAGCATGGCGCCGATCACCCACTCGACCACCGCCGCGTCGTTGGCGCCCGTCGCCGGATAGACGGCGATGCCGCGCGCGCGGCAAGCCGCTAGGTCGATATTATCAAGCCCTACGCCGAGCCGGCCCACCGCGGAAAGACGTGGAGCCCGGCCAAGCAACGCGGCATCGACTTGCGTCCGATTGCGCACGATGAGCGCGCGCGCATCGGCAACCACGTCGAGGAGGTCGTCACGGCGATCGACGAGCTGAGGGTCGTAATAGAGATCAAGCCCGCCGAGGATGCCGCGCAGGGCATCCTCGTCCATGAATTCCGAGATGACGACTGCGGCCATCCCTTCGTGCGTCAAGCGCTGCGGTAAAGCTTGGTGAGCACGAATTCGCGGTGGCCCAACGCCTCGGCCGCGGTGAGCCGACCATTGGCCGTACGCACGACCATATCGATCAGCGCATCGCCCGCTTCGGGGATCGTCATGTCCCGCCGTAGAATGCCGGTCACGTCGAGGTCGATGTGCTCCGACATGGTGCGAACAGTGCGTGGATTGCCCGAGATCTTAATGACCGGAACGATCGGATTTCCGATGATGTTACCCTGGCCGGTTGGGAAGGTGTGCACCACGTAGCCGCCCGCCGCCATCAACGTCACGCATTCAGCCGCCGCCGACGAGGTGTCCATGTAATAAAGTCCGGGACCTTTGGCGGGCGCTTCCGCCGGCTCCAGCACGTCGATATAGCTGCACTCGCGCCCGATCTTCTCCAGGTTGCCAAGCGCCTTTTCCTCGATAGTGGTGAGACCGCCCGCGATATTGCCCTTGGTCGGCTGCGAATCCGAGAGATCGTCCACCTTATGTGCCTCGATCACCTCGTCCTGGTAAGCCTGCCAGGTCTTCATGAATTTGTCGCCGACCGCCGAATTCGCAGCGCGCGCTTTGCAGAGGTGCTCGCCGCCGGTGATCTCGGAGGTCTCACCGAATACGCCGTAAATCCCCTTCGGAATGAGCTTGTCGTACATATTGCCGACGGTCGGACAAGAGGCGAGACCTGTGGTGGTGTCGCTTTCGCCGCACTTGGTCGAGACCCACAGATCGGAAATATCGCATTCCTCGCGCTTCAACTCCGAGGCCCATTGCAGGTAGTCTTTGGCGACCCGGCTCGCCTTGGCGACCGTCGCAAGATCGCCGTTGAGCTCAATGCCGAAGCCCGTGACCGGCTTGCCGGTCTTGGCGATGCCGTCTACCACTCGCTGGGTCCAACCTTCCTCGATGCCGATAACCACAACGGCGGCGACATTCGGATTCGACCCGGTGCCGATCAGTGTGCGGAAGTGCAAATCGAGGTCGGCGCCGAATTGCAGGCGGCCGTAAGCGTGCGGGATCGCGAGCGTGCCCTTGATCTGATTGGCCACCGACTCACAAGCGGCGTTGGACAGATCGTCGAGCGGCAGGATGAGGACGTGGTTGCGCACGCCGACGCGGCCGTTCTCGCGCCGCCAGCCCATGATTTTCATGTCGGACCTGCCGTTACCTGTTTTTGCAACTTGCGCCATCTCACCACCGTTTCGTCTTCAGATTATGGACGTGTACGTGCTCGCCCTTGGCGATATCCGCGACCGCCTTGCCGATATCCTGGCCGTACTTGATGACGGTGTCGCCCTTCTTGATATCGGTGAGCGCGATCTTGTGCCCGACCGGCACGTCCATTTTGGTCTTCAAATTGAACGACGAATTATCGGCGGTCACAACACACAACATGTCGGTCCCGGCCTTCAGGCCCTCGACGGCGACGACGCCGACCGTGTCCTTTTTGTCGTGCACTAAGAGTTGCGGAATGCCCATAGGCCGCGATCCCCCTCAACTAAGAAGCTTGCGTCACTCCTCTATAAGACATAAAAGACAAGAGTCAACGTAAGCCCCTCGCGGGCACGCGAGAATGACGGCATGAGCGACCAATCGCGCATCGAGACGAAGCGGTCGACGGCGGAAACACTCGGTTTTCGCCCGCTTTATCGGCAGGTGCGCGATGTGCTGGTCAAACGCATTATCGATAATGCGTGGAAACCGGGCGACATGCTGCCAAGTGAACTCGACATCGCCGGCGATTTGGGTGTTTCCCAAGGCACCATCCGCAAGGCACTCGACGAATTGGAAGCGGAGAAGTTCGTCATTCGCCGCCAAGGCAAGGGTACGTACGTCGCACGTCACGACGAAGCGCGCATCCTGTTCCAGTTCTTCAAGCTCGTCCCCGACTCGAATAAAGGTGAATTCCCGGAGAGCGAAATTCTCGCCGTGGAGGCGGACACCGCCGATGCCGACGCGGCCGCCGCGCTCGATCTTCGCCTCGGCGGACGTATCGTGCGCATCGAACGGCTGCGCTCGCTTGAAGGACACGTTTCCATCGTTGAGCGTATCGTGCTGCCGCGCGATCTCTTTCCCGGTATTGAGAAACGCGACCTGCCGAATAATCTCTACGAACTCTATCGCTCAGATTTCCGCGTCACCGTGGTACGCGCGTCCGAAAAACTAAAGGCCGTCGCCGCCGGCCGCCGCGAAGCGAAGCATCTCGGCTTGGAACCGGGCGCGCCTCTCTTGTGTATAGATCGCACCGCGATTGCGGTCGATGGGCGGGCGGTGGAGTGGCGTCTCTCGCTCTGCCGTACCGACACGCTTCATTACCAATCTGATTTGAGGTGAATGGGTGGCAAGCAGAAAGAGCAATCATCCTCGCAAGAGCGACGACAGCGGAACACATCGTTCGCGGTTTGCTGGAAAAAGATGATTGTCATAAGAAGACAGCATGTTTGATAATGCAAAAAGCAAATCTCAACGGGAGGATTCCTTGCATAGAAGCCATCGCCAATTCTGGTGTTTGACGGCCGCCGCCGCGGCCGCGGTCTTCATCTCGTTCTCAACGGCGCACGCCGAGACGCGCACGGTGCGCATTGCCAAGCAGTACGGCGTTTCTTATTTGCCGCTGACCATCATGGAGGAGAAAAAGCTGCTCGAGGCCGAGGGCACGAAGCTCGGGCTCGACCTTAAGACCGATTGGTTGCGCTTCACAGGCGGACCGCCGATGAACGAAGCGATCGTTTCCGGCAATCTCGATTTCGCCTCGGGCGGCGTCGGCCCGCTGCTCACGGCCTGGGCGCGCACCAAGAACAACATCAAGGTCAAGGGCATCGCTGCGCTCAACGCAATGCCGCTTTGGCTGAACACGATCAACCCCAACGTCAAGACGATCAAGGATTTCACCGAGAAGGACCGGATCGCACTTCCGGCGGTGCGCGTCTCCATCCAAGCGGTGGTTCTGGAAATGGCCGCCGAAAAGGTGTTCGGCAAAGGCCAGGCGCACAAACTTGATCCGTTGACCGTGTCGCTCAGCCATCCGGACGGGCTGGCGCAGATGATGAGCTTCAAGTCGCAAATCACCGGGCACCTCACATCGGCCCCTTACATGTACATCGAGCTTCAGGACAAACGCGTCCACCGAGTGCTCGACAGCTACAAAGTGCTGGGCGGGCCGCACACCTTTAATTCCATCTGGGCCACCGCCAAGCTGTACGAGAAAGAGCCGAAACTCGTGAAAGCGTTCGTCGCGGCGCTCAAGGATTCGATGGACTATATTAAGGCGCATCCCGACGACGCGGCGGCATTGTGGGTCAAGAACACGCATTCCAAATTGCCGGTGGCCGAAGTCGCGGATATCATCAAAAAGCCCGAGAACCACTGGACCATGACGCCGCAAAAGATCATGGCGTTCGCGGATTTCATGTCGCGCATCGGCATGATCCCGGTGAAGCCGTCGAGCTGGAAGGACGTCTACGTCAAGGAAGTTCACAATCTTCCGGGTAGCTGACAGTGAACGCGAGCCCTCAAGGCATGTCTTCGCCTTTGCTCGAGGTCGGCGGCGTCACACTCCAGTATAAGACGCCGCGCCACTTGGTGACCGCGACCTATCGCGTGGACTTTTCGGTGCACCAGGGCGACCGCTTCGTGATCCTGGGGCCTTCAGGCTGCGGCAAGTCCACGCTGCTGAAGGCGGTTGGGGGCTTCATGCCGCCGGTCGAAGGCACCATTCGTATCCGCGGCCGGGATGTCGATGCGCCCGGGCCCGACCGCATGATGGTGTTCCAGGAGTTCGAGCAATTGATGCCGTGGAAGACCGTTTTCCAGAACGTGCTCTTCCCCATGCGCGTTACGCGCAAATTCTCCGCCGCGGAAGCCAAGGACCGAGCCGATGCGGCGATCGAGAAGGTCAAACTCTCGCAGTTCCGTGACATCTACCCGCACATGCTCTCCGGCGGGATGAAGATGCGCGTCGCCATTGCCCGCGCGATGGCGTTGGAGCCCGATATCTTGTTGATGGACGAGCCGTTCGCCGCCCTCGACGCGTTGACGCGCCGCGCGATGCAGCAAGAGTTGCTGGCACTTTGGGACCAGCTCCGCTTCACGGTGCTTTTCGTCACGCACTCGATCGAAGAGGCGATCATCATCGGCTCGCGCATCCTGGTGCTGTCGCCGCATCCGGGCCGCGTTCGCGCCGAGCTCGATACCGGCCACTTCAATTTCGATAACGCCGACCAAAACGAATTCGGCGCCATGTCGAAGCGTATCGAAGGATTACTGTTCGGCGGCGAATCACGTGTTCACCCGCCTACGGGGGAGGCGGTCGCATGACTGCCTTCGATCCGACCGCCCGGAGGCCGGGCGCCCGCCCCGAGTTTGAGCAACAGCCGCTCGATTCGAGCAGCATCGGCGATGTCGAGCGGCCGCTGAGCCTTTTCGAGCGGCTCTACCAGAGCGAATTCTTCAACCGCCTGATGATCCTGGTCGTCCTGATCGTAATCTGGCAGCTTTATTCGGAGTGGCTGCAGAATTCGCTGCTGTTTCCAAGCTTCACCGAGACGGTGAAGACCTTCTGGGCCAATATTCGTAACGGTATTCTGGTCAACCGCACGGTAACGTCGTTGCAGACATTGGCGATTGGCTATGCCTGCGGTCTCGCCGCCGCCATGATATTCACGACTCTGGCGGTAGTGAGCCGGACCGGCACCCGCATTCTTGCCACGCTGACCGCCATGTTCAATCCGCTGCCGGCGATCGCGCTGTTACCGCTGGCGCTGATCTGGTTCGGATTGGGCACGCCGTCGCTGGTCTTTGTCATCGTCCATTCCGTCTTGTGGTCGGTTTCGCTCAGTACCTTGAGCGGCTTTCGCGCCGTGCCGGAGACGCTGCGGATGACCGGCCGCAATGTGGGCCTGAAAGGTGCCCGCTACGTCGCATTGATCCTTATTCCCGCGGCTTTCCCTTCGATCCTCTCCGGGTTGAAGATCGGTTGGGCTTTCGCTTGGCGCACGCTGGTCGCCGCCGAGCTCGTCTTCGGCGTGTCGTCGCGTTCCGGCGGCATCGGCTGGTACATCTTCGAGGCGCGTAACGACCTCGACACAGCAACCGTTTTTTCCGGTCTGCTGACGGTCATCCTCATCGGGCTCGTGGTCGAGTCCGTCATCTTCCGCTTCATCGAGGCGCGCACCGTCAACGTGTGGGGCATGCAGCGATGAGCGCCGGCGGCAATGCCATACTCGATGTCCAAGTTTGGCGCGGACGCGAGAAAGGCGAATTCCAGGCCTTTGCCGTGCCGCGGCGCACGCACCAGACGGTGCTTGATGTGGTCACGGCGATTCAGCGTGAGCAGGATTCGACGCTTTCCTATCGCTTCGCCTGCCGGGTAGGCATGTGCGGATCCTGCGCCATGGTGGTGAACGGGCGTCCGCGCTGGACCTGCCGCACGCGCGTCGCCGAGGTCATCAAAGACGGTGAGCCATTACGGCTTGAGCCATTGCGCAATTTCCCGGTGGTCAAGGACTTAGCGGTCGAGATGACGCAGTTCTTCGACAAATGGAAGGATGCGCGCGGCTTTTTCGAGCCGGGGACAATGCCGGAGAAAGATTTTGCCGTGGTCCCGCCGGCGAGCCCCGAGCGGCGGGCGGCAGACGCCGGCATCGAATGCATCGGCTGCGGCGTGTGCTATTCCGCCTGCGACGTGGTCGCATGGGACGAGGACTATCTCGGACCGGCCGCACTCAATCGCGCCTGGACCCTTGTCAATGACGTGCGCGACCGCGGCCAAGCAGTCCGGCTGAAGGCGGTTTCCGGCAGCGCCGGTTGTCAAGCCTGCCACACCCATATGAATTGCACCCAGTTCTGCCCCAAGGCCATCGCGCCGACTTATTCGATCGCCGGCCTGAAGCGGGCGATGCTGCGATGGACGCTGCGGGGACGCCCATGAGCGCCATTCTCTTCACGGCACAACGGTTGACCGCCTTCGTGCTGGCGGCGGCGATCGCGATTCATCTCGCCACCATCATCTACGCCGTGCACAGCGGGCTTACCGCCGGCAATATCCTCGCCCGCACCCACGGCAATATCGGCTTTCTTCTGTTCTATGCCGTTTTCGTCGTCGCAGTCGCGATTCATGCGCCGATCGGCTTGCGCAACGTGCTGCGCGAATGGACGCCCTGGCGCGGGCGCTCGCTCGATGTCGCGCTGGCGCTCTTAGCCTTACTGCTGCTGATCCTCGGCGGACGCGCCGTTTTCGCGGTGTTCTCGGCATGATGCGCGCCTCGCACAAACAGCCCGGATTCGCCGCGGCGCTGCTCCACCGCCTGTCGGGGATCGTACTGGCGATATTCCTGCCGCTGCATTTTCTGGCCCTCGCGACCGCCCTCAACGGGGCGAATGCGCTCGACTCGTTTCTGGCGCTCACGCGCCAGCCACTGGTCGAAGCCGCGGAGGTGATTCTGGTGGCGGCCCTGGCGACACACATGGCGCTCGGACTGCGGCTCCTCGCCATCGAATTCTTCGGCTTCCGCGAAAAAGCAGGGGCCGCACTGTGGGCGAGCGCCACGGCCGTGTTCGGCATTGGCCTCGCCTTTCTCCTCAACCTGGGCTGACGGGATGCTTGCCGGCCTTCCGTTCGATACGCTCGGCGTTCTCTGGCTCGGCGCCTTGCTGGGCGGGATCGCGGCGGGCGCGAGCGGCTTCGCCTTCGGGCTTGCCGCTTCGTCCATCTGGCTCCACCGCATCGATCCGCTACACTCAACGATCCTCATCACCGGATGCGGCGTGCTGCTGCACTCGACCACCATTTGGCCGCAGCGCCATAACGTTCGCATCGCCAAGCTATGGCCGTTCGTACTCGGCGGCCTTGTCGGCATTCCGATCGGCGTGCACCTCTTGGCGCATACCAGCGTCGGCGTCCTCAAGCCGACGCTCGGCGCCTTTCTTGTGATAGTCGGCGGCTATGCCTTGATGGCTCCGCGTCCGGCGACGACGCAGGCGGGCGGACGCGCCGTCGATGCCGCCGTCGGCTTTGTCGGGGGCATCCTCGGCGGACTGGGCGGCTATTCCGGCGTGTTGCCGACCATTTGGACGCAGGTGCGCGGCTGGCCGAAAGAAATCGCCCGCGGCGTTTATCAGCCCTACCTTATTATCGTACAAATTGTTACGCTTGCCGGTATAATTTGGGCCACACTCGATCGGCGCGGCTTGATCCTGCTGGTCGCGGTCTTGCCGCCGCTCCTCATCGGCACGTGGATCGGCTGGCAGCTCTACGGTCGGCTCGATGAGCGCCGTTTTCGCCAAGGTTTGTCGCTCCTGCTGATCGCCTCCGGTGCAATGCTGCTGCTTTAGTCATGAGGTAACGCCATGCATCTCGACATTCAGGAAGTCGAAGAGCTGAGCAAGACTCTCTATATCCGCGCGCTGAAACTTTTGCCGGGCGACATCAAGCAGGGCTTCGAGCGATTGCTGATGGAGGAGACCGACGCCACAGGCAAGGCCATTCTCGGCACCATGGTCGAGAACATCGCGGTGGCCGAGCGCACGCGCAACCTGCTCTGCCAGGACACCGGCATCCCGATCTACAACGTGACTATTGGACGTCAGGTCGAGTTCGACGGCGCGGCGATGAAACAAGCCATTCGCCGCGGCTGCGAGCGCGCGACGAAGGAGCATCCTTTGCGCTCCTCGGTCGTGCATCCGATCACGCGCAAGAACGAGCAGACCTCCTGCGGCGCCGGCGTGCCGGTGATCAATGTCGATTTTGACCAGCGCGAAGAAACCGTCGAGATCGAGATGATCCCGAAAGGCTCAGGCTCCGAAAACGGCTCATTTCTACAGATGTTGATCCCCGCCGACGGCGTCGCCGCGGTCAAGCGCTTTGTCATCGACAAAGTGATCGAATGTGGCGGCCGCGTATGCCCGCCGACCATCGTCGGTGTCGGCATCGGCGGCACGTCCGATGTGTGTATGCATCTCGCCAAGGTCGCCGCCACGCGGCCGCTTGGCGTCACTTGCTCCGATCCCGAGGGCGCCAAGATCGAGGCGCAGCTGAGCGAAGCCGTCAACCAACTCGGTATCGGCCCGCAAGGGTTAGGCGGGCGCTCGACCTCGTTCCGCGTCCATGTGGAGATCGCCGCCACCCACATCACGATGAATCCGGTGGCGGTGAACATTCAGTGTCATTCCGCGCGCCGGGCTTCCGCGGTGATCACGCCCGGCGGCATCGATTTCAAGTGAGGAGCATGAGTATGCAGATGACCCCCTCCTCATTCCTCCCCCTTTCAGGGGGAGGACGACCGTGCGGCATGCTCTTTCCTCCCCCTGAAAGGGGGAGGGTCAGGGTGGGGGTCACATTATGACCCACCACACCTTCGACATGCCCATCACTGAGGCGCAGGTACGCGCGCTCAAGGTCGGCGATACGGTGACCTTGGAAAAAACGCTGTTCGGCATTCGCGACGCCACGCTGATTGCCATGTTCGACCGCGGCCGTGCTACGCGGCTCGACCTCAAAGGCCACGCGGTCGTGCATACCGCACCTAATGTACGCAAGCTCGACCCGCCGCCCGGCAACGCGTCCGCCTATGAGCCGCTCTGCATCGGCACCACGACATCAATGCGTATGGAGCGATTCACGCGGGCGCTGATGCAGCGCGAAGGTGTGCGCCTCATCATCGGCAAGGGCGGCATGGGCCAAGGGACGCTCGACGCTTTCCGCAGTCTTGGCGGTGCTTATCTCTCCGTCATTGGCGGCGCGGCTGCCTTACAGACGACCTGGATAGAGGCAATCGAGGATGTCGATCTCGAAGATCTCAATCCGGAATGCCTCTGGAAATTCCGCATCAAAGGTTTCGGGCCTTTGCTGGTGACCATGGATTCGCATGGGCGTTCGCAATACGCCGACGTTAACGCGGAAGCCGCCGCCCGCCGCGCGGCGGTGCTGCAAAGCATCGGAGCCAATTAGTGGAAACGAACCGCGCAACATCGTCCCCTCCCCCGCTCGCGGGGGAGGGACAGGGAGGGGGAAGCTATTGTGGCGGCAAACGCGCCCCCTCCCCAACCCTCCCCCGTAAACGGGGGAGGGAGCAAGCCATGCCACGCTGACGCGCCATGCCCTCCATCGACACTCTCGAAACCGACATCCTCATCCTTGGCTCAGGCGGCGCCGGGCTGTTCGCTGCATTGCACGCCAAGCAAACGAACCCCGATCTCGACGTCACTATCGCTGTGAAAGGGCTGCTCGGCAAATGCGGCTGCACGCGCATGGTACAGGGCGGCTACAACGTCGCGCTCGCGCCGGAGGACTCCATCGAGCGCCACTTCATGGACACGGTCGAAGGCGGCGCGTGGCTCAACGACCAGGACCTAGCTTGGCTATTGGTGAGCACAGCGCCGGTGCGCATTCGTGAGTTGGAGACACAGCTCGGCTGCTTTTTCGATCGTAATCCAGACGGTACAGTCCATCAGAAAGCGTTCGCCGGGCAGACCTTCGACCGCACGGTGCACAAAGGCGACCTGACCGGCATCGAGATCATCAACCGGCTGGCCGAGCAGGTCTGGCGCCGTGATGTGCGCCGGCTGGAGGACTACCGCGCGCTCGACCTCATCCGCAGCACGGATGGGTCGGAGCTTGCCGGCGTGCTGATGCTCGACATGCGCTCGGGCGAGCTGCTTCTTGTCCGTGCCCGCGCCACGTTGCTCGCGACCGGCGGCGGCCCAACGATGTATCGCTACCACACGCCGTCGGGCGACAAATCGTGCGACGGCTTGGCCATGGCGCTGCGCGCCGGCCTTCCGCTGCGCGACATCGAGATGGTGCAATTTCATCCGACCGGCCTGCTCGCCGGCGAAGGCACGCGCATGACCGGCACGGTGCTGGAGGAAGGCTTACGCGGCGCGGGTGGTTGGCTCACCGACTCCCAGCACAAGCGCTTCATGTTCGATTACGATAAGCGCGGCGAACGCGCCACGCGCGACATCGTCAGCCGCTCGATCATGGACCGCATCCGAAAAGGCTTCGCCAGCCCGCACGGCGGCGTCTACATCGAAATGGGCCACCTCGGGCCCGATCGCGTGCGGCGCGAGTTCAAGGGCATGGTCGAGCGGTGCGCCGATTGCGGCTTCGACCTTGCCGCCGGTCGCGTCGAGGTGATCCCGACCGCGCATTACATGATGGGCGGCGTTGTCTTTTCGACTGATTGTTCGACGCCGCTGCCGCGGCTTTACGCGGCCGGCGAAGACACTGGCGGCGTGCACGGCGCCAACCGCCTCGGCGGCAATGGCGTCGCGAATTCCACCGTATTCGGCGGCATCGCCGGCGATTCAATGGGCGCGCGCACGCAGCCGAAGAGTGCTCTCCCTGAACCCGATGGCGCAGCCGTCGAAGCAGCGCAGGAACGCGCCTTCGCCCCCCTCGCAAAGCCCGCCGGCGACCTGTCGGCCATGCGGGAGCGACTCTACGACATCATGTGGAAGGATGTCGGTATCCTGCGCACGCAGGAGAGTCTCGCCCGAGGCGCCGCCGCACTCGATGCGCTAGCGCGGGATATCGGCGGCTGTGGAGTCGCCGATGCGAGCCGGCGCTACAATCTCACCTGGATGGACCGGCTCAACCTCGAGAATCTCACTTTGGTCAGCCGTGCGATCGCGGCGGCGGCCGATTTCCGCTGTGACAGCCGCGGCGCGCATTTCCGCGAGGACTACCCACAGAAAGGTGAACTCGCCACCTCCGCTTTCACATGCGCCCGCCTCAAAGGCGACCGGATCGACGTGACGAGCGAACCCGTACAATTTACCCGCGTGCAGCCGGGCGAGAGTTTGATCATTCCAGCGCCAGCGGCCAGGGCGCGGCAAAGTCAGGGCACCCCGGCGTAAGCGCCCGCGGCAGGGCCGAAGTTGATGTTCGCCGACAGGCGGTCCGCGTGTTAGACCATGAGCATTGCCTCGCCCTTGCCTGCCATGCCGAAAGTCGCAACCAAGCCCGCCAGCTATAAGGCTCCCGCGCTCGCGTCCTTCCGCCGTATCGTGGTGAAGGTCGGCTCCTCTCTTCTCGTCGATGCTGCGCGGGGGCGATTGCAGCGCGATTGGCTGGACAACCTCGCTGCCGATATTGCGAGCCTCCACCGCGATAAGCGCGACGTGCTGGTGGTGTCATCGGGCGCGATTGCACTCGGCCGCGCGGTGCTCAACTTGCCGCGTGGGACGCTCAAGCTCGAGGACAGCCAGGCCGCCGCCGCCGTCGGTCAAATCGCGCTGGCGCGCTCGTGGGCGGAAAGTCTCGCGGCCCACGGCGTCGCTGCCGGGCAGGTGCTGGTCACTTTGACCGATACGGAACAGCGCCGCCGCTATCTCAACGCCCGCTCCACCATTGCACGGCTGCTCGATTGGCGGTGTGTTCCGGTTATCAACGAGAACGACACCGTAGCCACCACGGAAATACGGTACGGCGATAACGACCGCCTCGCCGCCCGCGTCGCGACCATGATGAGTGCTGATCTGCTGGTGCTTTTGTCCGATATCGACGGGCTTTACGACAAACCACCGGGCAAAGGGCGAGACGCGAAACGCATCGACGTGGTGCCGCGCATCACGCCGGTGATCGAGGCGATGGCAGGCAATTCGGAGTCGGAAACCGCGCGCGGCGGCATGTTCACCAAAATCGAAGCCGGCAAGATCGCCACCACGGCGGGGACACACATGGTCATAGCCTCGGGTCGAGTCGATCATCCGCTGGCGCGCATCGCGGAGGGCGCGCCTTGTACCTGGTTCCTAACGCCGGCCAATCCGGTGACAGCGCGGAAGAAGTGGATCGCAGGCTCGCTGGAGCCGCGCGGCGCGCTGGTGATCGACGCCGGCGCGGTCAAGGCTTTGCGCAACGGCAAGAGCCTGCTGCCGGCCGGCGTGCTGAAAGTGGAGGGCTTCTTCGAACGCGGCGACGCGGTGCTGGTCCGCGGACCAGACGGTCAGGAAATCGGGCGCGGACTCATCGCCTATGACGCCGGCGATGCCGACAAAATCAAGCGCCGTCCCTCCGCCGACATTATGCTGATCCTCGGCTACACAGGCCGAGCGGAGATGATCCACCGCGATGATCTGGTGCTCGGCGGAGGCGAGTAAAGCAATGCGGGTGCGGTGAATCCACGCTAGGCGGTTAATGATCACTCGTCAGCCCCAGCTCATAGGCTGGGGTTTTCGGATATTGCCATACGAGCGACCCTTGGCGCTGTCGACATTCCTAGGCTTGCGGCGCTTCTCGTTTAAGAACCGGTCAGGCTCGGACTTGACGCCTCGGTGTAGCACGAGCGCGCCGGTATGGGCGGGATACGGTCTTCGTCGGCTGCGCGGGTAGCCGAACGCGGGTGCCATCGGGAAATTCAAGATAGCGGTTATAGACCTGCCCTTCTCCTTGGCTGCCGCGGCAGTCTTCGACGACGAGTTTGGTACCGATAGGGAAACGGGTCGGGAGGCAACGCTTGGAACCTGACGCCATGATACGCTCCTGGATTGTCGGCAGCCTGACATCTCAATGTGTAGGGGAATTGATCGGTTTCCTGTTCTGGCGGGTTATCCACGTTATCCCCAATTTATCCAAGAGCGGGGGCCCTGCGAGGCGGCCTCGCCCCCGCGGGCCTGACATGATACGAACCGCCCTGATAGAGGCTATTGGGGGTCTTTGGAGAGGATGACTGCGTCGCTCAGGAGCGTAGACGGAGCCGGCGATATCGCTTCGGGCATGGCCGAGATTGGCCGCCGCGCCCGCGCCGCAGCCAAGGCGCTTTCGCTAGCCCCCGCAGGGCAAAAGGACAGGGCGCTCAAGGCCATGGCGGCGTCCCTGCGGTCCGAAAGCAAGACTGTTCTAGTCGCCAATGCGGAAGATGTGGCCGAGGCAACCGCTGCGGGTGCTACGACGGCCTCCCTCGACCGCCTGACGCTGAATCCGGCGCGGGTCGAGAGCATGGCCGAGGGAATCGAAACCATTGCTGCTCTGGCCGACCCGGTTGGGAATGTCATTGCTTCCTGGACCCGGCCCAATGGCATGAGGATCGAGCGAGTGCGGGTGCCGCTCGGGGTGATCGGCCTCGTCTATGAGAGCCGGCCGAATGTTACGGCCGACGCGGGCGCCCTCTGTCTCAAGTCGGGCAACGCCTCAATCCTGCGCGGCGGCTCCGATAGCCTGCGCTCCAGCCGTGCGATCGTGAAGGCCCTCGGTCGAGGACTGCGGGAAGCCGGGCTGCCCGAAGCCGCCATTCAACTCGTTCCCACCCGCGACCGCGCGGCCGTCGGTATGATGCTTGCCGGCCTTGACGGCAACATCGATGTGCTGGTCCCCCGTGGCGGCAAAGGCCTGGTTGCGCGCGTACAGACGGAAGCACGCATTCCGGTATTCGCCCATCTCGAGGGAGTCTGCCACGTTTACGTGGACAAGGCGGCCTCACCGGAAATGGCCAGGAAGATCGTGCTCAACGCCAAGATGCGCCGCACGGGGGTTTGCGGCGCGGCGGAAACGCTGCTGGTCGACGGCGCGGCCGCGAGTGCTCAGTTGGCACCCCTTGTCACGATGCTGCTGGACGCCGGCTGCGAGGTGCGCGGCGATGCCGCTGCCCAGCTAGCCGATCGCCGGGTGAAGACGGCAGCCGAATCCGATTGGGGAACCGAGTTTCTCGATGCCGTCATCGCAGTGAAGCTGGTCGACGGCGTCGACGGCGCCATCGCCCACATCGCCCGCTACGGCTCTCATCACACCGACGCCATTGTCACGGACGACACTGCGGCGGCGGACAAGTTCCTGGCTGAGGTCGATTCAGCCATCGTGCTGCACAATGCGTCGACTCAATTCGCCGACGGCGGCGAGTTCGGCTTCGGCGCCGAAATCGGCATTGCCACCGGGCGATTGCACGCGCGTGGCCCCGTCGGCGTCGAACAGCTCACGACGTTCAAATACCGCGTTCGCGGCACCGGTCAGACGCGCCCGTGAACAGCCAACTTCCGGGCACAGCCGAGCGCTTGATCCCCCCTCATGCGCCGGGCATGAGAATCGGCCTTTTCGGCGGAACATTCGACCCACCCCACGAAGCCCACCTCGGCGCGACTTTACTCGCCCTAAAACGACTCAAGCTCGACCGCGTGTGGTGGCTGGTCACGCCGGGCAATCCGCTCAAGAACACCAGCGGCTTGGCGCCGCTCCAGCAACGTATCGATGCGGCCCGCGCTCTCACGCATCATCCGCGCATCGACGTTACCGGCCTCGAAGCCGTCATCAAGACGCGCTTCACCTACGACACTGTCCAATGGCTGCGTGCCCGCTGTCCGGGCGTCCATTTCGTCTGGATCATGGGTGCGGACAACCTGCGCCACTTCCACCGATGGCAACGATGGCGTGGCATTGCCAAGTTGGTGCCCATCGTGGTGGTCGATCGCCTGGGCCCGAGCCTCTATGCTGCTGCGAGCCCTGCCGGTCACGCGCTGTCTTATGCCCGCCTGCCGGAGAACAAGGCGGTGACGCTCCCCGGCCACCGCACCCCGGCATGGGCTTTCCTGCACGGGCTCAAGTCCCCGCTCTCCTCTACCGAACTTCGCGCACGGCGCCGGAAGCGGCCATGCAGCGGATGAGCAGTGGTGGAAAAAGCCACCGCAATCGCTATCTTTTAAACGGCCTCGGAATTGGTCCGAGGCTTGGAAATGAGCGAAAGGATAAATACCCCTGACTCCATCCGCACTCTCGCGGGCGGCGCACCAGCCGCCTAAAGCCGCTTCTCGGCGCCCAGCCGCCGGCGAAGCGCTCCGCATCGTCCTCGGCTGCCTTGACGACATGAAGGCCGAGGATAGCCTCACCATCGATCTCACCGGCAAATCCGCGCTCGCCGATTTCATGGTCGTGACGAGCGGCCGTTCCAACCGGCACGTAGCGTCGATGGCCGAGCGAGTGATCAAGGATCTGCACAAAGCAGGCGCCGCCAATCTTCGTGTCGAGGGCCTGCGCCAAGGAGATTGGGTTCTGATCGACGCCGGCGATGTGATCGTCCATGTCTTCCGGCCGGAAGTACGCGCCTTCTACAATCTGGAAAAGATGTGGGCAGCAAACGGCAAAAGCGCCCGACGCGCGAGCTGACGGACGCCTCGCACGATGCGTATCGTCGTGGCCGCCATCGGCAAGCTGAAGAAAGGGCCGGAAACGGAGCTTTGCGAGCGTTACTGTAAGCGTACGGCGCAAACCGGCCGCGGCCTTGGGTGGCGCGACATCGAAATCCTTGAAATCAAGGAAAGCCGCGCACCGGACGCCTCTCGGCGTATGATCGAGGAATCGATCGCCCTCGCGAATGTGATCCCGCAAGACGCGGCGGTGGCGGTGCTCGATTCACGCGGCGACAATTTGGACAGCGCCGCCATTGCCGGCCAATTGGCCCAATGGCGCAGCGAAAACCGGCCGGCGGCGGTGTTCGTTATCGGCGGCCCGGACGGGCTCGCAGACACGCTTTACGATAAGGCTGATGTGAAACTTGCGTTTGGCGCGGCGATATGGCCGCACCAGATGGCGCGGATCATGCTGCTGGAGCAATTGTACCGCGCCGCCACCATACTCACCGGTCATCCTTACCACCGGGCCTGAGCGGCACCGCACCATCGGCGGGCGGGCACAAGGCCCGCCTCTGTGGGGCGGCCCTCGTGGCCGCCCGCGCCGACCAATAACGCCTGCGAGCGTTCAAGAGCTTTACAATGTTGGCCTTATTCCAGTCGCAATGACTGAGGATCACATTGCTTACTCAATCCAGCGCTCGGCGCATCTTGGACCCGATGAATTGTTTGGCGGGGCTCTTACCAGCCTGCAGGAACCTCGACCGTCACCCGTCGAGGTTCCCTCGCTGCGCTCACGCGCATCTCAGGATGACGGGCTGACTAGATGCTTTTGCAGATTGGCATCAGTCGTCTCGACCCATGCGTTGTCATCGTCGCGGGAGTGAGCGTGATAGTGCCCATGGCGATAAGCGGCGCCGCTCACGCACAGCAGCAGCCGGTCCAGACGCAAAACGGATCGAGCGGCAAGCGCGACGCGCTCACGGAGAGGCAACAGGAATTGGAAAAGCTGCGCAAGCAGCAATCGAAGTCGGCTGAAAGCGAAGCTGCGATCAAGCGGGAGATCGAGGAGATCGGCACCGATCGGCGCAAGCTCACCCAGAGCTTGATCGATGCCGCTGCACGTTCGCGCGAACTCGAAGACAAGGTCGCAACCACCGAGCAACGCTTGCAGCCGCTCGATTCGCGTGAAGCCGATATCCGCCGATCGCTCGAAGGCCGCCGGGCGGTGATCGCGGAAGTATTAGCGGCGCTGCAACGGGTCGGTCTTCAACAGCCGCCCGCGCTTATCGCCAGCCCGGAAGATGCCCTGCGGGCGGTGCGCACCGCCATGATGCTGGGCGCGGTACTCCCTGAGATGCAGCACAAAGTGCAGGCGCTTGCCGACGATCTCAATGAGCTATTCTCGGTCCGCAAAAAGATCGCCGCCGAACATGAGCGGCTGAAAACGGAAATGGCTTCGCTTGGCGATGAGCGGGCGCGGCTGACCGCGTTGATTGCGGAACGGCAAAAAGGGCAAGCGGAGCGGGAGCGCGCGCTCGACGTCGAACGGGCGAAAGCCCGCGAACTCGCGGAGAAGGCGGACGGCCTTCAGGATCTTATAGCAAAGCTGGAACAGGATTTGACGCCGGAGCGCCACAAAGCGGGCGAGGAAGCAAAGCCGGGGGCTGCGCTCGCCGCGTTGCACGATCCCGGCCGGATGGCGCCAGCGGTCGCGTTCGCAAATTTGCACGGCAAAATCCCTATTCCGGTTAATGGCATCAAAGTCAAAGATTACGGCTCACCTGACGGCGTCGGCGGCTCGGAAAAGGGCGTTTCCATCGCCACCCGGGTCGGCGCCCAGGTGACCGCGCCCGCCGACGGTTGGGTTGTTTATGCCGGCCCATTCCGTTCCTACGGCCAACTCTTGATCCTCAATGCCGGCGGCGGCTATCATATCTTGCTCGCTGGGATGGCAAGGATATCAGTCGACCTCGGACAGTTCGTGCTGGCCGGAGAACCCGTTGCGGTGATGGGGAACAACTCCCAAATTGCCACTCTCCTTGCGGCAGGCTCCAGCCAACCCGTGCTCTACGTGGAATTTCGCAAGGACGGAAATCCCGTCGATCCAGGCCCATGGTGGGCGGCTGGAGAAGGTGAAAAGGTTCGCGGATGATGCGCAAGACTCCCCTCATTCTGCTCGGTGCGGCAGCGGGCGCGGCGATGACTCTGGTGGTCACGCAGCCCCGCATGATTTTCGTCGGGGCCCGCGCGCAGGCGGCGTCCACCGACACTTACCGGCAACTCAACCTGTTCGGCGACGTTTTCGAACGTGTACGGGCCGACTACGTCGAGAAGCCGAATGACGCCAAGCTCATCGAAACCGCGATCAACGGCATGCTCGCGGGCCTCGATCCGCATTCGAGCTACATGGACGCCAAGAGCTTCCGCGACATGCAGGTGCAGACCCGCGGCGAGTTCGGTGGCCTTGGTATCGAGGTCACCATGCAAGACGGCCTGATCAAGGTGGTGGCGCCGATCGACGACACGCCCGCCGCCAGGGCCGGCATCCTCGCCAACGATCTCATCACCAAGCTTGACGACGAGCAGGTCCAGGGCCTGACGCTCAATCAAGCCGTCGAAAAGATGCGCGGCCCGGTGAACAGCAAGATCAAGCTTACCCTTGTGCGCAAGGGCAAGGACAAGCCGATCGTGGTGGAAGTGACGCGCGACATCATCCGCGTGCGCTCGGCGCGCTGGCACGTCGAAGGCAACGACGTCGGTTATATCCGCCTCACCCAATTCAACGAGCAGACCAGCAGCGGACTCAAGAAAGCGATCTCCGAGATCCAGTCCAAGGTCCCCGAAGACAAGCTGAAAGGCTATATCCTGGACCTGCGCAATAACCCGGGCGGCCTGCTCGACCAGGCGATTTCCGTTAGCGACGCCTTCCTGCAGAAGGGCGAGGTCGTCTCCACCCGTGGCCGTAATGCGGAGGAGACCCAACGCTTCGATGCGCGGCCGGGCGATCTGACCAAAGGCAAGCCGCTAATCGTGCTGATCAACGGCGGCTCGGCATCGGCATCGGAAATTGTCGCCGGCGCGCTACAGGACCACAAGCGGGCGACGCTGCTCGGCACCCGCTCGTTCGGCAAGGGCTCGGTGCAGACCATCATTCCGCTGGGCAACGGCAACGGGGCTCTGCGGCTAACAACGGCGCGCTACTACACGCCATCCGGCCGCTCGATTCAGGCCAAAGGTATCGAGCCTGATGTGGTGGTGAAGCAGGACGTGCCGGACGACATCAAAGGCAAGACGGACACCATGGGCGAGGCCTCGCTGCGCGGGCACCTGAAAGCGGCCAGCGGCGAAGAGGAAAAGGGCTCGCAGTCCTACGTTCCGCCTGACCCCAAGAAGGACAAGGCTTTGATCATGGCGGACGAGTTGCTGCGCGGGACTCAGACCAACGCCGCCTTCCCGCCGAATCCCAACGCGCCCGTGCCCAATTAAGGCGCTATTCGTCGACTGGACCTCCGGGGGCAGCATTGGGCTGCCCCTCATTTTTTGCCACGTTTCATAGGAGCGGCCCGCGGACACCGTTCGTCCCGCCCGGCAATGCCGGCCACGCGGGAAGCGAAGAATGGTAAGCTCGCGTAATGATTCGCGAGGATGGCGGCCGTGGCTCCGGATGACTTGAACGCGCCGCTCGGCAAAAAAAGCGCCCCCAAGCAACCCCGCAAACTACCTATCGCCGTGCCCCAACTTGTGGCCGGGGTTCTCGCCCTGCTCACCGTCGCTGTGATCGGTTGGGCCGTCTTTGCCGATGATCCCCTCGGCGGCCAGCCGATGGCAATCGTGGCGACGGCGCGGCTCAGCGGCGCATCAATTTCTGGCGGCGACTCGAAAGCCGGCCATCATCACGATGGCCGTGCTACGACAGCCGACAAGGGCGAAGCCATCAAGACAGCCGCCGCACCGGCACCAGGCAGTCGAACCATCACCATCATCGATGGATCGAGCGGAAAACGCCATGATGTGATCGTTCCCGGCCAGGAGGCCGCCGAACCGACGCCATCGATCGACAAGCGTTTGCTCGAGCGCACCGATGACGGCTCGATTCCGCGCATCGCGCCAGATGGCACCCGCTCGTTTACGCGCTATGCCAGCACCCGCGAACTGCCGGCCAATCGCCGCGACGCTCCTCGCATTTCTATTATCGTCGGCGACCTCGGCATTAGTGCTTCCGCAACGGCGGAGGCCCTCTCCAGGCTGCCGGCGTCGGTCACCTTTGCCCTGTCGCCGTACGGCAACAATCTCGGCGCGCTGGCTGCGCGCGCGCGGGCTTCCGATCACGAGTTGCTGCTGCAAGTGCCCATGGAGCCGCTCGATTATCCCAACAACGATCCTGGCCCTCGGACATTACTCACCACGCTCGCGCCGGCGCAGAACATCGAACGGTTGCATTGGCTGATGGCCCGCTTCGCCGGCTACGTCGGACTGGCAAGTTACATGGGCGCGCGCTTTACAGGCTCTGAGCCGGCGCTCTCGCCCGTGTTACATGAAGCCGCCAAGCGCGGACTGATCTATCTCGACGACAGCGCCTCGCCGCGCAGCGTCGCCGCGCGCATCGCGAGCGGCCTTAATCTGCCGTTCGCCAAAGTCGACATTGTACTCGACGTGGTGCCGACCTCGACCGAGATCGACCGCGCACTGACGCGCCTCGAAATGACGGCGCGCGAGCACGGCAGCGCCGTCGGCTATGCCAGCGCCCAACCGGGCGCCATCGCGCGCATTGCCGATTGGGCAAAGACGGTCGAGAGCCGCGGCTTTGCACTGGTGCCGATCACCATGGTGGCGTTGAAAGCAAAGTCGAGCTGAGCGCGAATAGGTGGCGAATAGTGGTATAAGCAAGCTACGCTCTATTCGCCATTGGCTACTCACTATTCGCCCCCATGTCCCTCTTCGAGTCTCTCCCCTACCGCCCGTGCGCCGGCATCATGGTGCTCAATCGCGAAGGCCTTGTCTTCATTGGGCGCAGGGCCGGTGGTCCCGAACATGTCGATCCCGCTCACGTTTGGCAGATGCCGCAGGGCGGCATCGATCCAGGCGAGGCGCCTTATCCGGCCGCGCTGCGCGAGCTTTATGAAGAAACCAATATCCGTTCGGTCGAGAAACTCGGCGAGTTGGCCGAATGGATCGCTTACGATATTCCACGCGACATCGTCGGCGAAGCTTGGGGCGGCCGATACCGCGGACAGAAGCAAAAATGGTACGCGCTACGCTTCACCGGCGAAGATAGCGAGATCGACATCATCAATCCGGCCGGCGGCGCGCACGAGCCGGAATTCATCGCGTGGCGCTGGACGGAGATGCGCGAGCTACCGGAGCTCGTGGTGCCGTTCAAAAGACGGAGCTATGAGCGGGTGGTCGCGGAGTTTGCAAGGTTCGGGAAATAGGCGGACCCAGAACCGCTCGTCCCCGCGAAAGCCGTGATCAGAGCAAGACATTGGTGTTCAGAAAAGGCTGGGTTCCCGCTTGGATTCCGCTTGCGCAGGAATGAGCGGATGTTGCGAAGCGGACGAGACAGACCCCTAGTGCATCGCGGTCGTCTGGATGTAGCGGTCGACTTCCTTGAAGTGATCGAGCCGGGTGACCAGTTTGTCGAGTTCGGTGCCCGGCTGTAGCTTCTCGATCCGCTGTTCCATGTCCCTGATGCGTGCGGCGATCGACTCCCGGTCAATGTCCCTTTCCGGCTCCGCCTGATCGGCGAGCACGGTCAGCCCTTCCGAAGAGACCTCGGCAAAGCCGCCGAGCACGACGATGTTCTGGTCGCCGTCGGCGCTGTGCACGGTGAGAATGCCGGGCCGCAAAGTGGTAACGAACGGCGCATGACCGGCTAGGACGCCGAAGTCGCCTTCAGCTCCAGGCACATCCACCTGCTCGACCTCCCCTGAGAACACGAGCCTCGCGGGGGAGACCAGATCGAATTTGAAAGTGGCCATGAACACCTCCGGATCGCCCTCCTCATCCTGAGGAGGGCGCGTCAGCGCGCGCCTCGAAGGATGAGGCCTCTACGCTGCCCTCACCCTCGAGATGCCGCCTTCGGCGGCTCCTCAGGGTGAGGAAAGCCTTACGCCGCTTCGGCGGCGAGCCGCTTGCCCTTCTCGACCGCCTCTTCGATGGTGCCGACCATGTAGAAGGCGGCCTCCGGCAGGTGGTCGTACTTGCCGGCGACCAGATCCTTGAAGCTGCGGATGGTATCGGCGAGATCGACAAGTTTGCCGGGCGAACCGGTGAACACCTCGGCGACGTGGAACGGCTGCGACAGGAAGCGCTCGATCTTGCGCGCGCGCGCCACCGTCAGCTTGTCCTCTTCCGACAGTTCGTCCATGCCGAGAATGGCGATGATGTCCTGCAGGGACTTATAGCGCTGAAGCGTGGACTGCACCGAGCGCGCAACCTCATAGTGCTCGTCGCCGACGATGCGGGGGTCGAGCATGCGTGAGGTCGAATCGAGCGGATCGACCGCCGGATAGATGCCCTTGGCCGCGATATCGCGCGAGAGCACAGTCGTGGCGTCGAGGTGCGCGAAGGACGTGGCCGGCGCCGGATCGGTCAGGTCGTCGGCCGGCACGTAGATCGCCTGCACCGAGGTGACCGATCCCTTAGTCGTGGTGGTGATGCGCTCCTGCAATGCGCCCATGTCGGTGGCGAGCGTCGGCTGGTAACCCACCGCCGAGGGGATGCGCCCGAGCAGTGCAGAGACTTCCGAGCCGGCTTGGGTAAAGCGGAAGATATTGTCGACGAAGAACAGCACGTCCTGGCCCTGGTCGCGGAAGTATTCGGCGACGGTCAGGCCGGTGAGACCGACGCGGGCGCGCGCGCCCGGCGGCTCGTTCATCTGCCCGTAAACCAGCGCGCATTTCGAGCCTTCGACCGAGCCTTCTTTGGGGTCCTTGTTGACGCCCGACTCGATCATCTCGTGGTAGAGGTCGTTGCCCTCGCGGGTGCGCTCGCCCACGCCGGCGAACACCGAGTAGCCGCCGTGCGCTTTGGCGACGTTGTTGATGAGTTCCATGATCAGCACCGTCTTGCCGACGCCGGCGCCGCCGAACAGGCCGATCTTGCCGCCCTTGGCGTAAGGCGCAAGCAAATCCACCACTTTGATGCCGGTTACCAAAATCTGCGACTCGGTCGATTGCTCGATGTATGCGGGCGCGGGCTGGTGGATCGCGCGCTTCTGCTTCGTCTTCACCGGGCCGGCCTCATCGACCGCATCGCCGACGACGTTGATGATACGGCCGAGCGTTTCCTCACCCACCGGCACCGCGATCGGCTGGCCGGTGTCGCCGACCTCCTGGCCACGCACCAAACCGTCGGTGCCGTCCATGGCGATCGTGCGTACGGTCGATTCGCCGAGATGCTGGGCGACTTCCAGCACCAGGCGCGAGCCACGGTTATCGGTTTCGAGCGCGTTCAGGATCGCCGGCAGATGGTCTTCGAACTGCACGTCGACGACGGCGCCGATGACCTGAGTAATCTTTCCGACTGCGTTGGGTGTGGCCATTTCGTCCTCTTACGAATTTACAGCGCCTCGGCGCCGGAGATGATCTCGATCAATTCCTTCGTGATCGCGGCTTGGCGCGTGCGGTTATAGGTCAAGGTCTGCTTGCGAATCATCTCGCCGGCATTGCGGGTTGCGTTGTCCATCGCGCTCATCTGCGCGCCGTAGAAGGACGCCGCGTTCTCCAGAAGCGCGCGAAATATCTGCACCGCCACGTAGCGCGGCAAGAGATCGGTGAGGATTTCTTCTTCTTCGGGCTCGTAATCGTAGAAAGCGCCGATGGCCGCGTTCTCCGGCGGCTTCGCCGGAATGATCTGCTGGGCGGTCGGAATTTGCGAGACCACCGATTTGAAACGGGCGTAGAACAGCGTCGCGACGTCGAACTGGCCATCGTAAAACAGCTGCAATACTTTCGCGGCAATGTCTTCGGCATGCTCGAAACCGATGACACGCACCGCGCGCAAATCGACGCGGTCGATGATATGCCTCTCGAACTGCCGGCGGAGCTGGTCGTAGCCCTTGCGGCCGACGGTGAGAATTTTCACGTCCTTGCCCTCGGCGAGCAGCCGGTTGGCATGCTCGCGGGCAAGCCGCACGATCGACGAGTTGAAAGCACCGGCCAGGCCGCGCTCGCCGGTCGCGACAATCAAGAGATGCACTTGGGTCGAGCCGGTGCCGGCGAGCAGCTTTGGCGCGCCGGCGCGACCGGCCATACCGGCGGCGATGTTGCCGAGCACGCGGTCCATGCGCTCGGCGAACGGGCGCGCGGCTTCGGCGGCCGCTTGCGCCCGGCGCAGCTTCGACGCCGCGACCATCTGCATCGCTTTAGTGATCTTCTGCGTCGCCTTGGTCGCAGTGATGCGAACGCGCATGTCCTTGAGGGAGGGCACCGAGCTATCCCCTTGCTCTGACGTGTTCCCTCCCCCCTTGAGGGGGAGGG
>DASTWX010000270.1:0-3236 GCA_035765795.1 Pseudolabrys sp. | reverse complement strand
GCCAATCCGAGGCTGCTGATGACCCGCGGCAACAAGATACGCACTTGGGCGCGGGTCATGCCGGGGCGAATACGCGGATCATAGAGCAAGGTCAGCAAGTCGCGGTCGTACACACTGAGATAGCCCACCATGCGATTCTGGTTGAGCGTGGTCCAGGGATTGTGTTGGTCGTGGTTCGACAGGCCGAAGGCGTGCAGCAACTCGTGATAGGCGCAATCCAGGAAGACATCCTTGCCCTTGTCGACGATGATGAAGGACACCGAATGCACGATTTCGCCCTCTGAATCAGACTTCACGCTGGTCATGCATTGCGGATCGGTGCGCTTGATGAAAGTGCGGGCGACCTTCGCGCCGAAGGCTGCGCGCAGCGCCGCGCGGAAGTCCTTCTCGTCAATGAGGCGCACGTCGAGATCGGCGGGTTGAGCGCCGGCAGTCAAGATGAGATGCAGATTCGGTACCTGACGCGCATAATCGGCGAGCACACGCCGCATCGCAGCGGTGCGGTCGACGCTACCGCCGCCGATGACGCGGACGTGAATCGGGTGATCGAAGCGGCGTACGCCGCGAGGCTTGGCGCCGATGCGCAGATCGGAGCCGAAAGCGAGCGCGAGGAATCCGCGCGTCAGCTCGGCTGCTGAAAAGCGGGTGTACTGCGGCGGCGCACCCTGGAAGGCGCCGGGCGGCGGCGGCGCTTTTCCGGAGGCGGCGAATACTGCGCTGGCTGCAGTGAGAAAAATTGCGAGCGCTATGATCGCTGGCCACGCAATCAAACTTCGGTCATTCCGGGGCGCGAGCCAACGGGTCCGCGCCATAAGCGCGTTTACGCGCGTCTTCGACGCGCTATGGCGCGGCCCGATGACAGGCCCCGCGAGCGAACCCGGAATCCAGAACCTAGCGCTGTGCTTGCATCTGGATTCCGGGTTCGGCCCTTTGGGCCGCCCCGGAATGACCGAGTTGATTGTAAATCTTGAGCCAACGCAATTCACGATACTGAATCGCCCCGCCGCATCCGTACCAGCCCTTCTTGTGCTACCGAAGCGACCAGAGTGCCGTCACGCGTGAATATCAGCCCGCGGGAGAAGCCGCGCGAGCCGTGCAGGTTTGGAGAATCCTGCGCATAGAGAAGCCAATCGTCGGCGCGGAACGGCCGATGCAGCCACAGCGCATGGTCGAGGCTCGCCGCCATGAATTCCGGCTCGAACAATGTGCGGCCGTGCCGCACCAGCGCCGCATCGAGCAGTGTCATGTCGGAGGCGTAGGCGAGCACGCATTGATGAATGGCGGGCACGTCCGGAAGTCGGCCCGTGGCCTTGATCCAGATGTGGAATTTGCCTTCGGGATACTTGCGGCCCCGATAGCGGTCATATTCCACTGGCTTGAGCTCGATCGGCCTTTCGCGCTCGTAATAGCGCCGCACCGGGTCGGGCATGGTCGGCAGCATCGCCTTGCGCATTTCCGACTCGTTGGGCAGGTTCTCCGGCGGAGGGACGTCCGGCATCGGCATTTGATGGTCAAGACCGGGCTCATCGGCATGAAAGGAGACCAGCATGGAGAAAATGGGATGGCCGTGCTGGCGGGCGGTGACGCGCCGGGTGGTAAAGCTCTTGCCGTCCCTGATGCGGTCCACGTCGTAGATGATCGGTATTTTGGGATCGCCGGGCAGGATGAAATAGGCGTGCATCGAGTGCGGCGGCCGGCTCGCATCCACCGTTCGCACGGCGGCAACCAAAGCTTGGCCGATCACCTGGCCGCCGAAGACGCGCTGCCAGCCGACTTGGGGCGAGTTGCCGCGGAACAAATTCACGTCGAGGGTTTCGAGGTCTAGCAAGTCGAGCAGATCTTGAACGGCGGAGGACATCGGCAGGATTCCGGTGGCGGGTCGTCCAATGACGCCGGGGGATATCAGTAAGTCAAGCTGGCAGGAGAAACCGAGGCAGTCGGGCGAGGTAGGTGCTATAACCACGGGCGGTAGGGTTTTTGATGGCCAACACAAGCAAATACTTTGACGTGGTGATCGGCGGCGCCGGATTTGCCGGCCTGGGCCTTGCCGTCGCTCTACGCGAGGCGCTTGGCTGCCGCTTTTCCATAACCGTCGCCGATCCGGCGCTGCGCCATGAGAAATCGCCCGACCCGCGCGCCTCGGCCATTGCGGCGGCGGCGCGGCGCCTGTTCGAGGCTATCGGTGTTTGGGACGAGGTCGCCGCCGAGGCGCAGCCGATCCTGGATATGGTCGTCACCGATTCCAAGCTTCAGGATGCGGTGAGGCCGACTTTCCTCACTTTCGGCGGTGAAATCGAGGAGGGCGAGCCCTTTGCCCATATGATCGAAAACCGCCTCCTGGTGGATGCACTGGTTGCGAAGGCGAGGGCTCTAGGCATTGAGTTGCGCGCGACCGCGGTTGAGTCGTTCGAGTATGAGCGGCACAGGGGGTCTGCGCGGCACCGCCATCTTCCCCCTGAAAGGGGGAAGAATGAGCTAAGGGTCAGCAAATGCATCGACGTGCGGCTAGCCGACGGAACGGAAGTCTCCGCCCGCCTGTTGGTGGGCGCCGACGGCGCGCGCTCTGCGATCCGCGAGCGGGCCGGCATCGCCACGCATGGCTGGAATTACGACCAGGCGGGAATCGTCACCACGGTCGCTCACGAGCGTGATCATCAGGGCCGCGCCGAGGAGCACTTCCTGCCGGCGGGGCCGTTCGCGATTCTACCGCTCACGGGCCGGCGCTCGTCGATCGTGTGGACGGAGAACAAGCGCGAGGCCGAACGTATCGTCGCGCTCTCTGACGTGGAATTTCATGCCGAACTCGAACGCCGGTTCGGCCTTCATCTGGGCGACATTGAAGTCATCGGCCCGCGTCGGGCCTTTCCGCTGGGGCTCTTCACCGCCCGCTCGTTCATTGGCGAACGATTGGCGCTGGTCGGCGACGCCGCGCACATCATCCATCCCATTGCCGGGCAGGGCCTCAATATGGGCTTGCGCGATATCGCGGCATTGGCCGAAGCTGTGACCGACGCCGCACGGCTCGGGCTCGATATCGGCGGAGCCGACGTGCTCGAGCGTTATCAGCGGTGGCGGCGCTTCGACACCATGGCCATGGGCATCGCTACCGACGGATTGAACCGATTGTTCTCCAATCGATCCGACGCGCTGCGGCTGGTGCGGGATATCGGGTTAGGAATGGTCGAACGCATGCCGTCGCTGAAGAACGTGTTCATCCGCGAGGCGGCGGGCTTCAC
>DASTWX010000269.1:0-14558 GCA_035765795.1 Pseudolabrys sp. | reverse complement strand
GTGCAGGCGACGACGCGTTCCTTGGGTACATACTTCATGACTTCGCCGATGGCGCCCGCAATCTCCTCCGGCGTCTCGACCGTGTCCGTCGCCACGTCGATGACGCCGGCCAGCACGTCCTTGCCTTCGAGCAGCGACAAGAGTTGCAACGGCACGTGCGAGTGGATGCACTCGATCGAGACTTGTCCGATACGGCTCTTGGCCAGCGCCGGAAATGTCTTTTCGTATTGTCTCCATTCCGCACCGAGCGCGCCCTTCCACTCGATATTCGGTTTGATGCCGTAGCCGTAGCAGATGTGCACAGCGGTGGTGCACTTGAGTCCGTCGACCGCGCGATCCAGCGCCTCCGTGCCCCAGGCGCTCACTTCGTCCATAAAGACGTTGAACGCCGGCTCGTCGAACTGGATGATATCGACGCCGTCCTGTTCGAGTGCGCGCGCTTCCTGATTGAGCAGATCAGCGAAGGCAAACGCCATCTTCGCTTTGTCGCCGTAATGGCGGTCGGCAATGGTGTCGGCGATCGTCATCGGTCCCGGCATGGTGATCTTCAACGGCCGCGACGTATGTGCGCGGGCGTGACGTGCTTCGGCCTGATGCACACGGCCCATCAGGCGCACGGGCTGCCGCACCACCGGCACCATCGCTTTGTAGCGGTCGGCACGGATGCCCATCTCGACCTTGTCGGAAAAATCGATGCCGTCGACGAATTCGAGAAAGCCGTGCACGAAATGCTGGCGCGACATCTCGCCGTCGCACACGATGTCGATCCCGGCGTCCTCCTGTAACTTGATGGCAAGCAGGGTTGCGTCGAGCTTGGCTTGCGCGAGCTCCTCGCCCGCGAGCTTCCATTGCGGCCACAGTTTATTGGTTTCGGCGAGCCACGCCGGTTTCGGCAGGCTCCCGGCGATGCTCGCGGGAAATAACATGACGGTATCCTCCCAACGTCCCGTATGAACGGCTGCGCTTTCTACGCCGCCTTGCGCCCGCGCAATTACGTCCCGAGAAAGCGCGCGGGCGGCTTCCAACTATAAAGCCAATCCTGCCGCGCGAGCAGCCTTTCGCCGCCCACTAAGCGCATCCCCATGTCGCGGACGAGTGCTTCCAATCCGCCCAGCCCATAGATCGTGCCCTGCCTGCGCGACATGTGTTGCGCGCGGGCGGTGCGGGACGCACGCACCGCTTCGTAGTCGCGCAGCGCATCGGCGGGGTTGCGCAAGCGGGCGAGGCAGTCGGCAAGCACCGCCGCGTCCTCGATCGCCATGCCGGCGCCTTGGGCGAGAAACGGCAGCATCGGATGGGCGGCATCCCCGATCAGCGTCACCGGCCCGGCGCCGCCTCGGAATGGCGATCGGCCATCGTAAAGCGCCCATTTCAGCCAGCGTTCCGGCAGCGCAATCAGTTCGCGCGCCTTCTCCGACCAGATGCCGCGCGCGAAATGGCGCAGGATGTCATCGCGCTCACCGGTGGCGGACCAGCCTTGCTGTTGCCATCCGTCGCGCACGATACCCACGACATTGATCAATCGGCCCGCCTTCACCGGATAGTGGACGAGGTGCGCACCAGGCCCGAGCCAGAGATGCACCAGGGCGCCGTGGAATTCCGACGGCATGGCGTCCGCTGGCAGGGTGGCGCGCCAGGCGGTCCGGTGGGCAAATTCCGGCGGCGGCTGCCGCTGCAGCCGGTCGCGCACGCTCGACCACAAACCGTCGGCGCCGATCAGGGCGGCGGCGCGCGCATCTGCCGCCTCGCGATCATGGCGGGCTCGCACAGCGACGCCATCCGCCTGAGCGGCGAAATCGTCGATGCGGATGCCGAGCTTGAGTTCGATGGCTTGCTCCTCGCTTGCGGCGGCGGCGAGGGCGGCCTGCAAGTCGCCGCGATGGACCACCCAGTAGGGCGCGCCATAGCGCCGCGCGACCGCCGCGCCGAGGGAGATACGAGCGATCTCGCGGCCCGAACTGCCGCTCATGACCCGGATTGCTTCGGGCGCCGTGGCCATGGCTCTCAGCCGTGGGCCGAGGCCAAGAGCGAGCAGGATGCGGCTCGCATTAGGGCCGAGCTGAATGCCGGCGCCGGCCTGCTCCAGCCGCGGCGCCTGCTCGAATACGGTTGTCTGCAAGCCGCAGCGCGCCAGCGCCAGCGCGGCGGTCAATCCACCTATCCCGGCTCCGGCGACGATGACGTGGCGCTCGGACGCCAAGGAGAACTCCGGCCGCTGACCTAGTGGGCCGCTTCCGGCAGCCGCAGGGCACATTCAGGCGGCCGGGCCGCATGCGACTCGAGCGCCGGGTTGAAGCGGTAGAGCGTCGAGCAATAGGGGCAGATCGCTTCGTTGTCGTCGCCCATGTCGATGAATACGTGCGGATGATCATGAGGCGGCGTCGCGCCCACACACATGAACTCCCTGGCGCCGATTTCGATCACCGGCACGCCGGGGTCGTTGTGAAAATGGGGAATCACATGTTCGGCCATAAGAAACCCTTCGGTCATGCCGCGCAGCGGCGGCGCTCGTTTGGCGCACCATAGCGGCACAGCTTGCGTGTGCCTAGGCAGGGCGAAGCATGCCGCGGCATCATGAATGCCATCGCGGTCGGTTGCGCCGATACTGAGCGTTACAAATCGAAGGCCGAAGCATATTCCACCCGGCCTGTGGTCACCGGGAGGGCATCTCCGAGAGCCAGCGCCATCAAGTGCGGCCCCGCGTATCGGCATTCGAATGTGGCCGCTGTCGATGGGTCGAAGCCGAAGCGGCGATAGTAAGACGGATCGCCAAGGACGAAGACGCCCTGCCAGCCGGCAAGGCGCGCGCGTTCTAAACCTGCATGAATGAGGCGGCTTCCGATTCCTAAGCCTTGCCGGCCCGGCATGACCGATACCGGTGCGAGCCCCAGCGCCCGGAATGGAGCGGTCATCCGCGAAAATAATGCGTGGCCGAGCACGTCGTCGTTTTCGACCGCTACGAGTGAAAACTCGCAAACTCGATGGTTGCGTAGGCCGTCCACGAGATCGGCTTCGTACTGTCTCCCGAACGCTGCCTCGATGACGGTACGCATCGCTGCTCTGTCCGTTGGTATTTCATCGCGAATGATCAACATTGCTTGCATTTCACGGCGGTGTTTCGGAGGCAATGCATGTGCCATCCGGAGTGACGAATAGGAATAGCCATCCAGCATTCGTCGTCTGTCAAAAACACGTGCGGTCGTTGCGACCTGCGCGTGCGCGGACTATTCAGGGTGGGAACTTGCTCCGGCTTTCAATCTGTTCTGTGGCGCTGGCCGGGTGAATGCGGGCGTCCGTCGCGTCAAGACAGGGAAACCGTTGGGGGATCAATGCCCACATTTCGTAACGGCGATATCGAGATCGCTTATCTCGATGAGGGCGAAGGCGAGCCCATCGTGCTCGTGCACGGCTTCGCTTCGACAAAGGAGGTCAATTGGGTCAATCCCGCATGGGTTTCTACCTTGACGCGCGCGGGGCGGCGGGCGATCGCGATCGACAACCGCGGCCACGGACAGTCCAGCAAGCTCTATGATCCGGCGCTCTATCGCACCGAGCTCATGGCAGATGATATCCGCGCTTTGCTCGACCATCTCGGTCTCGCGCGTGCCGACGTGATGGGTTACTCGATGGGTTCGCGCAACACCGCGTTTTTTGCGGTCGACCATCCCGATCGCGTGCGCGCGGCGATCCTCGGCGGGCTTGGCCTTAGCTTGGTGGACGGTGTCGGCCTGCCTGACACCATCGCCAAGGCGCTGGAGGCGCCGTCGATGGCCGATGTCGCCGACCCGACGGGGAGGCAATTTCGCAGTTTCGCCGAGCAGACCAAATCCGATCTTAAAGCGCTCGCCGCCTGCATTCGCGGCACCCGGCAGACGTTGAGCCGCGCGCAGGTCAACGGGATCCGTGTGCCGGTGCTGGTGGCGGTTGGAACAAAGGACGACATTGCGGGTTCGGCTGAGGCGCTCGCCGCACTTATTCCGGGGGCACAGGCACTCGATATTCCGGAGCGGGATCACATGCTGGCGGTCGGCGACCGGGTGTACAAGGCAGGCGTATTGGATTTTCTCAAGCAGCGGCCGTAGCCGCTCCTGCCATGCTTCTGCCATCCGGCTCGTGACGCCGGGCGTATATGTGGTAAAGCAAGTTGGAGGGGATTGGCGCGAGAGGTGTTTGGAGGAAGAAGAATGGCCCAGTCTCAGACACGGCCCACGAAGGCCATCGACACACTCGATCCGGTATGGACGCGCATCCGCTTGGAGGCGGAAGAAAGCGCGCGTCGGGAGCCAGAACTTGCTACCTTCCTCTACGAGAACATATTGCACCATGACACGCTCGAAGCGGCGGTGGTTCACCGAGTCGGGCAGCGGCTCGATCATGGCGACGTTTCGGCCGAACTGATCCGTCAGGCCTATGCCGACGCGCTCGATGACGACCCGGCGATAGGCGAAGCCTTCCGTGCCGATATCGTCGCCGTTGTCGACCGCGATCCAGCGACCAGCCGCTTCATGGAGCCGGTGCTTTACTTCAAGGGTTTTCACGCGATCCAGACGCACCGGCTGGCGCATTGGCTGTGGAGCAAAGGTCGAAAGGACTTCGCTCTCTACCTTCAGAGCCGGTCGTCCGTGGTGTTTCAATGCGACATCAATCCGGCCGCCCGGATCGGCCGTGGCATCTTTCTCGACCACGCCACCGGCCTGGTCGTCGGCGAAACGGCCGTGGTGGATGACGACGTCTCGATTCTGCACGATGTGACGCTCGGTGGCACCGGCAAGGAGCACGAAGATCGTCATCCGAAAATCCGCCGGGGCGTGATGATTGGCGCCGGCGCCAAGATTCTTGGCAACATCGAGGTCGGCCATTGCGCGCGGATTGCGGCGGGCTCGGTGGTCATCAAACCGGTACCGCATAACGTCACGGTGGCCGGCGTACCGGCCAAGGTCGTGGGTGAAGCCGGCTGTCCGGAACCCTCGCGCGCCATGGACCAGATGCTCTATGGTTTAATGCTTGACGGCTGAGTGCCGCGCCTTCGGCGGCTTGCGCCGACCGGCGCAATCAGGCAAGGAGACTTTTGCTAGTGGGGCGGATTTGACATTCGCAACCTGTCTAGCAGCAGGCTCATAATGCGAATGTCAAATCCAAAGCTCCACTAGAAACCTATACTTGCTAGTGGCCCTTTGATTCTAATGTTCGCAAAGTTGCCCGCCGAAAAGGGATGCGAATATTAGAATCGGACCACTAGCGAACAAGGAGCGGGCCGTTGAACGTCCAAGAAATCAGGCAGCTCGATAGCTATCTGAAGAAGCTTTTCGGCAATATGCGTATTCGAGTCGTGCCGCAGGGCAAGGACTCGGCGCAGGTTTACATCGGCGAGGACGACGCCGGCGAATTGACCGCGGACGAGGACGAGGGCGAGCGCTCGTATAATTTCCGCATGGTCATCCAACTCGGCAGCGATCCGAGCATCCAGCCTGTCCCCGCACTCAACGCTTATTTGCGGCGCAGGTTCGATAACGAGAACATCCGCGTGGTGACCCGGCCAAAGAAGACGGACTCGCTCGAAGCCTATATTGGCGAGGAGTTTCTCGGCGTTCTGTTCGTCGAGATCGAGAAAGGCCGCCGCTCGTACATTTTCGAATTGCCCATCCTCGATGTCGATCTGGTGGAGTGACACGGGGGGGCGCCGCGCTCCGTTACTTCTGCCACGGGCCGGCGCGGAGGCACAGCGGCGCTTTCGGCGCTCAAATCAGAAGATGATGCGCAACCGGTGCCGGGCTCGGTTTGCTGTGCCTCCGTGGCAACGTTAACCATCAGTTAACGATGCACTGGCGGCTGCGCGCCGGCTTCGGCACAGACTATCGGCTCGGTATGCGTCGAGAGCCGGTCATGAATGCGCAATCTCTTGAGATGCTGCTGGCGTTAGCCTTTGGCTTCGCGGTCGCCGGCCTGTGCGCTTCCGGCTATCGTCTCGCTACCAGTCACCTGCCTCGTCTCAGCATGTTGGAGGCGGGCCCGAGCTTCGGCACTGCCGCCATGGTGCCGCTGCTCATGCTGTGTGCGCCGTTCCTCATTATGCGCAGCACGCTCGCCAGTCGGCCTGAGCGTGGCCGTTTCCGGGCCGTTTTCGCGGCAACCATCCTTGCCGGCTTCTGGAGCTTGATGTCCGGCGTGACGTTGGTGACGCTCCTGCAAACCTGTGGCCTGTTCCTCGCCTGAGCCGCTTCCATCGCCGGCGCCCTTCGGGCAAGTTCGCCCGCCGCAATGGAGACATGACATGCCGATTTACGAATTGGATGGACAGCGGCCGGAATTTCCCGGCGCAGGCGAATACTGGGTGGCGGAAAGCGCGACCCTGATCGGGCGCGTGCGATTGAAGCGCGATGCGAGCGTCTGGTTCGGCGCGGTGCTGCGCGGAGACAATGAATGGATCGAACTGGGCGAGCGATCTCAAGTCCAGGATAATGCGACACTGCACACCGATCCTGGCTTCCCCATGGTCATCGGCCGCAATTGCGTGATCGGCCATAACGTCATCCTGCACGGCTGTACCATCGGTGACAACAGCCTGGTTGGCATGGGCGCGATCATGCTCAACGGTGCCAAGATCGGCGCCAATTGCTTGGTGGGCGCAGGCGCTATCGTGACGGAAGGGAAAACATTTGCCGACAATTCCTTGATTGTGGGGGCTCCGGCACGCGTGGTCCGTACGTTGGACGAAAAGACTGCCGCGATGATACGCAATGGCGCCGACATTTATGTGCAGCGCTGGAAGGAGTACGCGAAAGCGTTGAAGCGGGTTGGCTAAATCTTTCACTTGAGCCTTGGCGACCCGCCAAAAAGTGCGGCCGGCCCTTGGGGGAGGCCGGCCGCTCGCGACCCGGTCTGGGGATGGGGAGGGGTGGGAACGCGACCGGGAGCGCGATTTCTTGTCAGCCTTGCGTGTGAATCCAGCCCATCAGCCCGTCAGACCGCCGCATTATCGGGCGGATACGATCGGTGGGGCGGACCGCGGCGTGCCGATCGTCACCCAGACATTCGGGTCCGACTGCGACTGGCGCTTCACGAAACGATAGCCAGTGTTGTTCCAGGCCCGTATTTGGTCGGTCTGGTTGTCGAGGATGTACTCGCCGCGGTCGGTCCTCACGGTGAGGACCGCGTGTCCGTCGCCCTTTTTGTCACGCACCACCGTGATCAGCAGCGCCTCGCGCGGCCAACCCGCCTTCATGAGCATGCGGCGCTTGAGCAGCACATAATCCTCGCAGTCGCCGTAGCCGTCGCTGGGATAGCTCCAGCGCTCGATCACCCCCCAATGCTCCATGTCGGTCATCGGCTTTATGGTCTCGTTCACCCACAGATTGACCTTGACCATATCGGCCCAAGCCTTGGTCGTGAGCACGACGTCGCGCGGTGCCGACGGCGAGGTATTGCATTCCGGTTTGTACTCGATGCAGAACTCGATCCATCCGATGGGTGCGCTGGTGGTGGCGCCGACCGGGATATAGCTTGCATGCGCCGCCGCAGGGGCGGATGGGAAATGTTGAAGGGGCGCGGTCGCCGCTTTGCCCGAGTTAGCGGCAAGCGCCACCGCCACGCCGATGACAACCGCCCCGCCGGAGCGGAGGACATTCTCGAAACGCCAGCCCATAATTGTGGTCCCTGTCCCGTCTTCTTCTTGGGACCACATTTGCCACAAACTTTTTGCATCGCCGCTAAGCGTGAAAAGTCATTTTGAGAAGAAGCCGAATAAATAACGCGACGAATACGACGAGAAGTCGAAGTGAATGCGATTAAAATGCGAGCAAATACTATTTGAATAAAATTGTATCTATCGCGCTATGCGACGCTGCTTACCCGCAACGGCGGGTAGAATATTTGATCGAATTGATGGGGCGCGAGGCTATTCGCCGGTAACGCTTTCTTCGACGAAGTCGGGATGCTGCAGGCGCGTGAATTCCATCGCGAAGCCGTTCTCGATGTGCCGCACAACGCGGCCCTGCGTCTTGCCGACTGTGATGGCGGCACCGACCGCGGGCCGCAATTCGGGCGCGATCGAGATCGCTGCCCCGGACTGCGAAAGATCAATGACTCGGCAGCTTACGTTGCGGCCGTTCGGCAAAATCAGTCGCGCCAGCGACTTTCGCGGCGTGAACCGGCCATGGCGCCGGTCTTCCGGCAGGTTGAGCATGCTCCGGTTGGCGAGCCACGTGAGTTGCGCGGCGAGCTTGTCGCGTTTGCGCAATGTCGCCGAGATGGTCATGGCGAAGCCGTTCTCGATCGTGCGCGCGACGGTGCCCTCGACCCGGCCGAGATGATCGATGTAGGCAATCACCCGTTCACCCGGCTTGCCGGCGACCGAGGCGGTCAGGGCCATCCCGCCGGGCGACATATTGACGACCTGACAGGGATACTCGCGTCTGTCCTCGAGCATGTAACGGCCGAGGAGGTTGATCTTGACACGTTGATGCCGCCGGCGCTCTTCGGCCAGCGGCAAAATTCGGGGCTTGATCAACGGCATTGCCATGGCTGGGCAGGGACTTTTTGGGGCCTCTTGCCCACTGCCGTGACAGTAATGGACGTAATGTTAATGATGTGTTAGCCGGTCCGTCTGTCCGGCGGGCCTTCGCGGCCGCCACTATAAACGACGAAGCCATGGCATATCCGGCCACCCGCCGGCCCTTGCAAGGCGGGTGTTTCGAACGATGGCTCGACATCCTGGCCGAGATGCCGGAACGTGACCAGCTTGAGTTCGACCAGCGGCTTAGTGCCTAGCCAATAGGGCTGTGCTGCCGGGGCCAGCGCGCCGAGCGCGCGAGTGCGGGTATGAGCGTGGTGTGCAAGCGGCAACAGCAGCAATTCGAGTTGGAGTTGGTCGCCATCGTTGGTGCGGCCGTTCACGCCGGCCACGGCGCCCGCTTTGTCCTTCGCGACGGCCGCGAGCAAATCGTCGATCGCCCCGCAGCTCGCCTGATCCCAGAGTGCGGAGAAGGCCTCACCTTTGATTTCGCGGCAGAACAATGCGCAAACCCTGGTGCCCGCAAGCCGGTACCGGAGCTGGTCGACGAAATCGGCGGCCAACATGATGGTGTCGCCGAGCACGTGGCGAATGGCGCGGGGGTCGATGTCGCTTCGCTCTGGCGCAAGCCGCGTTCCACGTTGCGCGTTCCAGTAGTGGAATAGCGCTTGTGTCGACGGATGTTTCATCGGCCCCACCTGTACCATCGCGAGACGCTGGCAGCGGACGGGTGTGTCTCTTCGGCACATCGCGTCGCGGCTTGCGTGCGACCGATGACGAGAGAGCAGGGAGCGTGCCGGCGCCGAGATTTGCGCCGGCCGATGCGCGTTAGCGTTAAGGCCCGATCGGGCATCAGACGAGGTCTTCATTTCTATCCCCCTCTTTTGCCGCAGGCCCGCGGCTTGCGGCCTGATGACCAAGAGGCGTAACAGAGGCGCCTTTCCACCGGATGTCCCCTCGTGAATCGCGAACCCGCGTTCAATGTCCCACCGGTAATCGTCGGCCTCTTAGCCGTATTGGCCGCCATTCACTTGGTGCGCACTATGCTGCTGACACCGGCGCAGGACGATATGATGCTCGGCCTGCTCGTCTTCGATCCCCTGCGCTACGAAAGCGGTCTTCTGCCCGGCGGGGCGCTTCCTGGCGGATTTGGCGCAGAAGTGTGGACGTTTTTCACTTACGCGCTGATCCATGCAAGCTGGATGCATTACGGGGTCAATGCGATCTGGCTCTTGCCGTTCGGCAGCGCTTTGGCGCGCCGTTTCGGCCCCTGGCGCTTTCTCGCTTTCTTCGCGGTCACGGCTGCGCTCGGGGCATTCGCTCATCTCGTCGCCTATGCCGGAGAGAATGCCCCCGTGATCGGCGCCTCCGCGGCGATCTCCGGCACGATGGCTGGCGCTATGCGCTTCGTCTTCCAGCCGGGGGGACCGCTGAGCTTTTTTCGGACCGGCGAAGACGGCGACTTTCAGGTGCCGGCGATTCCACTATTGGGGGTGTTGCGTGATGCGCGGGTGCTCTTATTCCTCATCGTCTGGTTCGGAATAAACATGCTATTCGGCGCAAGCTCGATGCCGATGATGGGCCTCTCGCCCGGTGAGACGGTTGCTTGGCAGGCTCATATCGGCGGCTTTCTCGGCGGATTGCTGATCTTTTCGTGGTTCGATCCCGCACCAGGCAATCTGCGTTCGGGTGCGCCGCGGCATTAACCATTGTGTCCGGCGCTTTGCAGGCCGTCAAATTGCGGGTTGATGGAACCGAGGCCGCGGTGCGATCGTTCATGACGACCCGAAGAGTCGCGGGAGCGACGTTTCCGGGACGTTGGGAGGCTGCCATGAATGTGAAAACGATTCTGGCCGCCAAGGGCGGCGACATCATCAGCATCGAACCGACCGCGGATTTGAACGCGGCGGCGAAACTCTTGGCCGCGCGGCACATCGGCGCTCTGGTAATTTGCGGGGCCGGAGGCCGCCTCAGCGGCATCTTATCGGAGCGCGACATCGTGCGAGCGCTGGCCGATCATGGTCCCGAGAGCCTCAGGCAGCCGGTCGCACAATTCATGACGCGTAACGTTGCGACCTGTCACGAAGACGACAGCGTCGCCAGCCTGATGGAGCGGATGACGGAAGGGAAATTCCGTCACCTGCCCGTGCTCCGTGACGGCGAGTTAATCGGATTGGTTTCGATCGGCGACATCGTCAAGCAGCGCGTCGGAGAGATCGAACGGGAATCGGAAGCGTTGCGCGACTACATTCGCACCGCTTAACGAGCAGGCTACTTTCCTGCGCCGATGTCGTAGGGGTGCGCCAACGCGGCGACCGCCTCCACGACGGAATCGAGCGCCCTTTCGGTCGCTTCGGTGCCGAGGGCGATAGCTTCCGCGGCGCGGTGGAAATCGAACCAACCGACTGAGCCGAGCCGCGGGCTTATCAGCACGTCGGGTGGATCGCCGGCAAGCCGCGCGCGGGTGATGCGGTCCTGCATGACGTTGAAGGCCTCGATCATCACGGTCGGGATTCCCGGCCGCCCGCGGCGACCCATGATCTGCCGGCGCAGCGTGCGATCGCGATTGAACAGGCTGCGAAATCCGTTGTGCTTTTCCAGTTCATGTTTGGCCTCATCATGCTCGTCGGAGCCGAAATTGGCGATGATGCTGCCGCGCCCGAACAGATCGGAATTAAGATTGACCGCGATCACCAGCCGCGCGCCGAGGGCGCGCGCTACTGAAACCGGCACCGGATTGACGAGTGCGCCGTCGACCAGCCAGCGCCCGCCGATCGATACCGGCTGAAAAATGCCGGGTAGCGCGTAGGAGGCCCGCATCGCGTCCGTGAGCCGGCCGCGGGTCAGCCAGATCTCATGCCCGGTATTGAATTCCGTCGCGATCGCGGCAAACCGGATGGGAAGGTCCTCGATGCGGGTGTCCGCGAGAGCCGCTTCCAGCCGGTTCGCGAGATGAGTGCCGCGGATCAATCCGGAACCGGAGAGGCTGATATCGAGATGGCCGAGGACGCTGCGAACCGTGAGGCTGCGTGCCCAGGTCTCGAGCGAATCCATCTGGTGCGCGGCATAACAGCCGCCGGCCACGGCACCGATGGACGTCCCGACGATGACGTCGGGAACGACACCGTGCTCTTCGAGCGTGCGGAGGACTCCGATATGAGCGAACCCGCGGGCGGCGCCGCCGCCTAGCGCCAACCCGATGGCAGGCGGGGCTGGCGTGGCCGGCACTTCGGCGGTGGCCTCCACCGAATGATCGGCGGCGCGGGAACGCCCAAACAGTCCCTCTAATACCAACTTTAATCCTCCCCCGTCCGATGATCGGACTGGGCCAGCCCTGCCACAAGCACTTTACGGCAACGTGGTGAAAATAGCTGGAGCAGTCGTGTGTCGGAAACGTGACCGCAGCCCTGCGGCTTAAGCAGCAGCGATGCGCCGCCCAGTCCTAGCTTACGCCTCGGGCCGACGCATCGAGAATAGGCTGTCGACGACGGCATACTCGTCATAGCCGCAGCGCGCGATCGGCCTCATCGCAGCCGTGTCGAGGCGGCCGTCGACAATGAAACGGTCCTCGACGTGGATGCCGATTACGTGGCCGAGAACGACGTGACAATCGGCCGGCACGCCATGGGCCTCGTCGATACTGACGACGCGGAGAAGTTTGCATTCCAGGGCGCAGGGGCTTTCCGCCACCCGCGGCGGCTTGACCAACTGCGACGGCATCGGTGTCAGCCCCGCGCGCTCCATCTCGTTGATGCCTCGCGGAAGGGGAGCCGATGTGGCGTTCATTGCATCGCGCAGTTCGAACGTCGCCAGATTACAAACGAATTCGCCGGTCTCCTCGATGAACGATAGCGAATCCTTGCGCTCTTCGCTGGCGAACATGATCAGCGCCGGCCGGCTGCCGATGCCATTGAAGAATGAATAGGGCGCCAGATTCACCTCGCCCTTGGCATTCATCGACGTGATCCAGCCGATCGGCCGCGGCGCCACGATCGCTTTGAAAGGATCGTATGGAAGGCCGTGGTTGCGTTTGTCAGGTTCATAGAACATCGGCTTGCTCGGCGCGGCCCAGATCTCAAGTGGGCCAGTGGGTGACGATCTCGGCAAGCCGCGGGCGGTCCCGGTCTTCGGGCGTTCTCGCCGGATGACCGATGTGGACGAAGCCGGCGATGCGCTCGTTTTCGGCAAGGCCGAGCCGCGTCAACACGTGGCGATCATAGGCGTACCACTCGGTAATCCAACTCGCCGCGAGTCCCATCGCGTGCGCCGCAGTCACGAGGTTCATGGCGGCGGCGCCCGCCGAGAGTTGCTGCTCCCATTCGGGAATCTTGACGTGGGGCGCGGCACGGCTGACCACGGCGATAACCAGGGGGGCGCGGGCGAGCCGCTGGCGCTCGAAGGCGATCTGGTCTGCCGTCGCCTCCGGGCGCTCCTTGCGGAAAGCCTCGGCGATGATTTCGCCGGCCGCTTCGCGCGCCGCGCCCTCGAACACGATGAAGCGCCATGGCTTGAGCTTGCCGTGATCGGGCACACGTGATGCGACGGTAAGCAGCGTGTCGATCTCAGCCGCGCTCGGCGCCGGGCCTGTCAATTCCATTGGCTTCACCGAGCGGCGGGTTTTCAAAAGATGCAAAGCATCGGACATACGGGAAATCTCGCGGCACATGGCCCAGTGGGGAGGGGAAACTGGTCAAAAGCGCCTGCGCCTAACATAGCGCGCGTGGGCTGACAAACCCGAGAAGCGCAACCGGATGATGTAAGATTTTGCCTTTCAACGGAAGGATTCACATCCAGCGGGACATTTGTGTGCATGAATGGCTTTGGTTTTACGCCGATGTGTGATTACTGCGAGTAGGACCTAGGCGACGAGGCATACTATGAGCCATCCGGATTTTGCAAAGGCTGCGCAACTCATCACCGCCGATCTCGTTCGAGATGCTCTTGTCGACATGGTCGACATTTCCAGTCCTACAGGACGGGAAAGTGCGATGGCGCATTATCTTTGCGATCGCATGCGGCGGATCGGGCTCGATACCGATCTACAACTCGTCGACGCCGACCGGCCGAATGCGGTCGGTCATCTGCGTGGCCGGGGGAAGGGCACCAACCTTCTGTTCACCGGCCATATGGATACGTCGTATAGCGGCGAAGAGGAGCATTTGAGCGGGCCCGGCTTCAAGCCGAAGGCCACCCTTCAGGACGGATGGATTTGGGGCCTCGGCGCCAACAACATGAAAAGCGGGCTCGCCGCGGCATTGGTTGCGGTCGAGGCGATCGTCAAAGCCGGCATCAAGCTCGATGGCGACATTTCCTTTGGCGGTGTCGTCGGCGAGATTGAAAAAGCCCCGATCGAGGAATTCCAAGGCATTGAGTATTCCGGCTACGGGGCCGGCAGCAAGTACATGGTGACGCACGGTGTGACCGCCGACTATGCGATGCTCGTCGAGCCTACCGGATTGCGTATTTCTCCCGCCAATATGGGCGCCATCTGGTTACGCATCACCGTGGGAGGAACGGTCGCTCATTCCGCGCTGGCGCACCGGCCCGGTATCGTCAACGCCATTGCGGTGATGCATAAGTTGCAAGATGACATCATGAGGTGGGCCGCCGACTACCAGGAGCGGCATCACTTCATGAATGAGCATGGCAACGTCACCGTCGCCTGCATCCGTGGCGGCGCGCCGTGGCGGCTCTCGCGCAATCCGTATGAGTGCAGCTTGTATCTCGATATCCGGACCGTGCCCGGTCAGACCGTCGATCAAGTAAAGCGGGAGCTTCGCGCGGTGCTCGCCCGCTTTGCCGAGCGCGCCGGCACGCCGGAGCCGTCGATCTACGTTTATGTCAGCGATCCGCCGATGCGGATCGATGAACAATTGCCGGTTGTTGCGGCGCTTGGGGCGGCGCAAAAGGATGTGATGGGAGAGCGGCCCGCATCCATCATCCGGCGTCCCGGCGCAGATGCGGTGCACTTCACGGCCTACGGCGTCCCTTGCGTGGTTTTCGGCCCTGGCGGACGGATGCATCCCGATGCGCGTGGCGGCGCGATGCA
>DASTWX010000268.1:0-9054 GCA_035765795.1 Pseudolabrys sp. | reverse complement strand
AACGTCGTGCTCGACAACCTGGTCGACGCCGGCTTCATGACCGAGGGCCAGGTCTACGGCGCGCGCATTCATCCGGCGACGCCGGTCGACCGCAAGGACGACTGGGCGCCGAACTATTATCTCGACTGGGCTTTCGACCAGGTGCGCAAGCTGGTCGACACGTTCCCGCCCTCGGTCACCGAGCGGGTGTTCGTGGTGCGCAGCACGCTCGATCCCAATCTGCAGAAGGCGGCGGATGCCGCGGTGCAGAATGCGCTCGCCCAATACGGCAAGCAATATCACGCCGGCCAGGCGGCGACCGTGCTGATGGATACCGACGGCGCCGTGCGCGCCATGGTCGGCGGGCGGGACTACGGCGTGAGCCAGTTCAACCGCGCCACCGACTCGATGCGCCAGCCGGGGTCGTCTTTTAAGCCGTATGTCTACGCCACCGCGCTCGAGCACGGGTTGACGCCCAACTCGATCGTGGTCGACGCGCCGATCTGCATCGGCAACTGGTGCCCGCACAATTACGGCGGCCATTACCGCGGGCCGGTGACCTTGACGACGGCGCTGACGCATTCGATCAACACGGTGGCGGTGCGGCTCTCCGTCATCATCGGCGACGGCAACGCCAAGAAGGGCCGCGCGGCAATCGTCAAGACGGCGAAGGCGATGGGGATTACCACGCCGCTGCCCGATACGCCGTCGCTGCCGATCGGCGCGGACGGGTTGAATTTGCTCGAGCACGTGGGGGCTTACGCGACGTTCCCGAATCTCGGCATGAAGGTCGAGCCGCACGCGATCCTGGAGGTGCGCTCGGGCTCCGGCAAGCTGATCTGGAGCTTCGACCGTGATGGGCCGAAGCCGAAGCGCGTGATGCCGGAGAAGATCGCCCGCGAGATGATCATGATGATGAACAGCGTGGTCGAACACGGCACCGGCCGCCGCGCCCGCCTTGACGGCATCGCGGCGTCAGGCAAAACCGGCACGACCAATGCCTACCGCGATGCGTGGTTCATGGGCTACACGGGCAATTTCGTCTGCGGCGTCTGGTTCGGCAACGACAATTACGAACCGACCAACCGGATGACCGGTGGCTCGCTCCCGGCGATGACGTGGCACAGCATTATGACGTATGCGCACCAGGGCATCGAGATCAAACCGCTCCCGGGCATCCCCGCTCCGCCCGCACGCCAGCAACCGGCCTTGGCCGAACTGAAGAGCAAATCCGGCGAGACGGCACCGCCGCCGCGGCCAATCATGCTCTCCAAGCGTGGCGCTGAGATCCTCGCGCAGGTCGAGCGGTCGATGGATAATGCCAGTCGCGCCATGCGGCCGCTTCCGGCTAGTCTCTCCGCCGATAAGGAAAAAAAAGCGGCGGCACCACAGGCAAACGACGCGCTCGCGTCGGCACTGGAAGGACGAGCCTTCGAGCGCAATAATTGACTGGCGTGAGCTCCTTGGCGCTTATTCATCATCATCATCACTGGCACTTGGGAAAAACGTGCGGCTGCTTCTCGGGACGTTATTTGCGCTCATCGTCGCCGCCGCCGTCGGCCTCGGCACGACCTATTTTGCGCTGAGCCGCGGCGCGAGCTTCGGCGGCCTGACCATCGGCCGGTGGACGGCCTGGCCGAAAAACGGCACCCCCGACATCGACCCCTATGCACGCGCGACGATCGCTCGCAACGGACGCCTGCCGCTGGCGCTCGGCGACGGGCTGACGTTTCTCGCCAGGAGCGACGAGAACGGCACTGCGCTCGACGGCCGCTGCGAAGTCGTATTGTCGGGGATGACGCCCTCCGCCCGCTTCTGGACGCTCACGCTCTACAACGGCGAAGGCGGCCTGGTGGCGAATTCTGTGCATCGCTACGGCTTCACCAGCGAGGAGATCGTCCGCCATACCGACGGCAGCTTCGATATCGTCATCGCGCCGCGCGCCAGCCCCGGCAATTGGCTGCCCACCGGCGGCATCGAGCGCTACGTGCTCGCCATGCGCTTCTATGACACGGCGGTCGGCGTTTCCACCAAGGAAGGCCGCGAGGTGCCGATGCCGTCGCTGCAAACGCGAAGGTGTCCGTCATGATCCGCTGGACGCTTCTGCTGATCGGCGGCCTACTGCTCGGCGGCCTCGTGCATCTTTCCACCATCATCGCCCTGCCGCGCGCGGCGACGCAGGACGCCTATTCGCGGCTGAGCGAGATTGCACCGGTCAACAAGGCCGTGCACCTGCCGGAGCCGACGCCGCAGAAGACGCTGATGCCGTATATGGACCCTGCTTTCGCCGAGGCCGTCTGCCGCTACGACCTGAACCGGGGACCGCTCAAGATAAGCGTGCCGATAAGCCTCGCCTATACATCGGTGTCGTTCTACACCGATCACGACATTGCCTATTACGCCATCAACGATCGCGCGGCGGGCCGCCACACGATCGCCCTCGAGCTCATGACCGCCGAGCAGCACAACGACATGCCGCAGGACGAGAACATCACCGCGGCCGACCGGCTGATCGTCGAAGCGCCGTCGCCGAGCGGCCTTATCGTCTTCCGCGCGCTTGCTCCCGAGCCCGGCATGATGGCGACGGCGCAAGCCGTTGTCGGCAACGCCAAATGCGAGCCGGCGGCCGTACCGGCCGCGAGCCAATGATCAAAGCGGAGCGGCGAGGCTCGGCGCGCGCTCCGTAATAAACGCAGCCTCGCGGCCATAACGGGCGATCTCGGCGCGCAGAATATCGAGACTATGCTCCGCGTCGGCAGCTTGCGCGTAAGGCGTTCTCACCACCAGATGCTCCAGCGCGGAGCGGTAAGCCGTCGCCCGGTGCAACAGGCTCGCCTCCACCATCGCGACGATGGCGCGGTTTTCACGAATACACCGCAGCGCGTTGCTGCGTTTGTAAGCCGAGAGGACCCGCGCGACGGCGTCCTCACCGTTGCGCATCGCGCTCGATCGCCTCAACATCAGCAATTACCGGGACGCGCAATTACGGTGACAGTGCGCTCAATAAATCCCTCGTGGAGTCTCCGCGGCATCGGGCTGGCGGCTTCGGCCCGCTTGTCCACTTCAGACCGACTTAGGCACCTCATTTATCTGTAATTTGTGCACCGTCACTGTAATCCTCAAGCGTGGCGCTTTGCGCGCGTCACTTGCCTGGGAAGGTGTAGGCAGTTTGACTCCAAAATCCACAGCTATGCCTCGCATCTTCTGCCGATGCAGATTGTGTAAAGGCAGTAGGCAAACGAAACACTTGAAAGTTCGGGTTGTCGCCACCATAACGTGGCCAATTGGGGCTCTCCGCGGAGTTCGGATTGCCAGTCTTTGCAAATGTGGTCCAGTAAGAAATCATTTGGCTGGATAATGTCATTTGTAACGGATTCAACTTCAAATCTTTATATCCGTGAAACAGGTATGCAATTTCTCCTGTATGGTAGGCGCCGTAGGTAAAGCTGACTGTTGGTAGCGCCACCGGCGCAGTGCGGTCAGCGAATTCGTAAGCGTAAATCGGTACCCATTTGGACAATATCTTATTTAAGACGTGGCTCCGACAAATCATATACGCATCCGAAGTTGCTGCTGAAAGCGCTCTGGTGGGCGATCCGTAGTTTTGGAGTGGGTATTTGCCGAGAACCGCGTTGGCGCTCTCGCCAAAGGAGGAGTGCAGCTCTGCCTTGTAGCCCTCCGCCGTAAGGGTATTCGTGGGTGAGCCGCCCTGCATTAGGCCGTAACGAAACGTCCTCTCGTCCCTCACATTTCCTATTATTACCGGCACGCGGTTGAACTTACCGGATTCGAATGCCGCTTGATAAGTTTGCGGAAATACCTTGGTTCCAGTGAGAATAAATGCTGTCGGGTAGGAGACGTTCTGTTTTATCAGCTCCCGAGCGGACACCGCCCTTAGGCACGACGCTCGCAATTGTTCGCAACCTACAGCCTTCGCCACTTTCGTGCTTCTCGCTACTACGCTCTTGAGGCTCGGTTGATTGAGCCGAAGATGCATCGAACGGGCTGGACTTTGGATAATGGCTTTCTCGAAAAGGCCCTTAGCGGCCGGTGAAGCCATAAGGGCGAGCGCACTCCCTCCGCCAGTCGACTGACCAAAGACCGTAATGTTGTCTGAATCTCCCCCGAACTTTGAAATGTTATTTTTCACCCAAGTTAGTGCAAATTCTTGATCCAACAATCCGTAATTCCCAAATTGTTCGCCTCTGTCCAAGGATGGAACGGCAAAAAAGCCAAGCGTACCCAAGCGATAATTGATTGTAACGACCACCACGCCCTGCTTGACAAGCGAAGCTGCGGGATAGTCACTGCCATCTCCAACTTCCATCGCTCCGCCATGAATCCAAACCATTACCGGCGCAGGCGGATTCGGGGACACATTCAACGGGGCAAAAACGTTCAACAATAAGCAGTCTTCGCTGCCCACAACGGAGCCTCTCGACAACTGCGGGCACTGATTGCCGAACTTTGTAGCATCCTTTACCTCAGTCCACTTTTTGTAAGGCTGTGGCGGGCGCCACCGCAATTCACCGACGGGGGGCGCTGCAAACGGAATGCCCAGGTATTCTCTTATCCCATCTTTCACGACGCCGCGTAGTGGGCCGTATTCCGTGCTTATGATGGCTGTGGGCTTAAGGGGCGTTTGCTTTTCGGTCGCGGACGTTGGATTAGCGCATACGGCCGACAAAAGGGCGATAACTCCAAAAGCTCCTAGCGCTTTTCCGCGGCGTCTCATGGCAATGGTGAATTTCATATGCACACGCTCCTACTGTCCGGGATCGCTTCCTCGGCGTAATCGTGCGACAGCGTAGCAGGTCAAAAAGAAAATCAAGTAGATTTACGCTGGGTATGCTGTACCAAGAAGCGGGGATCGTCAATTGTCCTGTATCAGCAGGAAATGGGGTGCGTTGCCGTCCGGGATCTGGTTGGAATTCGGAGTGGCCTAATAAGCGACATCGTAAAGCTCTCCGATGACGCGGCGAGATCAATTATTACTATTACGGTGGCAGTGCACTTAATTCAGTGCACTTAATGGCTCCCCTCTACCTCGTCGGCGGCTTCGGCCGACGGTTTCGGCCCGCGCTTATCCGCTTTGAGCTGGCGCCCGGTGAGCCGTTCGAGACGCGCGAGAAAGCGCTCGTTGCCGAGTGGACGGCCGATGCTTTCGGCGGCGCGCAGGCGGTCGAACAGGTCCGCCTCGGGTTCGCCGTCGATGAGTTCGGCGAAGCGGGGAAAGCGGCGGCGGATCGGCTTGAGCGCGGTGATCCCGTCGCTCTTGCCGGTCAGATGCGCGCGTGTGCGCGACCAGCGCCAGTCCCGCGCGCGCTTGCAAAACCGCGCCCGCACCGGATTAAGCGAGACATAGCGCAGCGCGGCGGCAAGATGCGCCTCGTCCATGGCCACGGCGCCGAAGCGGCCTTGCCAGAAATGGCCGGTGCGCTTGCGCCGCGCGTGGATGATGCCGGCATAGCGCCGGTGCACGGCGGCGAGCGCGCGGCGCAGCCCGTCGGTATCGGACGGCACCAGGATGAGATGCACATGGTTGGGCACAGGCACCAGGCCCACACGGCGACATCCGCGGCGCGGCAATGCTCGGCGAGCAGTTCGCGGTAGAGCGCGTAGTCGGCATCGGAGAAGAAGGTGCGCGCGCGGCCGTTCCGGCGCTGGGTGATGTGGTGCGGCAGGCCTGGAACGACGACGCGAGCGAGACGGGCCATGGTGTCGAGGATGGGACCAGCCGGAGAGGAGACTCAATTTAGTGCACTGTCACCGTAATCTCTGATCGCGCTGCTACGCGCGGAAGTGATTGTGCATGCCGGCAGATGATCAGCGGGGAGCATCGAGGCTCGGCGGGCGCCGGGTAATAAACGCAGCCTCGCGGCCATAGTGGGCGATCCCGGCGCGCAGAATATCGAGACTATGCTCCGCGTCGGCAGCTTGCGCGTACGGCGTTCTCACGACCAGCTGCTCCAGCGCAAAGCGGTAAGCCGCCGCCCGGTGCAACAGGCTCGCTTCCACCATTTCGACGATGGCGCGGTTTTCATGGATACGCCGCAGCGCGTTGCTGCGCTCGTAAGCCGAGAGCCCGTGAACATAAGCGAGGCTCTTCTCACGCTTGCGGTCCATATCGATGACACGCGCGGCGGTTTCGAAGAATTCCGCCAGCCGGGTCGTGTCGTTGCGGATGTCGTCGATCAGCCGCGCATAGCGCGCGCTTGGCGACCGGTAGGGAATGGCCAGAAGCTTATGCAAATAGACCTCGCGGTCGAAGCGTGTCCAAGGCGTCCATTGCTCCGGCCGGATGACTCCATATTCCTCGAGCACGGAATACCACCGCTGGCGATCGAAAGGCGGCTGGATCAGCGGGAAAGCGAGATCGCGCAACTCCCGCTCGTCATCGGTCAGTCGAAAATCCGAAAGCGCGACGCCCTGCCCCGCCACGGCTGCGCTTCCGATCCAGTCGTGAATGCCGTCAGTCACGAGGATCGGCCGCACTTCCCCGAAGTCGCCGTTCACGCAGCCGCCAAGCAGGGTCAAGGCTGCGAGTGCCAGCAATAGCCGCCGGCGCAAACTTCGCCCACCATCCCGAGGTGACCGCGCCATGACAGACATAGCGTTCATAATCGTAGCTACGATGCGCGGCCCTCGAAGGATGAACGCCCGGATACTAATGGCCGCCATCCTTCGAGGCTCGCTCGCTGCGCTCGCTCGCACCTCAGAGCCTGGCCGGAAAATGCATTGAGCTTTGCCAACAGTTTGGCACAGCGCCTGGAGATCGTCATGGCCGGGCTTGTCCCGGCCATCCACGCCTTGCTTCCGAAAAAGGCCGCAAAGACGTGGATGCCCGGGACAAGCGCGGGCATGACGACAGGGTAGCGCCTTGAATTTTCTGTCTTCATTTCCGGCCAGGCTCTCAGGATGACGGAATGAGTCACTGCTTGTGGGCTCTGACAGATGTGGCGTCCCACCAAGCCGCCGGCCGATGACTTCGGCAACACACCGCTTGAACGCGCGCGTCAGCGCGCCATTCGCCGGCGGCGTCCGCGTCCTGCGTTATTCCCGGAAGGCGGATCGACACTCGATCCGTCCGGACTCCGCTCGATCCGGATGACGGGAAGGATGATAACGGTTGCACACTCCACATCGGCGCCGCCATGGCCGCCGCCCCGCGACGAGCCCTTGTCGCCGGGAAATTGGATGATTTCGCCCATTGCAGTCCCCCCTTTCTTTCCGGCCCACAGCCGCTCAAGGACTTGCCGGATCGGCTCCTTGCTCCAATTAAGGCGGCGCAAGGTTAACGCTCCGCTAACGTGGCCCGCTTAGTGTAGGACATCCCGTATCCGTGTTGCGTTGAAACCATGGTGAAGTCTTCCGCGTATTCTCCTCTCGATGGCCTGCTCGATCTGGCTTGCCGGGACGGCGTCGATATCCGACCGACATTGCTGCGCGTGCTGACCGATCTCTACGTTCAAAAACCCGCGCACACTGCCGACGAAGAAATCCAATATATTGAATTGGCGGTCGGACTGATCGGCTCGGTCGACGCGGCGACGCGTGCGGTGGTCGCCGCACGGCTCAGCACGTACCCGGGCGCTCCCGCCACAGTGCTGCGAAAGCTATCATCCGTCACCCTGGGGCGCTCGGCCGAAGGCCAAGCCTCGAAGAGCCCGGGCTTGTCATCCCCGGATCAAGCCCTGGACCGGCTCTTCAAGAATCGCGCGCGAGGAAACGCACTCTCGCCGCAGGATGAGGGGAATGAACCAGCGACCGCACAGACTCGTATCGCGGCTTCAGCCATTTCAATGCAACAGACCGCTTCGGCTGCGGCCGCCGTAGCGGCCAAGCAAGACCTGATCGAGCTCTTCTTCTCGGCGTCCGCCGAAGAACGGCGGCTCATTATCAGAAACCTGGATGTGGTGGCGGAGCAGCACGCACGCGTCGCGATGCCCCCGGCCGATGTCATCCGGCGGCTGGAAAGCGCGGCTTTGCAGCGCAATGCCGCCGAGTTCGCGCGCATTCTGGAATGGGGGCTTGGCATCGCACGCCCTATCGCAGAGCGCATCACGTCCGACTCGTCGGGCGAAACCATCGTGATCGCCGCGAAGGCAGCCGGCATGAACGCCGACGTGCTCCAGCGTATCCTCTTGTTTCTCAATCCGGTGATCGGGCATTCCGTCAAGCGCGTGTTCGATCTGGCGCGCCTTTACGACGAAATCTCACCCGCCGCCGCCGCGCGCATGCTGGCGATCTGGCGCGGGGCCGCAGTCCGGGCTCGTCCCGTGCATGTCCCGCAATATGTCGATGACCAGCCCGCCAGCGCCCGGTCAGTGACAGCCGCCACGCAATACGCGAGACCGCGTACGCGCACGGCAGAGGCAATAGCGCCGAGAGCAAGGGGAAACGGCGGCGGTTAATATGCTGTGGTGTAGGGGCTTGGCCGCTGAACGCCTCGGCGGGTGAAGAGCCGGTAATCGTCTTTGGCGGAAAACCGAATGCCTGGCACTGCTTCTAACCGATCGAGCTCCCCCGCCGCCTGATCACAACGCGCCCCAGTCCGGGTGACGGGACGAGGCTCGGTGCGGCTGCCGTCGCGAATAGGGCCAAGCCCAGCATGTCGAGCCACACCACGGTCGGGAACATCAGGAGCCCACCGGCCGCGCCGAACAGCAGCCGCCGGAGATAGGAAATCGCGCCGCAAACAGGCTCCGCGCCCTGAATGGCGATCGCCAGCAGCACGCAACCGAGGGCATAGAGCCCGGCGGCATAGGCGATCTCGCCGGCCGACCCTTGAAGCAGAAGCTGGGGAACGTAAACGAAGCTGAAGGGCATCAACGCGAGCGTCGCACCGAACTTGAGTGCGGCAAATCCCGTCTTCATCGGCGAGGCGCCGGCGATCGCTGCGCCGGCGAAGGCTGCGACGCAGACCGGAGGCGTGATGTTGGACAGGCACGCCGCGTAGAACACGGCGAGATGTGCGGAAACCAAAGGAACGCCGAGATTGACCAGCGCAGGCGCAGCCACCACGGAAAGAATGATGTACGAGCCGGTGGTGCTGCTTCCCATTCCGATGATGAT
>DASTWX010000267.1:0-7165 GCA_035765795.1 Pseudolabrys sp. | reverse complement strand
GGAGTCTTACGCCGACGCACGTGGCGGCGAAATCTGGCTGGTCAACGCCAACATTCCCGAGTATCTGCAAGCCGGCCCGTTCAACAATCACGCGCCCAAGCGGGCGCGCAAGCTGCTCCTCCACGAGCGCGAGATCAACCGGCTGGCCGGCGGCGTAGACCGCGAGGGGATGACCATCGTTCCGCTCAAGCTCTATTTCAACGAGCGCGGGCGCGCCAAGATCGAAATCGCGCTGGCTCGGGGCAAGAAGCTGCATGACAAACGCGAGACGCTGAAGAAGCGTAGTTGGGAGCGTGAGCGGGGACGACTACTCAGAGAGAAGGGCTAGCGGACACGGATAAAGGGGCTCGTTCAGTCTTCGACCGAACAACCGCTATTCTTCGTCGCCAGCGTAACCGCGGTCGCAAGGTCCGCTTCTGAGCCTGCGTGGATAACATAAAGAGGCTCGCCGGCGCGGACGGGATAGCCAACGCTACACAACACGTCGAGGCCGGCGCGCTTGTCGCTCGGCGCGCCCGCGGCGCGGGCAATCGCGGCCACGGCCCAGCCATCGATACGTGCAAGTGTGCCGGAGCGATCCGCCTTCACGGTTTGGGTGAAGCTCCCCGGCACAAGACGCGGCTCACGGCGGCCCTGCGCGTCGATGATCCGCTCTAGCGCGGCGCGGGCGGCGCCGGAGGCGAGCAATGCGGCGGCGCGGGCACGGCCGCGTGCTTCAGATTCGAGCGCCGGGTCCCAACTAAGGATGCGGCCGGCAAAGAACAGCGCTTTTTCACGAAGGTCGATCGGCGCGGCAGGATCGTTGTTGAGCACGGCGAGAACGTCGCGCGCCTCGAGCGCGGGGCCGACGCCGCGACCGATCGGTTTGCTGCCGTCGGTGGCATGAGCTTCGATGACGAGACCGAGTCCGCGGCCGACCCGCTCGAACAGTACTGTAAGCTCTTCCGCTTCGAGCCTTGTCTTGCATTTGGCCTGTGGCCCATAGGGCAGATCAATGATGACATGGGTCGATCCGGCGGCAAGCTTTTTGGACAGAATGGACGCCACCGACCAGCGCGTCGAATCAAGGCCGAGCGGTCGCGTGATGGCGTTCATTACGTCGTCGACGGCTGAATGATTGAGCCGGCCGTTCCAGGCAATGCAGCCGCGTGCCCGCGCAACGACCTCGCGGACGTCGGAGACGGCGAGGTCCACCCGCGCCAGTGTCTCCATCGCATCGGCGGTGCCCGCGGCCGAGGTGATTGCACGAGAGGAGGTTTTCGGCATAGCCAGCCCGTGCGCCGCGACGAGCGGCACCACGATCATCGTGATGCGGCTGCCTGGAATGCCACCCATCGAATGCTTGTCGACGACGATGTCTTCATTCCACTCGATTTTCTGCGCAAAATGGAGCCTCGCGCGCGCCAGCGCGATGACTTCTTTATCGGTGAGTCCACGAGTGGCCGCGACCAGAAAAGCGGACACTTCGCGATCGGGATAACGGCCTTCGACGATGTCGCCGATCAATCGGTGGAGTTGTCCTTCGTCCAGCTCCTCGCCGCGCAATTTTGCGCGCAGCGCAGCGGCACTTTCCGGCGATGGCGTGCGCTCGATCCGTACCTTTGTGCCTTCCGGCACACCGAGAGCTTCAAACGCGCTGCGCGATAGGCCGATGTCGGTTGTGCCGAGAAGGCGGTCGTCGTCGATCACATGCACGGCGCCGCGGATGCTGCGGCCAGCGCCGGAAATTTCGACGCGGCCAGGACCGAGAAATTCGGACGCTGATACTGCCGTGCTGCTCGCCGGCAGGTAGAGGAGGTGATCGCGTCCGCTGTCGATGGGCAGCGCGCGGACGCGCAAGACGGGCGCGCGAGACAACGCCGCCATGAGACGCTCGACGCCAACTTGCACATCGGCATCGTTGACGACCTGAACGACCTGGACGTGAATCGGCAAAGGCGGCGTGGTGCGCGCGGCGCGCGCGGCTATCTCGGCTTTAGATTCCCGGCCACGGCTTTGTAGCCTGGCGGCGACCAGTTTTGCCGGGGCTGTGACCTCGATAACGACGAGATCTGCGACGCGTTTAGCGAGTTCTGCGACGGTCGCCCGCGAGCCGTTGGCGATCACGTGTTGTCCTTGCGCCAGGCAATCGGCGAGCGCAAGCGGCAGCCCATATTCGAGCCCGTGCGCCGACCACGACAGCAGAAATTCCCCGGCCTCCGTGCGGCGGGCGAATTCTTGCGGCGTCAGCGCCTCGTGATCTTCCCCGCCCGCATCCGCCGGACGGGTGATCGCGCGTCGTGCAAAGACAAAACGCCGATCGGTCGCCAACGCCTTGCGTGCGCCGTCCAGCAACGTGTCCTTGCCCACGCCGCTCGGACCGACAACCAGAAACAGCGTGCCCGCAGGCATCAAAGACTCAGGCGGCTTCGTCGAGACCGATATCGACGGCCGGTGCAGCCTGCGTGATCCGGCTGGTCGAGATGAAATCCACCCCGGTCTCGGCGATCGCCCGTACCGTCTCGAATCGCACGCCGCCCGAGGCTTCCAGCGGCACACGCCCGCCGACGACTTTCACCGCCTCGCGCATTTCGTCGAGCGGCATGTTGTCCAGCATGATCATGTCCGCTTTGGCGGCGAGCGCCTCCCGCACCTGTTCCAGCCGGTCGCATTCGACCTCGATCTTGGTCAATGCCGGAACTAGCTTTCGCGCCCGCGCCACCGCGGCGGTGATGCTGCCGCTGATCGCGATGTGATTGTCCTTGATCATCACGCCGCCATCGAGGCCAAGCCTGTGATTGGCGCCGCCGCCGCAGACGACGGCATGCTTCTCCAGCATGCGCAAGCCAGGCGTTGTCTTGCGGGTGTCGATAAGCTGGGCTTTGGTGCCGGCGATTGCCGCTACGAAGCGTGCCGTTTCGGTGGCGATACCGGACAAGTGCTGAATGATGTTGAGCGCCGTGCGCTCCGCTGTCAGGACGCTGCGGGCGGAGCCGGATACTGTCAGCAGGCACGTGCCTTTATCAACCTTTGCGCCATCCTCGGCGGCAAGCACGATATTCAGCGCCGGGTCGTAATGACGGAAGACGGTCGCGGCTATCGTTATCCCCGCCACCGTCTGTGGTTCGCGTGCATTCATGCGGAAAGCGCCCTTTGCGTCGGCGTTGATCATCGCCTGACAGGTGAGATCGCATGCGCCGATATCTTCAGCGAGCCACAGATCAATCAGACGGCTCACCATATAGCGATCAAGCATAACCACCTCGCCTGGAATCGAGAGCAGTCCCGTCCGGCATCGAGCGGGCGCAAACTCGTTTGTACGCAAACGATATCGCGGCTCGGCCCATTGTCAATTGCGGCAGCAAGAAATGCCCACAAATAGACGCGAGCCTGCCCATTGACATTGGGAGGCGCTAACGCTGATCATATGTACGCAAATGAATTGGCGGGGAGACCGCCAGAAACAACGAACGAGACGCGCAGCCATGCCGGTCGCACGTCCATTCAGCGGGAGGAAATACAATGCACCGACGCCTTACGCGATCTTTTTTAGCCGCCCTCGGCCTTGGTGCGGCGCTGATCGGCGGCACCGTCGCCGTCTCGGCCGAGCCGTTGAAAGTAACTCTGGCGGGTGGCTCGGTCGGCGGCGCTTGGAGCGCCATGGGCGCGGCCATCGGCCAAACCATTCGGCTCGCCGCGCCCGGCTCGTCGTTTACCTATGAGCCGGGACGCGACGCCGCCAACGTTCAGCTCGTTTCGCAGGGCAAAGTGCAACTCGGCATTACGCACGCGCAGATGGCGCTTCGCGCCATCAAAGGCACGGCGCCGTTCAAAAGCAAAATCACCAATATCCGCGCCATCGCCCTGCTCGATCCGCAGGCTACGGTGCAGATCGTGGTGCCCAAGAATTCGCCCTTCACCAGCCTGGAGCAGATCGCCAAGGCGAAGAAGCCGATCCGCGTCGCCCTGAACAAGCGTGGCACCATGATGGCTATCGCCGGCGAGGAAGTGTTCAAGGCCGCCGGCTTCACCGCCAAGGATATCGCGGCCTGGGGCGGTCGCATCGAATACGTCTCGTTCAATAGCGGGCTGGACATGCTCAAGAACGGGCAGGTCGACCTCGTCCTCAACATGCTGGCGTTTCCCTCCGCGCAACTCGACCGGCTCGCGCACGACATGGCCGTGAAGCTTTTGCCCATTCCGGACAGTGTCGCCGCCAAGATCAACAGCGAGATCGGCACCAAATCGATCACTATTCCCGCGAAAACTTATTCGTTCGAGCCCCAAGCCGTTCCCACGGTCACGGGCTATGTGGTCCTGGTCGCGTCCGACAAAATGCCCGATGTTGAGGTGGAGACGATCACCAAGGCCATGATCAATCACTACGATTACCTGACCAAGGCCTATCCGTCCTTCGCCCGTATGGGCAAGAAGTCGCTGCCGGATGTGGCGCCGCTCACCTTGGCGCCCGGTGCAAAGAAAGCTTACAAGTCCGCCGGCCTCGAATAAGCTCGCGTGACGATCGGCGGCGGCGGAGGGCCGCCGCCGATGTGGCCTGATCCAGCCGCGAATAGGGGACCAAACGTGCTCACCAAGCTCGTGCGCACCTTGGCGCCGGGGCGTCCGCGCCAACTCGGCCGCATTGAATCCGGCTTCGTCTCGCTGATAGCGATTGCGACCGCGGTATTCTTTATCCTGCTGGCCTTCGGTTATTACGTCGACCGCGCCATAGCGCTCGATTGGTTTATCGGCGCGATCCTCGCTATCGCTTTTCTAACGATCACCGGTAATCCCGACAGGCCCACCGGGCGCTCTGTGTTCTCCTGGACGGCAGCGGCGTTTGCGCTGGCAATCTCCGTTTATTTCATCGCGATGCAGCCCGTTTACGAAATGCGGCTGCCGATGATCGACGACCTTAACGTCATCGACAAGATCGCCGGCGTCATCCTCATTTTCCTGGTGCTGGAAGCGACCCGCCGTTGCATCGGGTTTACGCTGGTCGCCATCGTGCTGGTCTTTCTCGCCTACGGCATCTTCGGCCAGTACCTCACCGGCCCCTTCTGGCACCGCAGCCTGAGCCTGCAGGAAATTCTCTATCAGATCGTCTACACCACCAATGGCCTGTTCGGGCCGGCGCTGGGGGTGGCCGCGCTGCTCGTCTTCGCTTTCGTCTCGTTCGGGACGTTGCTCGACATCGCCGGCGGGGGCGACTTCTTCTTCGATCTCGCCAACAGTCTCGTCGGCCGCCAGATCGGCGGTCCCGCCAAAGTGGCGGTTGTATCGTCGGGACTCTACGGCTCCATTTCGGGGTCACCCACCGCCGACGTGGTCACCACCGGCTCCTTCACCATCCCGTTGATGATCCGCACCGGCCTGTCGCCGACCTACGCGGGCGCGGTCGAAGCAGTCGCGTCCACCGGCGGCGCGCTGCTGCCGCCGGTGATGGGATCGGCCGCGTTCCTGATGTCCGATTTCACCGGCATCCCCTACAGCGCCATCGTCATCGCGGCGGTCGTGCCGGCGCTCCTCTATTACATGTCGGTATTCCTCGCGGTGCACTACCGGGCGCGGGCGGAACAATTACAGCCGTCGGCGACCGGCGACACACCGAGTGTTTTCACGGTGCTGCTGCACAGTTGGTACTACCTCGTGCCGATCATCGTCTTGATCTGGTACGTGATGACGGAGGATCGGCCGGCTTTTTCCGCCGCGGTGGCGCTGGCGACGCTGGTGCCGATCACGTTCTGGCGCATCCGCTCGCCCGTCGCGACCGGTAAAGCACTGCTGCGGGGGCTCGATCAGGCGACGCGCCGTATGACAGGAATCGGGGTCGCTTGCGCAGTGGCGGGATTAGTGGTCGGCACCCTGGCGATGACCGACCTTACCGGCAAGATTTCGTCGGCGCTCTTCATCCTCGCCACCGGCAGCGGACCGCTGACGCTGATCATAGCGACCATTATCATTGTGGTGCTCGGCATGGGTATGCCGACGCCGGCGGTTTATACGTTGGCGGCCGTACTGGTCGCCCCCGCCGTGCTCGCGCTCAATGTTCCGATGCTGCAAGCGCACTTGTTTATCGTCTATTTCTCATCGATGTCGGCGATCACCCCGCCGATCGCTGTCGCGGCCTTCGCCGCCAGCACCATCGCCAATGCCAATCCGATCAAGATCGCCGTGCGATGCTGCCGACTGGCCATCATTGCTTTCCTTATACCATACGTATTCATCTATAATCCGGCGCTGCTGCTGATCGGCCCGCTCTGGCACATCGGTTTCGCCATCTTGTGCGCGATCGTGGCAGTGGCGGCATTGGTGAGCGCGTCGGAAGGCTACCTGTTCGGGCCAATCGGGCCATTGTGGCGGGTTTTGCTGCTCGCCGCCGGCGTGCTCCTGCTCATCGGGCAGGTCATCGCGTCACTGATTGGCGGCGCTGTCATGCTCGGTGTCCTGATGCGCCACTGGGGCCGGCGCGGCACAAATTCTCAAGCCGGTATTCGTAGCGGCAAGCGGCATGTCTCCGTTTGAGAAAGCTGGTGACCCGCGCAGGAAGGAATTTGCACGACCACCGCTTCCCGGTCGGAGGAGAGGCCAAACCGGTGCCTTGACTACGCCCTAAGCATCCAAATAGCTGCGCACCGCCGCAAATACCTCTCGAAACATCTCCGGTGTCAGCACGCCGGTGTTGGTATTGTAGCGCGAGCAATGATAGCTGGAAAAAAGCGTGACCGGCCCGCGCGCATGCGCGGCGCCGTGCTTGAACGGCATTGCTGATTTTTTTGCGTCCCATGCGGTGACCACGCTCTCGTGTGCAATACGCCCGAGCGCGACGATCGCGCGCAAGTTCGTCATCTCGGCCAAGGTCGGGACGAGGAAACGGCGGCAGGTCTTGATTTCCGCCGATGTCGGCTTGTTCTCGGGCGGCACGCATCGCACCGCGTTGGTGATGCGGCAGTCGGCCAGCGCCAGGCCGTCGTCAGGGCGCGCGGCATAGTGGCCGCGGGCAAAGCCGTAACGCTGCAAGGTTTCGTAGAGCAGCACGCCGGCGTAGTCGCCGGTAAACGGCCGGCCGGTCCGGTTGGCGCCTTGCAAGCCGGGCGCAAGGCCCACGATCAGGAGACGCGCGTGGACCGGCCCGAAAGAGGGGACCGGCGCGTTGAACCAGCTTGGCTCTTTGTCGCGCCAATGC
>DASTWX010000266.1:0-3182 GCA_035765795.1 Pseudolabrys sp. | reverse complement strand
GCCTCACTGAAAATCCGAGCCGCCCCACCGCTGCTGCCACATTGTCTCGCCGACGGTGCAGGAGACGCGCGGTGCTTCCGCCGCCGCCGGGATGACGCGCGGCCGGTTTTGCGGCGTGCGGCCGGCGACTTCGAGCACCAGCTTCGTGCGCGTCGCCTCGATGAATTGCGAGCGGTCGCGAATCGGCACTTCAAAAGCGCCGGGACCACCGATCACGCAGTCATGATAATACCAATCGAGGTGCTCGATATCCATCATGCTGCCATAGGCGCGCTTGAGCATGAGCGGAAGGCCATTGATGGTGATACCGCTGGCGACGATTTCGTCCCGCGTGGGCGCTACCGGCGGACCGCTATTGTTGGCCCCGTCGCCCGAAACATCGATCACCCGCCGCAATCCGCGATAGCCGCTGTCGGCGAACAGCCCTTTGGCAAAGCGAAGACCGCCGGAAATCGAGGTGCGCGACGCACGCCGGTAGGGCGCGCGGCCGATTTCGGCCGCGACTGCATCGGCCGCTTCCGGTCCGTCGATCAGACGCCAGGGCATGACCACTTTCTGGTCGAACTGGCCGGCCCACTCGACATAGGTAATGGCAATCTTGCCGTGGGCGCCCTCGTGCAGCGCTTGCAGGAACTCCTTGGAGGTGAGCGCCAGGCGATAGCCCTCTCGCTGGAGCGCCTGCTCGTCCGGGTCCATGGAATACGAGACGTCGACCGCGAGCACGAGTTCGACGTCGACCGGAATGGCATTTGACCGTTCGTCGACGGCGTGGAAGGGACCGGCCGCCAAGACACTGCCGAGGCCGCCTATTCCAACAACGGATGCCGCAACGGCCGCGTAGGACATCAGCTTGCGCAACACTGGAAGACTCCGTCCCGGGAAATGCTCATGCTGCCATGGCATTCGCCGCCAAATTATGGCGGAGCCGGCCGGGCCGCGCCCGGCCGGGGTCGCATGGTGACAGGCCGAGGAAACGTCAACTCGACTGAAAGTGCTTGGCTCGCATGCGCCGGAGCACTGACACGGCCAAAAGCGCCGTGATGATATCCAGCGCAGCAACGATGAAGAATACGGCCGTCCAGCTTCCGGTGCTCTCTTTGATGAAGGCCGCGACCGGCCCGCCGAGTATCGAGCCGATACCCTGTGCGATGTACAGAAAGCCGTAATTCGTGGCGGCGAATTTCGGCCCGAACGTGTCGGTCAGCGTCGCCGGGAAGAGAGAGAATATCTCACCCCAGCCGAAGAACACCACGCCTGTGAGCACCACGAATAGCGCCGGGTGGTCGAGGAAAGCGAACAGGACCAGAATGCCGATACATTCGAGCGTGAAGGCGAGGCCCATGGTCCATTCGCGCCCGATACGGTCCGAAACCCAACCGAAGAACGGCCGCGTCAGTCCGTTGGTAAGCCGCGAGAGCGTGAGCGAAAGCGGCAATGCCGCCATCCCAAGCACCAGCACGTTGGCGATCTTATAGTCGTGCGCAAATGGTCCGACATTGGACGTGACCATGAGGCCGCTCGTGGCCATCATGCTCATCATGACGAAGAGCAACCAGAAGATCGGGCTTTGCAGCATCTCACGCGGCGTGTAGCTGCGCTTCGCCTGCGCCGTGGAAGCCGTTGCCGGCGAATAGCCCTGCGGTAGCCAGCCTTCGGGAGGAATCCGAAGGCCCTGTGCGGCCACGATGCCGATGATGCCTTGGATGATGCCCCAAACGATCAGCGTATGCGCATAGCCCGAGCTCTTGATCATGCTATCGATCGGGAAACTGGTGAAGAACGCGCCGAAGCCGTACCCCGCAGCCGCAATGCCTGCGGCAAGCCCGCGCCGGTCCGGGAACCAACGCACCATCAAGCCGATGATGCCGACATAGATGATACCGGTCCCGAAGCCGCAGATGACGCCATAGGTAAAGTACAGCGCCCAAACATTCGTGACGTAGGCCGACAGGATCCAGCCGCCGCCAGACATGGCGGCCCCGATGGAGATCAAGAGCCGTGGGCCAAACCGGTCAACCAGATAAGCCTGAGCCGGCGAGCACCAGGTTTGCAGGATGATGAGCAGCGAGAACGTCCACTGCAATTCGGCGAGCGTCGTTCCGAGCTTCTGGTTGAGCGGGCCGGTAAACAGGGTCCATACATATTGCGGACTGGAGATCGCCATCATGGCGATCAAGCCGAGAACCAACTGCGACCAGCGATTCCAGTACCACGCAGTTGTCTGAGTCGATGTTATTGCCGACATGTTCGCTTCCCCCATTCTCGGCCGGTGCCCCGCCGGGGGACCGGCAAGCGGGACACAGTATTTGCCTATTCGCCGGCTGCGACAATTGGGGCCGTGGACAATTCTCGAAAAATCGTCCTCAGCCGTCGAGCATTTCGGTATCCACGATCTCGATGCCGAAGCCGCCGAGGCCGACATAAGTGCGCTTGCTGGACGAGAGCAGCCGGATCGAGGAGATGCCGAGGTCCTTGAGAATCTGGGCCCCGAGGCCGATCTCGCGCCATTGTTGCGAGCGGGCCGCTTCGGTGCCCGTTCCGCCTTCATGCGGAATCTCGGCCACCGGCACGCCGGCGGTTCCGTCGCGCAGGTAGATGATGACGCCGCGGCCCTCTTCGGCAAAACGCGCGAGCGATGCATGGATGGGCTTAGCGCCGCCGAACACGTCGCCGATGACATCGGCTCGATGTAAACGCGCCGGCACAGCGCGTCCGTCGCCGAGATCGCCGTAAATGAAAGCCATGTGATGAACGCGGTCAAACGGCGTCACATAAGCATAGCCCTGCAACGGCCCGATCTCCGAAAACGCCTGGAATTCGCCGACTCGCTCCACCAGCTTGTCGCGATTCTGGCGATAGGCGATCAGTTCCGCGATCGAGAGCTGAACAAACCCATGCGCGCGTGCGAAGGCGGCGACCTCAGGGCCTCGCATCACCGAGCCGTCGTCGTTCATCAATTCCGCCAACACGCCGACCGGCGGCAGCCCGGCCAAACGGCAGAGATCGACACAAGCTTCGGTGTGACCGGAGCGCATCAGCACGCCCCCTTGCTTTGCGACGAGCGGAAAGACATGGCCGGGACGCACGAAATCGGAAGCGCCGCTGTTGTCGTTGGCGAGCGCCCGCACGGTGTTGCAGCGCTCCTCCGCCGAGATGCCGGTGGTCAGGCCGTGACGCACGTC
>DASTWX010000265.1:0-3753 GCA_035765795.1 Pseudolabrys sp. | reverse complement strand
CCGCGCGCCGCTTCAGCCGCGCGATCAGAGCATCGTCCAGATTGCGGACATGCAGGTTTCCGGCCACGTCTTTCTCCATGAGAGCAATGATCTCATTGCTCTCATCGTGGGTGCACTTTGTCAAGGACAGCCGCGAGAGTTCGGCGCCACGTTCAGGCGGGCTCGCCGCTTGATAGAGCCGCTCCATGCGCAGCCCGCCATATGGCGTGGACGGAGGTGCCCGTCGCAGCCGAGGTAAATGGCTGCATGATGCGCCGCGCGAGACCCGGATGACGCTGGCGCTGCATCCAGGCTACGCCGCCACGTCCACCTCGGACGCGCGGAACACGCGTCGGGGGCAGGGGGTTCTCACCGCGCGCGAGGCGCCGCGCCGGGCAAAGCAGGCGAAGTGAGATATGCACGCGCTCTGGGTGGCATTGGGAATCATCATCCTCGGGCTCGGGCTTCTCGACTTGTTTTTGACGGCGCTCAACTACGACGAGGCCGGGTTCCTTGCCACGCCGCTTTGCTCGCTCTTGTGGCGAGGCGTGCGTCTCGTGACACGGCGGCTGTCGCGGCGCTGGCGTCCCATAGCGTTGCGTCAAATCACCGGGCTTCAGATCGTGCTCAGCGTGACGACATGGCTCGGCTGCGTCGTCGTCGGTTTCGGGCTCATCTATTACGGCCTCATGGTCGGGACGAATTTTCAATTCGACGGCCGCAATCTCGGTCCCGGGATTTTCGCCGCCATGTATCTGAGCGCGGCGCAGCTATCGACCGTCGGCACCTCGCAAATCACGCCGGAAACCGACCTGCTTCGCGCCTTGACGATCGCCGAAACCTTGAGCGCGGCGCTGCTTGTCTCGTTGATCCTCACGTTTCTACTTGGCGTCTACCAGGTGGTGCGCGACCTGCGGAGCTTGTGCTCCAATTTCGTCAGTTCCGACGCTGACGCCGGCGATCCGGTCTTGAGCCTTCGTTCGTATTTCCCCGCGGGCCAGCCCACCGGGCTCGACGGCTTGCTCCAGGGAATCGCGGGAAGCTTCTGGTCCTACGCGGACGGGCTGCGTCTGCATCACATTGCTTATTACTTCCAGAGCGGCCGGGACCAGTTCGCGCTGCCTTATGCGCTGCATATGCTGGGCGGATCGCTCGGCGCCTTGCGATGGGGTCTGCCATCGGGCCATGCCGGCTCGATCGATCCATTGCTCACCCAGTTGAGCACCCAGTTCAATCAATTTGCGGATTACTTGCACGGCCAGCTCGGGTGGAAAAGCGCCGCCGTGCCCGAGCTCGTTTCGTTCGAAGAGTTCTCCGCGGCTTGTACCGATCGTGGAAGAGCGGACATCTGGGTCGCTCGCTTTCTGCGCTTGAATCGCGATGCGGCGCAGATGGCAAGCCTCGAGACGGCGGCAGACCCGCACGACGCCTATTCGCGTTACCGGCAATGGCTGCCCTTCGCCTATCGCGCCGCGCAGACCGTGACCGCGGTGAGCCGGGATTTGGATTATCAGCCGATCTTCCGCGCCGGTGAGCGGGGTAACGTGGATGCCGGTCCGGTCGTGGTCGACTCGGAAGCGCACAGCCGGTTTGGCGGCATGCTGACGGCGCGCTGGTGGCGCGCATTCCTGAAACGCTGGCTGGCGGTGCCCGACCCCGGCTTCACCCGTTTGTTCGGAGCGGCCGCCGATACGTTCGCCGCGGTTGCCGCGGCCGCCACATCGGTTCTGCTGTTCGGCACGATGACAGCCATCTCGCCTCTCGCTCCCGCCATGTTCGGGGGCATGGTGGCAATGTATGCCGCCAGCATGCCGGGAGATGCGACGGCGGCGGGACGCAAGCTGACCACCGCGCTCATCGTGCTGCCCGCGGTCGCCGGGGCCGTGCTGGGCGCCGCGGTGGCGCATTCGTTCGCGCTGAGCACGGCCGTGCTGGTTGCCGTCGTTCTGGTGGGGGTTTGGATCGGCGGTTTCGGTCCGCGCCTCGCCGCCATGGGGCAGATGGCGTTCATGGCTTATTACTACGGGTTGCTTCTGCACTTTCCCTTGGCTCAGACGGCGGCGTTTGTCGTAGCGGCCGTGGTGGGCGCCATCTGGGCCTATCTGTTTCGTTTCGTGCTTATCGGCGAGCAGCCCGATCGCGTTCTGCGCGACGGCGTGGCCGCCTTTCGTGCACGTCTCGTCCTCGCGTTCGATCCGCTCATCGACGCGGTTTCCGGTGCGCGCTGGGACCCCGACGTCAGCCGGCGCGTTCGTGGCGACATGCGTCAATTGCATCGAAGCGCCGCCTTCCTGCAAGGTCAGCTTCAGTCCAGCGATCCCGAATCTCTGGGGCCGCGGACGTCGCCGGGCGAATTGCGTCTGCGTCTGTTCGATACCGAGCTTGCCGCCAGCAATACGGCCACCGCGGCCCGGCGTGCCGCGTGTGCGGGCACGACAATGTCCATACCGCTCCGGGCGCAGCTTGCCGGCGTGCTCGAACGCGCACAGGCTCGCCTGCGCCGAGATTCACAAGATGCAAATGCGCAAGGCGACAAGCCCGAGAAGGACGCGCACGATCCGCCCGAGGGGTGGCCAATGCAGGCGCGGCAATTGCACCACGCCGTTCGCGAGCTTTTGGACGCTGCCGGCGGCATGCAACGCATCGAGGCGGCCGATCTGGCCGATCCGGGCGCCGCCGCCCGCGAGACCGCCGACGACACGGAGCCACCGGCGCCGGCGTCCGGACAGGGCGCGTCAATGGCGCCACCTGATTATGGGCTACAGGCGCCCACCAGCCGGCGGGCCGTTCAGGCCGCGGTCGCCACCGGATTGGCCGTGCTTCTCGGCGCGACGGTTACGACGAGCCATCAGTACTGGGCGGCGCTGGCCGCTTTTCTTGTCCTGGGCGGCACCGAAACCGTCGAGGAGACGGTGCTGAAGGGAATCGCGCGCATCGCGGGGACCATCTTCGGCGCAGTGATCGGATTTTGGGTGACCAGCCTCACCGGAGCCGATCCGAAAGTCATTCTGCCTTTGCTCGCGGTTTCGGTGTTTGCCGCGATGTACCTGCGGCCCATTTCCTATGCGTTGATGGTCTTCTGGATCACCATGCTGATTGCGCTGCTCTACGAATTCCTCGGTACGCTGACGACCGAAACGCTCGAAGTGCGGATCATGGAAACGGTGATCGGCGCCGCCATCGCGCTCGGCGCCGCCGCCGTTCTCCTGCCCGTTCGGACGCGCGAGAAGCTCAACAACGACGCGATTGCGTTTCTCCAGATGCTCGACGAGATCACGCAAGCATGCCTCAAACGATTGGGCGGCGGCGCCGCTGCCGGTTCTCTCGACGATCAGGCGCTCGCACTGGACCAGCGCTATCGGCGATTGAGCAGCAGCGCCGCGCCGCTGCGGCGTCTTCCCGGCGCCGTACGCCTGGACGGCATCGAGAGGCGGCTCACGGCCGCCGCAGCGCTGACCTACTATGGGCGGCACCTGATCAAAGCCGCCGACGCGGCCGCGCCCGGCACATCCGACTTGCCGGAATCGAAGCGAGAACACCTGGCCACGATCACCCGCGACAATCTCTCCGCTCTCATGAACGTCCTCAGAGGCGAAACGCCGGGCCCGACGCACGAGAGCGACGACTTTCCGCTCGGCCGCGATACGTTCGGACATCGGCGAGTCAGCGGCAACGCCGCAGGCGAGGCGGTCTATTTCCTTCGGCGGATCAACGAGACCGTGCTGGCGACGATCGACGATCTGTCGGCACGGCGGGGCGAGGCGGCGGCGTAAA
>DASTWX010000264.1:0-3387 GCA_035765795.1 Pseudolabrys sp. | reverse complement strand
TTGCCGGCGGGGTCGAAGAGCCGCAGCACGAGGAAGACATCGGCGTCCGTTGTGTCGGATGACAAGAAGAGTTTTGCCGCCACCGGACCGGTGATCTCCAGCGGCTTGTCCGACACCGGCAACCGAAAGGTGAGGCCGTCGCCGGTGGTCTCATAGGTTAGTGCCGTTTCGCTATGCGGCGCCTGCGTGCCGAGCGCCAGCCCATCGGGCTGGAGGAAATATTTCGTCCATTGTGTGCGCGCGAGCGGCCATTCCTGCTCGGCGCGTAATACAAAGGTTTCGTTCGGATGGCGGACATTGAGCGACACGCGCGGCTGGTCGTTCCAGCCGGTGTCCTCCTCTTTGAGGAAATAACCGAAGAAGCGTTTCTGCAACGCCTCGCCGTAAGTGCTGTAGAAATGTGTGAAATGCGTATCGCCGTGCACCTCCAGCCACTTACGGGGGGAGCCTGCGCGCATCCAGCCTTCGAAATTGCCGCGCGCGTGCAAGCCCACGCCGCCCCAATTGGCGGCGGAGAGCAAGGGCGCCTCGATGTCCTCGAATCGCGCCGTGCGCGACGCATAATACTCGTCGGCAAATGGCCGCCTCTTCGCTTCGCCGGGAGAATCGGCGCGGTTGGCGGCGAGCTCGTCTTCCGAAAACGTCTCGGGGCCGGCGGCGAATTCACCGGTTATCGGGCTCTTGCAGCCGCGCGTGCCGACGCCGTGCTGCACACGGAGCACTTGGCGGCCGAACCAACTGCGGAAAAAATCACTGAGGATGCCGCCATGCCGGCAGAGTTCGCGGTAATAGTCGGATGAGCCTTCCCAAATACACAATGCGGCGAGATGCGGCGGCCTCATCGCACCGACCGTCCATTGATTCATGGCGTAATAGGAAATACCGTTGACGCCGACCTTGCCGGTGGACCACGGCTGCACGCCGGCCCACTCGATGCACTGATAAAGGTCCTCCGTCTCGCGCGGCGACCACACGTCCATATAACCCGGCGAGCGGCCGGCCCCGCGCGAGTCGATCCGCACGATGGCATAGCCATCCGGCACCCATTTCTCGGGATCGACCAACTCCCAGTTCTGGTACTTGTTGCTCGAGCCTTCCAGCATATTGGGCGCGGCCTTGATGAGCCGCGCCCAATTGCCTTTGTATCCTTCCTGGAAGGCCTGCCCCTTCGCATAAGGACCGTAGCTCAGGATGACCGGATATTGCCCGCCGCCGGCGGGTCGGAAAATATCCGCGCGTAGTACGAGCCCGTCGTCCATTTCGATGGGCGCGTCCCAGTCGATCTGCATGCCGTCGCGGATTTCGCTCTTTGCCATATCCATGGTGTGGACCGAGTTTGATGAAATCTGCCAGCGTGCCGCGACTCTATGCCGGGCACGGGAGCACACGCAATCGGGGAGGCGGGCCGCGGCCGAAGCTGCGTGACGGGTTCGCGCTTATGATGTTGGGTGTTACACCTGCTCGGCGTTGAGGTAAGCGAGCCTCGCCCCGCAGAACGCACAGATGAACCCGAGGCCGAGCGCGGCTAGGCCGGCGGCCACGTCCGCCGTGCCCCCGAGCGCGCTACCCTTGCTCATGACCCCGCCAAGGGTGGCGAGGGCGAAGACCACACCGATCAAGAGGCGTTGCGCCAGCTTGTAGAGGAACGCGCGTTCGCGCGCGGCGGCGATGAGATAGGCCCCGGCCGCCCAGCCCCCGGCGAAGCCTGCCGCGGCAACCGCCCACCACGCGAGCGCCGATACCGTCTGCGGCCGGCTGCCCGTTTCGAGGTTGCGCAGCACCGCGTCGAGGCCCACACCGAGGACGGTCAGCACGATATGCACGACCAGCGCGGCGAATACGCCGCAGGCGATTGCGGCCACGTAGTGAAGCCGGCGAAGGGCATCGGTGTCCATGGAACGAATCCGAAAGGCGTGCGTGTTTCGGCGGCACGTTAGCGCATTGCCGCCGATCTTGCGAAGCTCGCGTGCGGTTGCGCTAACACGTTAGTCTGCGGCGTGGAATGTGAAGGCGAGGACACGTATGGCGGCGGCAGAACTTGTCGAGAGCGATATTCCGGCACGGCTCGACCGGCTACCGTGGGGCCGGTTTCACACGCTGGTGGTCGCCGCGCTGGGGGTCACGTGGATTCTCGACGGGCTTGAGGTGACGCTCGCCGGCGCACTCGCCGGCGCGCTGAAGGACAGCCCCATTCTGCACTTTTCCAACACCGATATCGGACTTGCTTCCAGCGCTTATCTGGCGGGCGCCGTCTGCGGCGCCATTCTGTTCGGCTGGCTGACCGACCGGCTCGGCCGCAAGAAATTGTTTTTCATCACGCTCACCGTCTATCTGCTCGCGACCGCGGCGACCGCCGGCTCTTGGAATGTCTGGAGCTTCGCGCTCTTCCGCTTTCTGACCGGCGCCGGTATCGGCGGCGAATATGCCGCTATCAATTCGACCATCCAGGAGTTGATCCCGGCGCGCGTGCGCGGCTGGAGCGATCTCGTTATCAACGGCAGCTTCTGGGTGGGCGCCGCACTGGGCGCGCTAGGCTCGCTGGCGCTGCTCGACCCGAGCGTCATCGATCCGGAAATCGGTTGGCGGTTCGCCTTCCTCATCGGCGCCGGCTTGGCGCTGATCATCTTCTTCATGCGCCTGTGGCTGCCGGAAAGCCCACGCTGGCTGATGACGCACGGGCGTGTCGAGGAAGCGCAGCGGGTGATCGACGGCATCGAACGGCAGTTCGCGGACCTGCCGCCGGCGCGCGACTTGCCGCGGGTGAAGCTGCGCACGCGCCGCGCTACACCGCTCATGGAAGTGGCGCGCACCTTGTTTCAGCGTTACCGCCAGCGCACTTACGTGGGCTTGAGCCTGATGGCGGCGCAAGCCTTCTTCTACAACGCCATCTTCTTCACCTACGCGCTGATCCTCACCGACTTCTACGGCGTGCCCGCCGACAACGTTGGTTTGTATCTGCTGCCGTTCGCCGCCGGCAATTTCCTCGGCCCCGTGCTGATCGGCCGGCTGTTCGACACCAAAGGGCGGCGGGTGATGATCGCGTTCACGTATATCACCTCGGGCCTGCTGCTCGCCGGCACCGGCTGGCTGTTCGAGCAGGCGCTGATCGGCGCAGCGCTGCAGACGCTGTGCTGGATGGTGATCTTTTTCTTCGCGTCGGCCGCCGCAAGCTCAGCCTATCTCACCGTGAGCGAAACCTTCCCGCTCGAGATCCGTGCGCTCGCTATTGCTTTCTTCTACGCTGTGGGCACCGGCATCGGCGGTATCATCGGCCCGGCGCTGTTCGGGGCGTTGATCGACACCGGCTCGCGCGCGAGCGTGTACGGCGGCTACTTGCTCGGCGCGGTGCTGATGATCTTAGGCGGCCTTGTCGCGTGGCGCTGGGGC
>DASTWX010000263.1:0-3215 GCA_035765795.1 Pseudolabrys sp. | reverse complement strand
CCGAGGCCCGAGGCGCCGCCTGTGACCATGGCGGCTTGTCCTTTTATTTCCATTAATCCCTCTCCTTTCGCCCTGCGCGGGCTTAACCGCGTATCCACCCTCCACCCTAACCCTCCCCCGCTTGCGGGGAGGGATGGGAGGGGGCGGTGGATTGCCGGGTCTCGCCGCTTCGCGGCGGCCCGGCAATGACGAGTTTAGTTGGCGGTATTCTCGATCAGCAGCGCGATGCCCTGGCCGCCGCCGATGCAAGCGGAGGCGATACCATAGCGCAAATGCGCGCGCTTGAGTTCGCGCGCGAGCGTCAGCGCCAGCCGGATGCCGGTCGCGCCGAGCGGATGACCAATGGCAATGGCGCCGCCGTTGACGTTGAGTTTTTCTTCATCGAGTTCAAGCTCACGCGCGCAGGCCATCACCTGCGCGCCGAAGGCTTCGTTGATCTCGAAGCGATCGATGTCGCCGAGGAAGAGGCCCGCGCGCTCCAGCACGGCACGGATCGCCGGCACTGGGCCGATACCCATAATGTCGGGAGATACGCCGACGGAGGCGCTGGCGAGAATGCGTGCAAGCGGCTTGGCGCCCTGCTTGCGTGCGTACTGGGCGCTGCCGACCAGGATTGCCGCGGCGCCGTCGACGATTGCCGAAGAATTGCCACCGGTCTGCACGCCGCCGAAGGCCGGCCTGATCTTGGCGAGCTGCTCGACCGGTGACGGGCGGACATGGGTATCCGCGCCGACCGGCTCTTTCACTTTGATGCCGCGCGGCTTGAGTCCGTCCGCTTCGAATGACTCGCTGCCGATGGACGAAATTTCTCCGGCTAGGAAGCCGCTCTTTTGCGCTTCGACCGCGCGCGTGAAGGAGCGCGCGGCGTATGCGTCGACTTCCGGACGGGTGATTTGATATTGGCGCGCCAGGTTCTCGGCCGTGTCACCCATGCTGACGTCGGCAGCGGGGTCGCGCAACGCTTCCCAAAGAAAGTCCTTGAATTCGACCCTGCCGAGATCGAAGCCGGCGCGGTGGGTGTAGGCGGCGATCGGATTGCGGCTCATCGATTCGGCGCCTACACAAAGCGCGAGTTCGGCGCGTTGAAGCGATATCGCATCGGCGGCTTGCGCCAGCACCTCGATGCCGGTGCCGCAGACCCGCTGCACCATGTGCGCGGGCGTTTCCCGCGGCACGCCGGCGTAGAGGCCGATATGGCGCGGCAGCATGTAGGCATCGAAGCTCGCCTGCGCCATCGAGCCGGCAATGACGGTGCCGATACCGGTCGGGTCGGCATTTGCCTTCTTCAGCGCCTCGCGCGCGGCCTTGATGCCGAGGTCGATGGGCGAGACATGCGCGAGCGGACCTTTGTAATCGGCAAAGGGTGTGCGCACGCCGTCGATCAGCCACGCGTCGTCATAGGTCGCGGCAAGGCCGTTTGATTTCACGATTTAGCCCTCAAGTTTGATAACGCGCGGCGAAGGTGGGGTGGCGTAAAGCTCTTCGACCAAGTCCGCGCGGTTGGCGAGCACCGCACGCTGATTGATCGAGCCCTTGTCGGTCACTTCGCCCTTGTCCATCGACGGTGGCTCGGCCATGAGCGATATTCGAACGACGCGTGTGGAAGAGCCCACACTTTGTCGCGCCAGCGATTTTAGCCGCTCGGCGAAAAGCGCCTGCAGGCGCGGATCGGTCAAAATGCTCTCGGTCGGTACATCGGGAGCAAGCGAGCGGCAGGCGGTGAGATCGGGGAAGATCAGCGCGCCGATCTCGTTGCGATTGGAGCCGGCCAGCACCACGTCGCGCACGTAAGGGGCGAAATGGTCGATGAAGCGTGCGCGCAACGGCCCGACGCTCACCCACGTGCCGGTCGAAAGCTTGAAATCCTCAGCAATGCGGCCGTCGAACAACAGGCCCTGGCGGGGGTCGTTCGGGTCGGCGAACTTGAAAGCGTCGCCCAGAAGATAGAAGCCCTCATCGTCGAAAGCCTGCGCGGTGAACTCGGGCTGCCGCCAGTAACCCGGCGTGATATTGGGGCCGCGCACGCGCGCTTCCAATTTTCCTCCGGTGGGAACGAGCTTGAGCGTCATGCCGGCGGCGGGCAGGCCCATATTGGTAGCGTTTTCGGAATGCCATGTGCGCGAGAGCGCAAAGGGTGCGGTTTCGGTCGCACCGAAGCCGGTGAGAAAGAGGATGCGCTCGCCGCAGGTCTCCACCGCGAGCTCTTGGATTTCATCGAACACGTGCTGGGCGATGCCGGCGCCGGCGAACCAGAACACCTTCAGTCGCGAAAAGAAGTTGCGGCGCAGTTCGGCGTCGTCGCGCAAGTAGGGCAGCAGCGCCTCGTAGCCTTTCGGCACGGTGAAGTACCAAGTCGGCGCGATTTCGCGCAAATTGCGCACTGTCTCTTCGATGGCGCCGGGCAGCGGCTTGCCTTCGTCGATATAGAAAGTGCCGCCGTTGTAAAGCACGAGCCCGATATCGTGATTGCCTCCGGCGGTGTGGTGCCAAGGCGCCCAATCGACGATCACCGGCGGCTCGTCGGCGACGTAAGCCAAGGCCTGACGCAGCATCACCTGGTTGGCGCACCACATGGCTTGCGTGTTGATCACGCATTTGGGCAGGCCGGTCGAACCGGAGGTGAACAGAAATTTGGCAACTGTATCCGGGCCAACCGCTTCGTGCGCGGCGTCGGCGGCGCGGCCGGGCATCCGCTCCATAAGATCGGCGAAAGGAGTGGTGTGCCGGCTCTCGGGCGGATTATGCGTGACTACGACCTCTACATCGGCCGGCACGACCGCGCGGATTGCCCGTTCGAACTGAACGCCGTCGCGAGCGAAGACGAGCCTCGGCGTAAGCAGATCGACGATGGCGCGAACCTTGCCGAAGTCGCCCGACATCAGCGAATAGGCCGGGGAGATCGGCGCGTGCGGAATGCCGACGTAGAGTGCTGCGAGTGCAAGGAGCGCGTGCTCGATGTCGTTGCCCGAGAGAATGACGACCGGCCGCTCGGCCGAGAGGTTGCGCGCGAGCAGGGCCGTGCCGATGCGGCGGGCAAAACCGAGCGCCTGGCTGTAAGTCACGGTGCGCCAGCCGCCGGCCGAATCGCGTTGCGCCAGAAACACCCGCTCCGGCGTCTCCGTCGCCCAGTATTCCAGCCGCTCGGTCAATTTGACGGGATAGGGTCCGAGCGGCTGCGGCGACCGCAACAGAATCGCCCCATCGGCCCGGCGCTC
>DASTWX010000262.1:0-13359 GCA_035765795.1 Pseudolabrys sp. | reverse complement strand
AGCTGCTGGGTGATGGTCGAGCCGCCGCGCATGTCTTCGAGGCTGTCGGCGTCTTCAATTGCATCCTGGATCTGATTGAAATCGACGCCATAGTGGCTGCAAAAGCGGCCGTCCTCGGCCACGATCACCGCCCGGGCGAGGTCCGGATCGATCGCCGAGAGCGGCACGAATGTGCGCTTGACCGGCTTGCCGAGAGCCTTACGCCATAACATCACGGTCGAGGCCGGCTGACCGAACGCATAAAGTGGCACGATCAGGTAAGGCGCGACCAGTAGCAACAGCGCTGCGATCAGCACCCCCCATAACGGTCTTCGCACGTTTGGCAGCCGCAAAATGCCGCGACCTATGTTGCCGCCGGAGCGACGTTTACCGACTCGGGACATGGGGATGGACATTAACGCATCGCCGGCCGAATTTGCGGTGGTGCGACGCTCCGGCTAAATGGCGGCCATGAATTCAAGTTCCCAAACCCCTTCTCACGACCAATTTGCCGCCCGGCTGGTGAAGGTCGCCGCCGAGATCGAAGCGCTCCTCGGCCGGTTGTTGGACGATGCGCCGCTCTCCGGCGAAATCGCGCGGCCGAAGCGGCTGGCCGATGCCATGCGGCATGCCGTCCTCGGCGGCGGCAAACGCCTGCGCCCGTTCCTGGTGATCGAAAGCGCGGCTTTGTTCGACGCCAAAGCCGATGGAGCGCTGCTGGCCGCCGCCGCGCTCGAACTCGTACATTGCTATTCGCTCGTGCATGACGACCTGCCGGCGATGGACGACGACGACCTGCGCCGTGGGCGGCCAACCGTGCACAAGGCGTTCGATGACGCCACCGCCATTCTCGCCGGCGACGCACTGCTGACGCTTGCGTTCGATGTGTGCGCGCGCGCCGAAGTCCACCCCGATCCGGCCGTGCGCAATGCAGTCGTGCTGGAACTCGCCCGCGCCGCCGGTCTCGGCGGCATGGCCGGCGGCCAGATGCTCGACCTTGCCGCCGAGGGACGCTTCGCGCAAAAGCGCGCGCAGACCGAGCCTGAGATCCTTACTTTGCAGGCGATGAAGACCGGGGCATTGCTGCGTTTCGCCTGCCGCGCTGGCGCCATCCTCGGCTGCGCCGGGAACGACGCGCTCGCGCGACTCGACCGTTTCGGCGAGGTCATCGGGAAAGCGTTCCAAATTGCCGATGATCTGCTGGACGTCGAAAGCGATACAGCTACGCTCGGCAAGGCGGCCGGAAAGGACGCCGCCGCCGGAAAGGCGACCTTGGTGTCGATCCTCGGGGTTGCCGGTGCACATCGGCGGCTCGAGTCGCTGATCAACGAAGCTGACACGGCGCTGACGCCGTTCGGGCGCAAGGCGGATACCTTGCGTGCGGCCGCCCATTTCATCGCCGAACGGAGAGCTTGAGCCCGCAGGGAAGGCGCTGATCCATGGCAAAGACGCCACGTCTGCCGTCGCCACTGCACCCTCTGCCGATACGCCTCGCCCGGCTTCACCTCAAGCTGTTGGTCAGCACGCTCGTCGGAGTGCTTGTTGCCGTGCTCGTACCGTTTCAATGGCAGCTGGCAACACGGCTTCTGGTCGGCTGGAATGTCGGTGTGGCTCTTTACCTGGTGCTCATGCATGCGGCGATGCTACGCGCCGACGAAGCGCGCATCCGCAAGCGCGCGGCCGAGCAGGACGAAGGCGCCATCGCCATCCTTGTCCTCACCATCGTCGCCACGCTCGCGAGCCTGGTCGCCATCGTCTTCGAGTTGGGCAGTACCAAAGGAGGCGCGCACAGCGGCGCCGTTGCTCCGGCGCTGCTTGCCCTCCTTACCATCGTGTTGTCGTGGTTATTCGTGCACACGATTTTCGCGCTGCATTACGCGCACGAATACTACGGCGAGCGGGCCGATGGCGTTTATGGGGGCTTGGTGTTTCCCCAGGATGAGCACCCAACCTATCTGGACTTCGTCTATTTCTCGCTGGTGATCGGCATGACATCGCAGGTATCCGACGTGGCGATCACCAGCAAGACCATTCGCCGCTTGGCCACCTGGCACGGGATCATCTCTTTCTTCTTCAATCTGACCGTGCTGGCGTTGACCGTGAATACGTTATCGAACTTGGTCTAGGCTCGATCGGTGAGTTCGGCATGACCGCCATCATGGAGACACTGCTGTTCATGCTCGCGGTACTGGCGGGCATCGCGGTCTTGGCGCGGCGGCTGAATACCGCGCCTTCGATCCTCCTGGTGATCGCCGGTATCGGCATGGCCTTCGTGCCCGGGCTGCCCAGAGTACAATTCGCGCCGGAACTGGTGCTGCTGATCATCCTGCCGCCGCTGATCTATTCGGCCGGCGTCTCCATGAGCTGGCGCGAATTCCGCTTCAACCTGCGGCCGATCGCGCTGCTGGCCTTCGGCTGCGTGGCGTTCACCACCTGCGCGGTCGCCGCCGCCGCCCATTACCTCCTCGGCTTTTCATGGGCCGCCGGCTTCGTCCTCGGGGCGATTGTCGCTCCGCCCGACGTGGTGGCGCCGCTCGCGATTGCGCGCCGGCTCGGCCTGCCGCGCCGGCTGGTCGTGGTGCTCGAAGGCGAGGGACTCGCCAATGATGCCACGGCGCTAATCCTTTACCGCTTCGCCGTAGCCGCGGTAGCGGCCGGCACGTTCTCCGTCGAACAAGCCGGGGGCACATTCGCCCTCATCGTGGTCGGGGAAGTGCTCTACGGCATCGTCATCGGCTGGCTCAGCCTGCGCCTGCGGCAATGGGCTCACGATCCGCGCGTAGAGATCACGCTCTCACTGATGACGCCTTATTTCGCGTTCTGGGTGCCCGAGTATCTCGGCGGCTCCGGCGTGCTCGCGACCGTCGCCTGCGGACTCTACGTCAGTTGGAACGGGCCGCTGCTGATCGGCTACGCGACGCGGCTGCAGGGTATCTTCTTTTGGGATTTGTTGGTTTACTTGATCGAGGGACTCGTCTTCTTGCTCACCGGCCTCGAAGCGCGCGCACTGCTTGAGGATGTGCACGCCTTTTCGATCGGCGACCTGCTGACGGCGACCGCCTTGACCTTCCTGATCGTGGTCTTGGCGCGCTTTACCTGGGTTTTCCCCGCGACTTATGTTCCGCGCTGGATTTATCCGCCGCTCGCCAAACGCGACCCGGCGCCGCCTTGGCAACTTCCGTTCATGCTCGCCTTCACCGGCATCCGCGGCGTCGTCTCGCTCGCCGCCGCCTTGGCCATTCCCTACGCGGTCGAAAGCGGACAACCGTTCCCGCATCGCGCGCTCATTTTGTTCGTCACCTTCGGCGTCATCATTGTCACGCTGGTCGGCCAGGGCTTGTTGCTACCGAGCGTCGCGCGTTGGCTCGGGCTCACGCGTGAAGGCAAGACCGAGCGGATGAACGACATCCAGGCCGAGCTCGCCGCCCGCCAGGCCGCCTTGCAGGAAGTGGAAAACCGGCTCGAAGCGCTCGCCGGCGAACGCCAACTGCCCGACGACGTGCTCGCGCTGCTGCGCACGCGCAACCTGAGCCGCACGCAAATCTTGCCGAAAGACTTTGCCGATGGGCTCGAGCACATGCGGCAAAGCGCGGCTTTGAAGAAAGAGCTGATCGATGCCGAACGGCGCTTTGTCTACCAGCTTTTGCGCGACGGCAAGATCACCGACGAGGCGCGGCGGCGGATCGAGTACGAACTGGATCTGGAGGAAGCATCTCTCGCCAACCGCGGGCACGACGGCGGCGGGTGGTTCTAACTGCAGCGAAGCAGGCAAGCGCCGCCACCCGCACTCTCCGCCGCCGGGAACTCCGAGCCGGCCGCGGCTCAAGAATTTGAATTCTTGAAAAAAAAATCGACAGTGTCGGCCATCTAACACTTGCAAAATTGGCATAAACGAACTGATTACTGGCAATTCGGAGCCGGGGCTCCTCCAGATCAAAGCCAAAGGCCAACAAACTGATCCGCTTCGTATCGGGCCGCCCGCAGCGCCTCCACCAAGCCGTGCGGTTCGCCTTGCCTCATCGCCACGTGATTGCAGCTATCGTCGCCCTGACGCTGATTGTCGCCATCATCAACGGGGTCGAACCGCTGTTGATCAAGCTCGTCTTCGATGGACTCAGCGGGAGCGAGGGAGCACCCATCATCATGCTGGTGGTTGCCGGCATTGCCGGATTTGCAATCGCCCGCGAAGCCATCGACGGCCTCGCCAATTGGCTTACCTGGCGCACCCGCATCGGACTTCAATATGCTCTTTTAGAAGCAGCCATCGGCAAACTGCATACAATGCCGCTGCGCATTCAGCGCAGTGAAGGCGTTGGAGCCATCATGACGCGGCTCGACCGCAGCATTCAAGGTTTTTCCAATGCGGTCAGCCTCATCCTGTTCAATGTGCTGCCGTCGGTGATCTTTCTCGGCATCGCCCTGCTCATCATGATTCGGCTGGATTGGCGGCTGGCCGGATTAGTCCTGGTGTTTGCGCCAATTCCAGCACTGATCGCAATGTATGCCGGGCCGGAGCAGTCTCGCCGCGAGCGCAGCCTGCTCGACCGCTGGGCCCACATCTATTCCCGCTTCAACGAGGTGCTCTCCGGCATCCTGGTGGTACGCAGCTTCGCCATGGAGGACGTGGAGAAATCGCGGTTCTTGCGCGATGTTTCGGCGGCCAATCAGGTAGTCATCCGTGGTGTCGCCACCGATGCCGGTTACGGAGCAGCGAGCAACCTCTCGGTTGCCCTGGCACGGCTGTCTGCGCTCGGTTTCGGCGCGTATCTCGCGATCAAGGGCGAGATCACGATTGGAACCGTGGTCGCCTTTCTTGGCTACATTGGCGGGCTTTTCGCGCCCGTGCAGGGGCTAAGCAATGTTTATTCCAGCTTGCGCAAGGCGGCGGTCTGTCTGGATGAAATCTTCGAGATTCTAAACGTGCAGGAACATCTCGGCGACTCGCCTGATGCCACCGAAATTCCTCGTCTGCAGGGCGAAGTTGAATTCGATCACCTCAGCTTCCACTACGAACAGGCCGGAAGGCCATTGATCGATAACGTTTCGCTGCATCTGCGGCCGGGAGAGACCGTGGCCATTGTGGGCCCGAGTGGGGCTGGCAAGACCACGCTGATGGCACTCTTGATGCGCTTCTACGATCCGCAGCAGGGCTCGATCCGTATCGACGGGCGTGACTTGCGCACCGTCAAGCAGAGTTCGCTGCGCCGGCAGATCGGTGTGGTGCTACAGGAGCCACTCCTTTTTAACGATACCGTGCGGGCCAATATCGCTTATGGACGGCCAGAGGCGCGGGATGAGGAAATCACGGCCGCGGCATTGGCGGCGAATGCCCACGATTTCATCATGCGGCTGCCGGAAGGATATGACACAAAGCTCGGCGAGCGCGGCGGGCTCTTGTCGGTCGGCGAGCGTCAGCGCATCACCATTGCCCGCGCGCTACTGAAGAACCCGCCAATCCTGATACTCGACGAAGCGACGTCATCGTTGGACGCGGAATCCGAGGAAGCAGTGCAAACAGCGCTCGATACCTTGCTCAAAGGCCGCACCACCTTCGTCATTGCTCACCGGCTGGCGACGGTGGTCAACGCTGACCGAATCGTCGTGCTGAAAGAGGGCCGGATTGCCGAAAGTGGCCGCCACGCCGAGCTGATGCGACGAAACGGCTACTACGCCACTCTGGTCCGGCGCCAGAGCCGAGGCCTGATCGAAAACGAAATTGATCCTTCGGCGCGTTACCACGAGCACGAGTTTGATCGCTGGCCTGCAAAGGAGCCGGCCGAGTGATCAACTGCATGGAATTCGTGCTGGAACGATAGGGGCCTGGGCCACCCGCTGCCCTCAGAGTCTGGCCGCAAATGCATTGAGCTTTTTCAAGATGTTGGCAAAGCGCTGGAGATCGTCATGGCCGGGCTTGTCCCGGCCATCCACGCCTTGCTTCCGATAAAGGCCGCAAAGACGTGGATGCCCGCGACCCGCCTCCGCTTGCTGCGCAAGCTACGGCGGGCTTAGTTAGGCGCGCGCCGAAGCGCGTTAGCGCGAAGGCGGGCAAGCGCGGGCATGACGGCAGGGTAGCACCTTGAATTTTCTGTCTTCATTCCCGGCCAGACTCTCGGCACGGTGGCGCAGCGCTGCAAGGTAATCTCAGCCCCATTCCCGTACAGGATTACTGTCGAGGCCCTCCGATCGCGTCGACTACTTCCGCACCAGATAGCTCACCCGCACGCTGCCTGACGCGTCAACCAGACGGTGGCGCAGCTTGTCCGTCTCGCTCCCCGCCGGGGCAGGCGAATACGTGATCCGCAGCGCATCATTCCCCATCCACGTGATCTGCGGCGCCGGCGATGATACGGCACAAGGCAAAGCGAAGACTTGATAGGATCTTTCGCTTTCGGCGAAGCTGTCGGGGTAGACTGTCAAAAAAACCGAGACGCTGTCGAAGCAGTAGGGCGTTCCGCTCCGCGTCAGCCGAACGCGAACCGCTTTGTAGCGGCCGTCCGGCGAGGAAACCGACAGGATTGATTTGTCGACGTCGTTGACGGTCGCGCTGAGGTAAACCGAAATACCGACGACAACAGCGACCGCGACGAAGAAACCGACGACGAAGGTCTTCGAATTCACTCGGCTGCCGCCCGCCCGCCGCCGGCGCCGAAGCGGCGGTCGATATAGTCGATCACCATCTGCTTGAAATCGGCGGAGAGCGTCGCACCGCGCAAGGTCGCGGCCTTCTTGCCGTCAATGAAGACGGGCGCGGTCGGTTGCTCACCGGTGCCGGGCAGCGAGATGCCGATGTCCGCGTGCTTCGATTCGCCGGGGCCGTTGACGATACAGCCCATCACCGCGACGTTGAGCGTTTCGACGCCGGGATAGCGCGTCTTCCACTCCGGCATCGAGTCACGGATGAAGCCCTGGATATCGGAGGCGAGCTCCTGGAAGGTCGTCGAGGTGGTGCGGCCGCAGCCGGGGCAGGCGGCGACCAGCGGCACGAACGTGCGCAGGCCCATCGTTTGCAGCAGTTCCTGCGCGACCTGCACCTCACGGGTGCGGTCGCCGCCCGGCTCCGGCGTGAGCGAAATGCGGATGGTGTCGCCGATGCCTTGCTGCAGGAGCACGCCCATGGCGGCGGATGAAGCGACGACGCCCTTTGTGCCCATGCCGGCTTCGGTGAGGCCGAGGTGGAGAGCATAGTCCGAGCGGCGGGCGAGTTCGGCATAGCAAGCGATCAAATCCTGCACCGCCGATACCTTTGCCGAGAGGATGATGCGGTTCTTGGCCAGTCCGATCTCTTCCGCGCGCTTGGCTGAGAGAAGGGCCGACTGCACCATGGCCTCGTGCATCACCTCGCGCGCCTCGCGCGGATTGGGCGACGCCGAATTCTCGTCCATCAGCTTCGTCAGCAATTCCTGGTCGAGCGAGCCCCAGTTGACGCCGATACGCACCGGCTTGCCGTACTTGATCGCCATCTCGACGATCTGGGTGAACTGCGGGTCGCGCTTGCCCTTGAACCCGACATTGCCCGGATTGATGCGATATTTGTCGAGCGCCTCGGCACAGGCCGGATGGTCGGCCAAGAGCTTGTGGCCGATGTAGTGGAAATCGCCGACGATGGGCACGTTGACGCCGATTTTGGCGAGCCGTTCCTTGATGCGCGGCACGGCAGCAGCGGCTTCGTCGCGGTCGACGGTGACACGCACGATCTCCGATCCCGCGCTGGCGAGCGCCGCCACTTGGCGGACCGTGCTGTCCACGTCAGCGGTGTCGGTATTAGTCATCGACTGCACCACGATGGGTGCGCCGCCGCCGACCTTGACGCCGCCGACATCGACCCCAACGGTCTTGTGGCGATTGATGCTGATCGTGCTCATCGAGCGGTCCTTAATCCAGGCAATGCGAAGTGCCAAATCGCCCGCAACGCGTCAATGCCGCCCGTCCGGCAGGCGGTGTAGGGATGACCCTTGTGGTCGCCCTATTGGGTGCCAGGCCGGAGCGGCGCAGACGTCGGGGCGCATGCGGATATAAGTTCATCGGATGACGGTTGCATAACCCGAGGAAGGAACACTGGTTCCATAGGGTAGCATATTGCCGATCAGACGCGAGGCCGGTTCACCAGCACCAATCCGGCGGCGACCAGACCGACGGCTGCGGCAAAAGCGGGCGTGAGCGGCTCCCCCAGCACGAGATGGCCGGCGGCGACCCCGAACAAGGGCGTCAGAAACGAAAACGCCGACAGCCGGTTGGCCGAATAGCGCACCACCAGTGCAAACCACACGACGTACGTCACGCTGACCACCCACACGGTCTGATAACCGAGCGCGCCGATCGCCTGCGTCGATGGCCAACGGTCCATATGCTCTCCCGCGAGCCAGGCGGCGAGCGCCAGTATCGGGGCCGAGACCACGAGCTGGTAAAGCATGTTCTTTTCGGCCGACACACGCGCGAGCGCGCTCGCTTTGATGGTGATCGTCGTGGCAGCCCAGGAGATCGCGGCAGCGACACACAGGACGTCGCCGAGTGTCTGCCGGGGATCGAGCGCCGGCGTCGGCAGGCCGAAGGCGACGACCATGCCCGCGAAAGACAATCCGAGGCCCGCCCATTGTGCACGGCCGAAGCGATCCTCCGGCAGGAAAATACGGGCGCCGAGCACGACGAAGAAAGGACAGAGATACAGGAACAGTACCGCGCGAGTGGCGGTAGTGTAGGCGAGGCCCTGGTAGAGGAAAATGAACTCAAGCCCGAACAGCGCACCGGCGGCAAGGCCCGGAAGAAGCGTGCCGTCGCGCGAGAGCATAGGAATACCACGCAGCCGACACCAGGTAGCGACGATCAGCGTCGCCACCGCTGAACGGATTGCGCCTTGCATTAGTGGCGGGATGTCGTGGATGGCAAGCTTCACCGCCACCTGGTTGAAGCCCCAGGAGAGGCAGAGCAGTACAACAACGATAGCGGCGAAGGCGTCGAGCGGCCGGGTGACGTGATGGGATGTGGAAGCGGAGGAAGACATTACGAATTCCGAACGAATTCCGAGCAATCGCTCGAATTTACTGTGCGTGCTTGCGACAAGCTACCGACGGTCAGCTATGCAGATGCGTCAGCCGCACCGGTAATGAGGACGGAGGGACCGTCCCTTATCTCACGCCGCCTTGCAATGCGCGCAGACGCCGGAAATCTCGATCACCGGCGTCTGCGGCGTAAACCCGGCGGCGCGAGAGGCATTTCGGATGGTGTCCGCTACCGCGGCCGAGGCGGCCTCGCCCACGGCGCCGCATTTCTCGCAAATGAAGAACACCACCGGATCGCCACTCGCATGATTATGGACGCAGGCGACAAACGCGTTACGGCTTTCGATCCGGTGCACGAGTCCTTGCGTACGCAGGAAATCGAGCGCGCGATAAATCGTGATCGGCGCCGGCCGCGCACCCGCCTCGGCCAGACGGTCGATTAGCTCATAGGCGCCGAGCGGCTGATGGCTAGCGAGCAAAGCCTTCAGTACCCGGCGGCGGACCGGCGTCAGCTTTTCGGCGCGTGCAGCGCAGACCGCCTCGGCATAAGCGAGCCCATCGCTCGCGCAGCGATCATGGTCATGACCGGGAGCGGGAAAGACCGCGGCTGATGATGGTTTTTCGACCATTGCTGCTCCGCCTGTGCCTCCAGTCTACCGCGTTGCGACGAATGGCGAAAACGTCACGCGTGAGATAGATATTGCGATGCAATAAAGACAGGGGCAGTCTCGTCCACCGGCCATCCCGGGCGTAGCATGCTACGCTACTGAACCCGGACCCGATGTTGGTAAGCGGGCCCGGATCAGCCGCGCAGCGCGTCCGGGGATCACCGAGAGGTATGCATGCTCAAAGGCAAAACCGCGCTTGTGACCGGCTCCACGTCCGGCATTGGCCTCGCCATCGCCCGCGCACTGGCGGAAGCCGGCGCCGACCTGATGCTCAACGGCTTCGGCGACAAAGAGACAATCGAGAAAGCACGCGCCGGGATCGAAAAGGATTTCGGGGGCAAGGCGCACTACTCCAGCGCCGACATGAGCAAGCCTGCGGAAATCGCGGAACTGGTGCGCGCGACCGAGAACGAGTTCGGTGCGCTCGACATCCTGGTCAACAACGCCGGCATCCAGCATGTCGCCAATGTCGAAGACTTTCCGCCCGAGAAGTGGGACGCGATCATCGCCATCAACCTCTCTTCCTCGTTTCATACGATCCGGGCGACGCTGCCCGGCATGAAGCGCCGCAAGTGGGGCCGCATCATCAACATCGCCTCGGCGCACGGCCTCGTCGCCAGCGGACAGAAGGCGGCGTACGTTGCCGCCAAGCACGGCCTTGTCGGATTGACGAAAGTGGTCGCCATCGAAACCGCGAATGCCGGCATTACCTGCAACGCGATCTGCCCCGGCTGGGTGCTGACGCCTTTGGTGGCGCAGCAGATCGAAGCACGCGGCAAGCAGCACGGCCAAAGCTTCGAGGAAGCCAAGGTAGCGCTCGTCTCCGAGAAACAGCCGATGCACGCCTACACGACGCCGGAGAATATCGGCGCGCTCGCCATTTTTCTTGCCGGCGAGACGGCAGCGACGATTACCGGCTCGGCCTATTCGATCGACGGCGGCTGGACCGCTCAGTGACTCCGCCGTCCCTCCTTGCCGCCGAAATCGGCCGCACACGGCTTGATATCGTCGTGGCCGACATCACCACGCTGGACGTAGACGCCATCGTGAACGCAGCCAACCGTTCATTGCTCGGCGGCGGCGGTGTGGATGGCGCGATCCATCGCGCGGCCGGGCGTGAGCTCCTGGTCGAGTGCCAAACGCTCGGCGGTTGCGAGACCGGAAGCGCCAAGATCACGCGCGGCTACCGGCTGAAGGCGCGCCACGTCATCCACGCGGTGGGTCCGGTGTGGAGCGGCGGGGATAAGAACGAAGAGGAATTGCTCGCCGGCTGCTATCGCACCGCGCTTGATCTCGCCGCCGCGCATCGCTTGGGCTCAATTGCGTTTCCGGCAATCTCGACCGGCGTGTACCGCTTTCCGGTCGAATTTGCAGCGCGCATCGCGGTCGGCACCGTGGCCGCCGAAGTGGCGCGCGCAGGCGCACTGCGGCAGGTGATCTTCTGCTGCTTTTCGGACGAGAGCGCAGAGCATCACAAACAGGCGTTCGCGGATCTGGGGTTGGCGTAGTTCTCGGCCTCATGGTGAGGAGCGCTCGTAGGGGCGCGTCTCGAACCATGAGGCCGCCCATCCTTCGAGACGCATCGCGGAATTTACCATCGGGCCGCGCTTTGCACGGACCCGTTGGCGATGCTCCTCAGGATGAGGCGGCGAGAGGCTCCACATCCAAGCGCGCGATCCAGTTCTCTAATTCGGGCTTCACCGCCGGATAACGCTTCATCACTTCCGGATCATGCCCGGGTATCACGTGCGCGCGCGACGTCGCAAGTTTCTGGAGCGTTTTATAACCCTCGAGCGTATCGCCCACGCTGTAGGTGATCGGAAACACGCGGCCCTCGTCCATATGTGAATAAAGGTGGCACGAGTCGGACGCCACGACGACGATGCCGCGCCTGGTCTTCACCCGGACGCATTGCAGCCCCTTCGAATGGCCGCCGATCTTGTGCACGCTAATGCCCGGCGCGAGTTCCTCGGCGCCGTCGTGGAAGTCGACGCGATAAGCATACACCTTGCGCACCATGGCGAGCACGTCGCTCTCGCTGAACGGAATGCGCAGCATCTGGTGGCACATGCAACGGCCCGTGCAGTAGGCCATCTCGGTGTCCTGGACATGGTAGCGCGCGTTGGGAAAGAGATCGTGATTGCCCGCGTGATCCCAGTGCATGTGGGTGGCGATCACGTGGTCCACATTGGCTGGATTGATGCCAAGCGCCTGTAACCCCTCGCCGACCGGATGGGTGATCTTGCGCCCGCGTTCCTTCGCCCCTGCCTCGTCGAATCCGGTATCGCAGACAAACACGCCATGCGGGCCTTTGATGACCCAAACGTAGTAGGCAATCGACGTCATCTCATCGTGTGGGTCCCCGAAAATGTAGTTGTCGCTGCGCTTGCGCGCGTGCTCGGCATAGCGGACGGCGTAAATCTCGTGGATGTCGTCGCTCATTGCTTATTTCCCCTTTTTCCCACGACGACTCCGGCGCGCCGCTCGAGCGGCTGCACGATGGTGGTGAAATCAGCCTCGCCGCCGATCTCGCGGTTCGCCGTTTCCCATGCTTCTGCGACGACGCTCATCACGTCTCTCGGAACGCCGAGCGCCTTCGCCTCTTCAAGCGCGAGCCGCACGTCTTTGAGCATCAGCGCGGTGGCGAAGCCCGCGTCGAAGCTGCGCGGCAGGACGGCCTTGGGAAACTTGTCGGTGGAGGCCGTGTTGCGGCCCGAGCCGGCGTTGATCACGTCAATCATCACCGCCGGATCGAGCCCGGCTTTCACCCCCATGACCACCGCTTCCGAGGTGGCGGCGAGCGCGGTGGCCGAAAGGAAATTGTTGGCGAGTTTCATGGTCTGCGCCATGCCCGGTTTATCGCCGACGACGAAGACCTTGCCGAGCACGGAAAGCGCCTCCTTCACGAGGTCGACATCGGCTTGCGGACCCGAGATCATCACGGCGAGTGTGCCCTTCGCCGCGCCGGCGATGCCGCCCGACACCGGCGAGTCGATCTGCGCGATGGCTTTCTCGGCAAGCGCGGCGGCATTGGCGATCGCCACCTGCGAGCCGGTGGTAGAAAGATCGATGAAGCGGCGGACGCGCTTGCCGCCGATGACGCCGCCCTCCCCCACCGCCACCTTCGCGACGATTTGCGGCGTCGGCAGGCTGGCCATGACCGTTTCGACCCGGTCCGCGACATCGGCCGGAGAAGCGGCAAGCTTCGCGCCGAGCGCGACCAACGGCACGGCGGCATCGTTACGGGTGTCGTACACGACAAGGCTGTGGCCCGCTTCGATCAGCCGACGCGCCATCGGGCCGCCCATGTTACCGAGCCCGATAAAGCCAATGTCCATCGTCCCTCCCCCTTGAGCGCGCTTCGACCCGACTCTGCCCGACCCAGGCATCAGTTGCCAGGGATCAGGAATCAAGAAAGCGCGCCAGTGGAGGCTCCGTGCCTAGGGCAATGTCGCGTCTGGCCTCTGAAATCCTGATAACTGATTCCTGAACCATATTGACCTTATTATAAGGAGGCTTATTATATCTCTGCTGACGAGAGGGAAACAGCTATGGCGGCATTGCCGATCAACAGGGAAATCGCCTTTACGATCATGGACGTAGCTAGAATGCTGCGGACCTATGCCGACCAGCGCGCGCGGCAATTCGGCATTTCGCGCGCACAATGGACGGTGCTCGTGCGGCTCGACCGCTCGGAAGGGTTGAAGCAGTCGGAA
>DASTWX010000261.1:0-16697 GCA_035765795.1 Pseudolabrys sp. | reverse complement strand
GACTTACAAGGTCGCCGGCTGGGCATCAGTTAACCCGCAACAGGGCAAACCCGCGTGGGAAGTGTTCGCCGAGTACCTGCGCGCGCAGAAGACGGCGAAGCCGAAGAAGCTCAACCGCGTCATGCTCAAAAACGTATCCGGTAATCCGGGTCTGGCCGGATAGAGGACGAGAGTGTTGCCAGACTCTCGAACAGCAGATGGCTTTGACTTTTAACCGTCACCCTGAGGTGCTCCGCCGAAGGCGGAGCCTCGAAGGGCGACGGCCTCGGCCGATCATCCTTCGAGGGCCGCGCATCAAAGCCGAATATACGGGGGCTATGTTTGCGATGGCGTGGCCTCCTCAGGATGACGGTAAAAAGCTTACCTTTCCCACACAGCGGCGCGGCGGTGCCGTGGCCAGCGCGGCCGCCGCTGGTGTCTTGCTCCTGGCGGCCCTATCCGCCGCACCTGCTTCCGCGGCTGACGCCCAACCCCGGCACATTCTCAAAGCCGCGCCGGCGCAGGACAAGCCTTTCGCCGAGCACCATTTGGCGGTCCAGCTTTCCGACAATACGGCAGCTAAGCAGAACCTGGCGCTCAGCGTTGCCTATAACCTGCTGAAGTTCTACGGGCCGGACAAAATCGCCATCGAGGTGGTGGCCTTCGGTCCCGGCATCGACCTTCTACGCGCCGACAGCCCGCGTCGAGCGCGCGTCGACAGCTTGATTGCGCAAGGCGTCCAGTTCGACATCTGCATGAATACCGTGGAGACCATCGAGCGCGAGACGGGCAAGACGATCGAACTCAACCCGAAAGCCATTCAAGTTATCGCCGGCGTTGCCCAGATTCTCGCCTTGACGGAGAAGGGCTATACTCTCGTCCGTCCTTGAATCAAAACACATGAATCTTCGGGAGAGGAATACGACATGAAACGCTTCACTTGCGCATTTGTGGCGATTGTTGCGCTCGCCCTCGGCTCGATCTTCGCGGCTCCCGCGCATTCTGCGGAAAAGGTCAAAACCCATCGCATCGCCATTCAGATCGATCACAACGATCCCAAGCTGATGAACTTGGTGCTCAACAATGTCTCGAACCTGCTCCGCTATTATAACGGCAAGGGCGAACAGGTCGACATCGAGGTGGTTGCTTACGGTCCCGGCCTCAACATGTTGCGCCAAGACAAATCGCCGGTGAAGGATCGTCTCAAGCGCATCAAGGAAGGCAGCTTCCCGTCGAGCCTGACCTATTCCGCTTGCCACAACACCATGATGGGCATGGAAAAGAAGGAAGGCCACCCGATCGAGATCGTTTCGGAAGCGCGCGTGGTCCCTTCCGGCGTCGTGCGGTTGACGGAGCTGCAGGAGCAGGGCTGGACCTATCTTCGGCCGTGAGCGGCTGTCGTTCGAGGAAGACAACATGAAGAAACGTTTCGTGCTTGGCATGGCCGCCGCTTTCGCGCTTGCGGCAATGCCGTGCCGCGCCGAGGAAGCGACCGTCACTTACAAATCGCTGGCGCCGGATACCGCTTTCGAGCTGGCACGCGCGGCGCTCCAGCAGTGCCGCAAGGACGGCTATCAGGTCGCGGTCGTGGTGATCGACAGGTTCGGGCAACCGCTGGTCGTCCTCCGCGATCGGTACGCCGGTCTTGGTGCGATCGACACGGCGACCGGTAAAGCGTGGACGGCCGTCAATTTCACCCGCAACACCGGTGAACTCGTGCAGGCCATCAAGTCCGGCGAGCTCAGCCCTGGGTTGGCCAGCCTACCGAAAGTGACCATGCTGGCCGGCGGCTTGATTATCGAGTCCGGAGGAGCGCTAGTGGGCGGTATCGGTGTGGCTGGGGCCCCGGGGGGCGATAAGGACGAGACTTGCGCCAAGGCCGGCTTGGTCGCGATCCAAGACAGGCTGGACTTCTAACGCATCGATCCGGTTCCCCCGGCCGCCGAGTTCTGTTGGCGTATTCGCGATTGGCCGGTGGAGCAGGCGCTCCGTTGCGTCGATTCGCCGTTCGCGCCGTCCGAATTTCGCGCCCGGCGGAACTCTATCCGGCAAGCGCGGTTACTCTCCTGAAGAGACACATTTTTGCCGCGCTGTGCGCCCCGCGTTGCGGGGCCGGTGTGGCTCTCATCGCAGAGAGGACACCATGGCAGAAACGTACGAGGCTCCGCCGGTCAGCCCAGCCGACTACGCGGAGCGTAACGCTCCTCCGCACGGAGACGGAGCGTCTTCCGGTGCGCAGCGCATGTTCGGTGACGCCACCGAGGCGCTCAAGGAGCGGGCCCGCGAGGTCGCCGAAGAGCAGAAGCAGATCGGCGCGAAGCGGATAGATGCGCTGGGCCGCGCCATCCATGGCGCAGCCGATGAACTCAGCAAGGAAATTCCCGGAGCGGCTGATTACATCCATATGGCCGCGAACAATATCGAAAGTGCATCGTCCGCATTACGCGAGCGTAGCGTCGACGAGTTCGTAGGCGGCTTCAGCCGTTTCGCGCGCCGACAACCCGCGGCTGCCTTTGCCGGCGCGATGATCGCCGGGTTTGCGTTGTCGCGTTTTCTCAAAAGCTCGAGCCGTTAGAGGAGGGCTGTTGTTATGGCGCCACTACATACACATCGATCTATTCCGGGAATTGTCGGCGATTTGCTGAATCACTTCACTGTTTTGGTTCGCACGGAAGGCGAGTTGGTGCGGACCGAAATGTCCGAGAAAATGACGCGGATGATCGGCGCTTTGGTTTTGGCCTTGACGGGCGCCGTTCTGATCATACCGGCGCTGGTGATTCTGATGGAGGCGATAGTCTCCGGTATTACCACGACTGGCCTGCCGTTCTATTGGGCCGCTTTCGCCATTGGCGGATTCTTCTTCATCATCGGCCTGATACTCGCATTGGTCGGCGTCGGGCAGTTCAAGGCCAAGAGCCTGGTGCCGAACAAGACCATCCATCAACTGCAGGAAGACGCCGCGGTGGCGAAGCGTCAGGTTAGGAGGAACCATGACTACCAGCGAGCAGCTTGAGCACCGCGCCGAACTCACGCGCGCGAAGATCGTCGACTCATTGAGCGAGTTGCGTGATCGCCTGACCCCTGGTCACGTCGTCGATCAGGCGCTCGACTATGCGCGCGACCGCAGGGTCGGCGAGTTCTTCCGGAACGCCGGCCGCGAGGTGGTCAATAATCCCATGCCCGTTTTATTGGTCGGCGCCGGAGTGGCTTGGCTGGCCTTCGCCGCCAACCGGCGGCCGAATGGGTACCCGCGGTCTCGCTTCACGGCAAGCGCGGCGAGGACCTCACGGGAAGCTTCTCGCTCCGCCCAAGACTTTACGAACAGCGCCGCGCGAGGCACCTCCGATATGGCCGATAGCGCTGCCAGGACGGCACGTGCGGCCGCCGATAGCGTCAGCAGTTGGGCCGATCGGGCGGGAGATACGGCGTCGGGCGCGTGGCAATCGGCGCGCGAGACCGGCTCGGCGGTCGCCGAGAGGGCAAGCGCCGCCGCCAGTCGTGCAGGCTCAGCCGGCTCTTCGATGATGCGCCGCGCCGGCGCCGCCGGCTCCTCGGTTGCGCATGGAGTAGGTTCCGCTGCCAGCGCAGTGGCCGGTGCAGCGAGCTCGGCTTACGATTCCACAGCCTATGGCGCCCGGCGCACCGCAAGCGTCATCGGCCGCTCGGCCGGCGCGGTGGCCAACAGCGCGGCTCATGCCGGCCGCGGCGCGGCCGATCTGGTGAAGGAAGAGCCGCTCGTCCTTGCCGGTATCGGCCTTGCCGTCGGGGCCGCCATCGGAGCCATGTTGCCGATGTCGGAAACCGAAAACCGCTACATGGGCGCGAGAAGCGATGCGCTGAAGCGGGATGCGGCCGAGAAGGCGGAACATACATGGGAAAAGACCAAGGACGTCGCACAGACGGCAACCGAAAAAGCGTGGGGTGAAGTCAAGAACGCCGCGCAAGAGGAAGGCCTGATGTCGCACGAGACAGGCGCTGACGGAGGCGCGGAACGTCAAGCTTCTATTGTGCCATCGACCGACACCGAATCTCCCGCCGATGAAGTCAGCCAGCGGGACGTCGTGCGGCCTGGTACGTGACGATGTCGAGAGGATGAGAGTGCCCGCGGTTCGTCGAGCAGAAAGAAACCGCGGGCGCGAGCTTTGACTCCCCATGCCCTTGCGCGTCCACTGTGCTTGGTTTTGGCTTCTTTAGTTGTCTTAATGCAAAGCGCGGCTGTTCCTACAGCCAAGTCCAAAGCACGACAGTGACAATCAGAAATACGATCAAGGCGATCTGAAGCCAGCTGCCATCGGCGCGCCGGGGGCGTTCCTCGTGCCGGCGTTTTCTTCGCTCGCGCTCATGCGCAAGGTCGATGATTACGGGCGATGTGGGCAGGCCGCCAGCGTGACGCCCGCTGCGCCGCCGCGGCGTGACCTTTCGGTTCTCGGAAACGATTTTGTCCCTTGCCTTGGCGGACTTGTTTGGGCCGCGAAGCCTGGTCACTTTGGCCGTTGGCTTGAATGACATTGCCATGCCGGGAAAACCGAGGCGCGCGCAATTCGTTCCGGCAACTCACGCAGACGGCTATTCGTCGACGATGACCATATGCAAACGCGCGGCGAAATTCGCCGCGCGCCATTTTGTTCAGAAGATGCTTAAGGGCACGGATGGCGAATGCCGTCGTAACCGAGATAAGTCCCGGACGCCGGATCGTAAGAACGATAGTGCTGTTCGCACCAGGCAACGCTCGGAGCGTAAGACGGTGCCGGCGCGTACACGTAGCCCGGAGCGTAATAATAATCGGGCCGAGATGCCGCCAGCGCGCCGCCGATCAAGGCCCCCGCCGCGAATCCGGCGATACCGGCGCCAACTCCACCGCCATGCCAATGGTGATGGCGATGGTGCCAGCGTGCTTGGGCTGGAACGGCCGCGAAAGACAATGCGACAGTGCCCGCAAGCGCGATCGTGGTGATTTTCGAGACCATCAGACCTCTCCGGAGCTTGATTGAGTAACTGAGTTTCAAACGTTCCGCGCTGGAACTCGTTCCGCAAAAAATCCTACATGGAGGCTGCGGCACCTCCAGGTGAACGCCCAAGACCACATTTGCGGATCGAATTTCGCGACTCCGGCATTAAACGTGCGTATGCGCTCTAGGCAGAAGTTCTAGAGCGAAGCATTGCAATTCCGAAAGCTTGCGCGTGCTGAAATCCCGACCGATTCCGAATTGCGCCCGTGTGTGAGCAATCTGCAGAATGGGCGAACCGGCTGTCTATCTCATAATCGGCGTGTTGGTGATTGTGGCGGCCTGGATGCCGCTGTTTGTCGACCGCAAGCCGCTGTCGATGCCGATGATCGCGCTCGGGATTGGCGCTCTGCTTGCCGTCTGGGGAAACATTGGCGATCCTTATCGCGAGAACAGCTCGCTCATGCTGTATCTCAGTGAATTTGCTGTACTGATCTCCGTGCTCGGCGCTGGGCTGAAATTGGATCGCCGATTTTCTTTTTTTGCGTGGGGGAGCACTTGGCGGTTGTTGGTGACGGTCCTGCTGCTGTCGATCGGCGGGATCGCCGCGATTGGTTACGCGTTGCTTGGTATCTCCGCCGGTATGGCGGTTCTGCTCGGCGCCATCCTTGCGTCGACCGATCCCGTACTCGCTGCGAGCGTCGGTGCCGGTCCGCCGGGAGTAGGTGAAGAGGGCGAGACCAAGTTCGCGCTCACCTCCGAAGCTGGTCTGAATGATGGCATCGCTTTCCCGTTCGTCCTGCTCGGCCTCGGTCTTGTAGGCAAAGGTGGGCTCGACGTCTGGCATTGGCTTGCAATCGATCTGGTATGGAACGTCGTAGGCGGCGTAGGGCTCGGCATTGCGCTCGGTTGGCTCCTCGTTCGCATCAACGACCTGTTGCCGGAACGTCTGCGCCTCTCGGCCACCAACAGTGGATTGGTATCGGTGGGGCTCGCCTTCCTCGCCTACGGGATCGCTTCGGCCATCCATTGCAATGGCTTTGCTGCGGTGTTCTGCGAAGCGGCCTCGATCCGTTATTTTGCGGAGACGTATGAGTACAGCCGCCGGCTCAACCATGCGGCCGGGCAATTCGAACGCGTGGCAATGGTCGGCGTTCTGGCTCTGCTCGGAGTGTCCTTCGTGCGGGGGCTGTTCGACCAAATCGGCGTCGCCGAGGTCGTCTTTGCTATCCTCGTACTGCTGGTGATCAGGCCGATCGCGGTTGCGATCGGCTTTATTGGCTCGCAGGCCGACCGCCGCACACGCGCGGCGATCGGTTACCTCGGCATCCGGGGCATCGCGTCGCTGTTTTACGTTTCATTCGTCGGTCCCAAGCTCGCCGCTGCGGACGCCGGTACGCTGACCAGCGTGGTCGGGCTGGTGGTGTTGATCTCGGTTGTGCTCTACGGCGCCACCGCCGGCGCCGTTCCGCGGCTCCTCTCGCGGGAGGAGCGCGTTGACAAATCGAGCGCGGATTAGCCCGTAATGCGCTCAAGCACCTGCGCGAGCATACGTTCGCTGCCTGCCGGGGAATGCGGAGGGCCGGATTTCTCGGCCATACGTCGCAGCGCGCCGCTCTCGAACGCTTCGACCACCGCGGCGTGCACATAGCTTTTGCGGCACACGGCCGGTGTGTTGGCCAGTTCCTGCGCCACGCTACGCAAGGTTTTCAATACCTGACGGCGGCGCCCGCGTTCGCTTTTCTTTGGCTCCACGGACGCAAGCTCCGAGAGGGCATGCGAACAGGCAATCATCGTGCGGAAATCCTTCAGCGTAATCGGTTTGCCTGTTACGCTGCGCAACAGCGCGTTCACGTCTTCACGGCGTACGAGGCAGACGCCGTTGCCATCGACCGATGGATACTGAAACAGGCGTCGACCCGGCAGGGCGGCGAGCCGTCTGAGCACCCGGGCCAATCGGCGCGAGTTCACCTGCTTGTCTACGATCTGCCCGCGTTTGCCGCGGAAGTGCAGGGTAACGGTGTCTCCCCTGATCGTGACGTCGGACTTGAGCAGTGTCGTCGCCCCGCGAGTGCCGTGGTCACGCGCATAGCTTTCGCTGCCGGGACGCATCGCAGTGCACGCGACCAACTCGATAACCGCGGCCAGCGCAAACTCTCGGCTCAAGTCGCGGCTGCGCAACAGCCGCGTAATCCGGCTCCTGATCTTTGGCAACAAGTGTGCGAGCCGCTGTAACCGGCGTGCCTTACGATATTCTCGTACCTGATCCCAATCGGGATGATAGCGATACTGCGTGCGGCCGGCGCTATCGCGGCCGATCGCCTGCAAATGCGCGCGTGGATCGGCGGAAAGGAAAACGTCTTGGTAGGCGGGAGGAACGGCGAGCCGCTTCAGCCGTCTGATTGTGGCCTTGTCTCGCAGAATCTGGCCGTTGAGCCGGGAATAGACGAACCCATGGCCGTTGCGGCGGCGTCGGATACTCAAGTCCTCGGGTCTGACGATGTGAAGATCGAGGGTGCGCAACAGTGTCGAAACTGCGCGGGGAACCGGCTGGAGCTGATGATTGGCCATGGCACGAGCAGAATGTCTCTCTGCTCAGTTGGTTCCGCGCGGCCTTCGGCGAAAGCGCTCGCTCAAGCCTTCGAACAGAACGAACAGGCCGGGAATGAGAATGATGCCGATGACGGTGGCGGCCAGCATGCCGGCGAACACAGTGGTGCCGATCGCGCGGCGGCTCGCCGCGCCGGCGCCGGTCGCCACCACCAGCGGCACCATGCCGAGGATGAAGGCGAAGGCGGTCATCAGCACGGCGCGAAAACGCAGGCGCGCGCCGGCCATGGCCGCTTCGAGCAGCGAAAGACCGGCTTCGCGCTGCTCTTTGGCGAATTCGACGATCAGGATGGCGTTTTTGGCGGCCAATCCGATCAGCAGTACCAATCCGATTTGCGCGTAGATGTCGTTATCTAGTCCTGCGGCCCACAGCCCTCCCAAGGCTCCTAGTCCGGCCACCGTGACCGAGACGAGCACAGCAAGCGGGATCATCCAGCTCTCGTATTGCGCCACCAGGAACAGATAGGAGAACAGGATGGCCAGTGCGAACACCCACGGCGCCTGACCGGCGGACGCAATCTGCTGTAATGAGATGCCTGACCAGGAATAAGTATAGCCTTGCGGCAGCGCCTTGGCCGCGACCTCGCCCATGGCTTGCAAGGCTTCACCGGAACTACGGCCCGGGGCCGCGTTGCCGTTGACACTCACCGACGGAAATTGATTGTAGCGGGTGATCGACGATGGCCCCAAGATCGTCGATAGTTGCACCAAACTCTGCAGGGGCACCATTTGGCCTTTGCTGCTGCGGACATAGAGTTTCTGAATATCGCCGATCTGATTGCGCGCTGTCGCTTCGTCCTGCACCTGCACTTGGAAGACGCGGCTGTACAAATTGAAATTATTGACGAAGCGGGAGCCGAGATGCGCCTGCATGGTGGCGAAGATGTCGGCCGGCGATACGCCGAACAAAGCGATCTGCGTGCGGTCGATCTTGGCCAGGATTTGCGGCACCGAAGCGGTATAGGTGCTGAAGACTCTGGACAGGCGTTGATCTTGGTTGGCGGCGACCAGCAGGCCCCGCATGGTCGCCGCCAGTTGCTGCGGGGTCTGTCCGGCAATTGCCTGCAACTGGAATTCAAAGCCTCCGGTGCTGCCGATACCGGGGATGGGCGGTGGGTTGAACGCGGCGATGCTCGCTCGCGGATCGGCGGTGAATTGCGGCATTAAACGCCGGATCAAGGCGTCAACCGTTTCACTGGGGCCGCGCTCGCTCCAGGGATCGAGTACCGGGATCAAGAGCCCGACGTTGGAGCCCGCACCCGAAAGCAGGCTGTAGCCAGCAACGCTGATAACGTGGGCGACGCCGGGCGTGTCCTCCAGTCGCTTCTCGATATCGTTGACCACGCGTTGGGTGCGCGGAAACGCCGCCGCGTCGGGAAGCTGCACATTGACCAGGAAATAGCCCTGATCCTCGCTGGGCAGGAAGGCCGTCGGCAGCAGCCGGAACATGCCGTAAAGGCCGGCGCCGATCACTGCGAAAATAACGATGATCAGGAGAACGTGTGCGCCGAGCCAGCCGGCTACACGGACGTAGCCGTTTCGCGTACGGTCGAGCGCCATGGAGAACCAGCGCAGCGGTGCGATACGGGGCCGCGGCGGTCGCAGCAGCAGACTGGCGAGCGCCGGGCTCAGTGTCAGCGCATTGATCGCCGACAATAATATGGAAACGGTGAGCGTCACGGCAAATTGCCGATACAGTTGCCCGGTGATCCCCCCGAGGAAGGCTACCGGAACGAAAACCGCGCCGAGCACCAGGGTCGTGGCGACGATCGGCCCCGTCACCTGTCGCATCGAAGCTCGCGCGGCCTCTGCCGCCGAGAGGGCCGGGTTCTCTTCGAGCAGACGCTGAACGTTCTCCACCACCACGATCGCGTCGTCGACCACAAGGCCGATCGCCAATATCAGCGCGAACAGGGTTATCGTATTGGCGCTGTAGCCTGAGATGTAGAGGATCGCGAATACGCCGATGAGCGAGACCGGCACCGTGAGCGTCGGAATCAACGTGGCGCGGAGGTCTTGCAGGAAGATATAGGTCACCAGCACCACCAGGATGAAGGTGATGCCGAGCGTGATCGCGATCTCTTCCACGGTGGCGGTCACGAACTTGGTCGTATCGAACACCACCGTGTATTTGATGTCGTTCGGAAATCGCTTCGATAACTCTTGTAGCTCGGCCTGAACCGCGCTGCTGACCGACAGCGCGTTGGCGTCGGGAGCCTGATAAATGATGATGGTTGCGGAAGGCCGGCCATCGAGCCGCGCCTCCGCGCTATAGGATTGTGCGCCGAGCTCGACGGTTGCGACATCGCGGATTCGCACCACCGCGCCGTTTGGATTGGTCCGCAGCACGATGTTGCCGAATTCCGCCGGCGTTTGCAGTTGGCCGTGCGCTACGATGGTGAGTTGCTGCTGCTGGTTCGGTCCCACTGGCGCGCCGCCGATCACGCCGGCGGATGCCTGCACGTTCTGCTGCTGGATTGCGCCGATGATGTCTTGAGCGGTGATCCCCAGTTGGTTCATGCGGGTAGGATTCATCCAAATTCGCATGCTGTAGTCGAGCGCGCCTAAAACGGTAGCGTCGCCCACGCCGGGAATGCGCGCAAGCGCGTCGCGGACGTTGATGCTGGCGTAGTTATTAATGAAGATCGGATCGTAGGTGCCGTTGGGCGAGTAGAGGTTGACCGCCATCAGCATGCTCGTTGAGCTTTGGCGTACGACGATGCCTTGTTGCACGACCGGCGTCGGCAAAAGCGGCTGGGCTTGCGCGACCCGGTTCTGCACGTCCACCGCGGCGAGGTCGGGGTCGGTGCCGATCTGGAAAGTGACGCTGAGCGAATAGGACCCGTTGGTGCTGGTCGAGGACATGTACATCATGTTTTTGGCGCCGTTGACCTGCGCCTCGATCGGTGCGGCCACACTGTTAGCCACGACCTCGGCATCGGCGCCAGGGTAGGTCGCCCGCACCTGCACCACCGGCGGGGTAATCTTCGGGTATTGCGAGACCGGTATCACGGTCAGCGAGATCAAACCGGCCAGCACGATGACGATCGAAACGACGATCGAGAAGTTCGGGCGCCGGATGAAGAAATCGGAGAACATCGCCGACGGTCTGCACTCAACCGTTCGTCCCCGCGGCCCGTCTTCGCCAAGTGGCTTCGACGGGCAGAAGCCTCAGGCCGCCGAAGCGCGGAGCGCGAAGGGGGGAAGCGGGGACCCGGTGCGATGTATTCGAGGTCGAACATACTGCACTGGATTCCCGCTTGCGCGGGAACGAGCGGAGTAGGCGGAGATGCGGGTGGGACATCTATTGCGCCTTCGATGCAGCCGGCGCAGCAGGCGCGGCGGAGGGAGCAGTTGCAGGCGTCGCCGGCGTGGGCGGAGCAGCGGGGCCGGTCGGTGCGGCGCTTTCGGGCACCGGCTTCACGACCTGACCCGGATGCACCTTCTGTGCACCCTGCACGATTACGTGGTCACCGTTATTCAGCCCGGAGATGACCGACACGTCCTGCTCGATTTGGGGCCCGGTCTTGATACCCCGCCGCTCCACTTTGTCGCCGGCGCCGACAACCAGCACATACGTGCCTTGACGATCCTGTTGCACCGCTCCGGCGGGCAATAGGAAGCCGCGCGCCGGATTTTCCGGGCTGATCACCGCCGTTACGAGCATGCCCGGCAACAGCAGCCGCTTGGGATTGGGAAAGTCGGCGTAGACAGGAATCGTGCCGGTCGCCGGGTCGACTTGGTTGTTCACGAAGGCGACATGGCCTCTCTCGCTATACATCGAGCCGTCCGGCAGGCGCAGCTTGGGAATGAAGCGCGCGTTGATTTCCTCTTGGCTTGCCTGCGGATGTTTCTGCTTATACGCGACCAGCGCTCGCTCGTTGACCGAGAACACGACGCGGATAGGATCGAGTTGGACGATGGTCGTCAGCGTTCCGGTAGTGGGTCCGACCAGGTTGCCGGCTGTCACAGCGGTTGCGCCGGCGCGGCCATCGATAGGCGATGTGATACGCGTGTAGCCGAGATTGATCTCGGCCGTCTTCAGTTGCGCCTGTGCTGCCGTGACATTGGCCTGAGCGACTTCGGCTTGCGCTACCGCCTGCTCGAACGTCGTTTCAGCGGCGGTACCGCGCTGATAGAGCTGTCGCTGGCGCGCCAGATTCTGTTGGTTTTGCTTGAGCGTAGCCTGCGCGCTCGCCAGTTGCGCCCTGGCGGCAGCGACCGCGGCCTCATAGGGCGCCGGCTCGATCACATAAAGCAGTTGCCCTTGTTTGACGTCCTGGCCGCCTTTGAAGGCGACCTGCTTGAGATAGCCGGACGCCTGCGTGCGGACGTCCACCGTCTGGATCGCCTGTACGTGGCCGATGAATTCGCTGCTTTGATTGAGTTCCTGCCGGTTGACCGTGATGTAGACGACCGCCGGCAAGGGTGTGCCCGGGCGCGCTTGCTGCGCCTCGGCGCCCGATCCAGCGGACAATGCCGCGATCACCGTGAAAACCAGAACGCTCCGCCTCGGCCGTAACGTCGCCCAGCTAAGACCCTCTTGGGCAGGGACTCGATCACGGGAAAGGGCAATGACTGATCGGTCCACTGAACCCCTGCGGTGCTGTTCCGGTCTATAAATTGCTGGCTCGGCGCGATGTTCCGGAAAGCCCGGACTCTTTATCCTACGCGGCGGTGGAGGGTCTAGCCTCCTTGCCAATCTCCAGCCTTTCTCGTGGATGACGGGACCGATTCATCCGGCTATGGTCGCGGCGCCAGGGGGCTTCGCCCGCCTGCCCCAGCGACGGGCACTTGTATGATTTTTCTGATTACGATCATCACGCTTTTTGCGCTCCTCATTCTCGGCATTCCGATCGCGGTGACGCTCCTGATCAGCGGCATGATCGGCTACATGCTGACGATCGGTTTCGAGCCTGGGCTATCGGCTCTCGCCCAGCGGGCGTTCAGCGATTTGAATTCCTTTGTGATCGCCGCAATTCCCCTCTACATTTTAATGGGCCAGATCATGCTCAAAGGGCAGGCTGGCCGCGACCTGTTCGATTTCGCCCAGCGGATGGTCGGGCGGCTGCCCGGCGGGTTGGCGGTGGCGGCCATCGCCGCCTGCGCAGTCTTCGCGGCCATCTCCGGCTCCTCGACCGCAACCGCCGCGACGATCGGCTCCATCAGCATCCCGGAAATGCTGCGCCGCGGCTATACCCGCAAGATGACGGCCGGCTCCGTGGCGGTGGCCGGCACGCTCGGCATTCTGATTCCGCCCAGCATCTCCTTCATTCTCTATTCGCTGGTCACCAATGCCTCGATCGGCAAGCTGTTCATGGCCGGGTTTTTGCCGGGCCTTATGCTGGCGGGGCTGTTTTCCGCATATTCCGTTTTTGCGGCGATGCGTCAGATCCGGCTCGGTATCGCAAATCCCGTTAGCACCGAACGCAAGATCCCGCTCACGCTGTCGATGTTCGGCAGTATCGCGATGATCGTCATCGTGCTGGGCGGAATCTATCTGGGGTTTTTCACTCCGACGGAAGCTGCGGCGGTCGGCGTCGCATACGCTTTCATCTTCACGGCGCTGTTCAAGCGCACGTTGACCTTCCCGCTGTTCTGGCGGGCTGTACGCGACAGCTTAGTGACCAGCGCGATGATCCTGATGTTGATCGCCGGGGCCGGCGTCTTCGGCAATACGCTTTCGCTGCTGCGCGTGCCGCAGGACTTGGCCAATTGGCTCGATGGCCTCAACTTGGCGCCGTGGCAATTCCTCATCGCCGTCAATGGGCTTTATCTAATTCTTGGGATGTTCATGGACGCGGCGGCGGCGATCCTGGTGACCGTGCCGATTTTGCTGCCCGGCCTTGAAGCGCTGCACATCGATCTGGTGTGGTTCGGCGTCATCCTGGTGATCAACATGGAGATCGGCGCGGTCACGCCGCCGGTCGGCATGAATCTTTTCGTCGTTCAGTCGCTGCGGTCCGACTATACGATCCGCGAAGTGCTGGAAGGCTCGCTGCCTTACGCCTTCATGGGCCTTGTGGGGCTTGCCCTGGTAATGATCTTCCCGAAGATCGCCCTGTTTCTCCCCAGCCTGATGGCGGGATAACCCAGGCGGACTGCCGGGGACGGCTATTCGTCGAGCAGGAGTTCACCTTCTTGCACCGGTACGCCGCCTAGCTGCCGAAGAAACTTGGCGAGCTCGGCTAGGGCCCAGAACCCGATACCGACAGGCAGCGAGGCCTTGGCGATCCACATCGGCCATTGCTCGACATCGAAGGTCGTTTCATGCGTCTGCCAACTCGAGAAGGTGTCCCAGACGCCCGAAACCGTCAGCAGAATCAGAAAACCGACAATTATGACGAAGCGGACAATGGCGAGCAGCGTACCGCGGCCGATAATGTTCTCGATCGCAATGCCCGCGGTGACGTGCCGGCCTCGCAATGAGGTATAGGCAGCGCCCGCAAAGGCCGACCAGACCAGGGTGAAGAGGTCGAAGTCGTAGGTCCAAGAATTATCGATGCGCATCCAACGCAGGACTACGCCGATGATGATTCCGAGCGCCAGCAGCACCAGGACGGCCGAGGCCAAGTGGCCCATCCCGTCCACGAGGCGCGCGACGGCGTCGCCCCCGGTCGCCGCGGCGCCTGTGTAACCGCCGGACGGCCGCTGTTGCCCGGAATCATCGTGCATGGGATCAGCCCTGCTTGGAAGGAGCGGCTTTGGCCAGGTCGTCGAGAATCTTCTGACCGGTTTTGCCCGCCTGTTGCAGGTATTCCTTCTTGGCCATTTCTTCGGTCGCCGCCTTCCATTTCTTCAGCTCGGCCTCCGAAGGTTGGTAGACTTGGTCGCCTTGCTTTTTGGCGGTGTCGATCTCCTCTTTAAACAGCTTCTCGATATCGACGAGGTTGCTTTGCTCCCCTTCCTGGATCGCTTTCTCGATGATCGAGCGCTGCTTGTCAGTGAGGCCATGCCACCATTTCGCGTTTACCATCGTCGGGTAGATCAGCGGCACGTAGTGGATCGCGGTGATGTATTTGCCGACCTCGTACCACTTGCGGCCGACGATCGATGAAAGCCCGGAGACCGCGCCGTCGAGCGTGCCGCGCTGGAGCGCGGTATACACTTCGGCGGAATCGATCGCCACCGGGACCGCCCCTTCGGCTTTGAGGAAGTGGGCGTTGAGCTTGCCTTCCGACCGCATTTTCAGCCCCTTCAGGTCGGTCGGGACTTTGATCGGATGCTTCGTGTTGATGTAGCTCTCGGCGTAGCCGTAGAAGCCCCAGCCGGCCACCTCGACGTTATGCTTGTTGAGGATTTGGTTGATGTCTTGGCCGATCTGTCCGTGCAGCGCCGGGAGTAGCTCCTTTGGCTCCGACAACAGAAACGGAATCGTGTCGAATTCGAGCGCCGGCTCCTGGTTGGCCCACCAGTGGATCGCCATGATGCCCATGTTCACCGTGTTATTGGCGATGCCTTGCGCCATGCCGAACTCCTTGAGCAGCGAGCCGGACGGATAGGTCTCGACCTTGATTTGGCCGTTGCTCAGCCTTTCGATGTTCTTGGCGATGGCCTCGCCCTGGTTGGCGGTCGCCGTATGCGGCGGCATGTACCAGGCGAAACGGACCGTCAGCTGCTGCGCCGAAGCGGGAATGGCGGCCGAGACGCTTAACAGCAGCGCGGCGCCGAGGGCGGGAATCAATCTCATGGGGCGTTCCTTCCAACTTGCCTGAGGTCAAGAAATTATAAGACGGCAAGCCAGCGGTTTATAGCCGCAGGCGAAAACATTCAATCCACCCCTCGTCGCGGTGACAGCGGAACAAAATCCGGAACTCTTACGTTGACTTCTCTCCAGCGGGCTCACGCGAGATGGGGCAAAAGCGCATGAGCGCTGTCGAAATCGACGAGATTTTGCGGCTCTGCATAGCGACTCTGGTCGGCATCGCCATCGGATTCAATCGTGAACTGAGGGGCAAGCCGCTCGGCATGCGCACCTTGGCCCTGGTAGCGCTCGGCGCGGCGATCGCCAGCACCACGGCCATCCATTTCGGCAGCCTCTCCGAGTATCCCGATGCGCTGTCGCGCGTGGTGCAAGGTGTGATTCAGGGCGTGTTGACCGGCATCGGGTTTATTGGCGCAGGCGTGGTGCTGCACGACCGGCAAACCGCCACTGTGCGAGGGCTGACGACGGCAGCGACGGTGTGGATCGCCGCCGCGCTGGGCATCTCGTGCGCGCTCGCGGATTGGGTCGTGGTGACGACCGGCGTGGTGCTGACACTGCTGGTGCTGTTCGGGTTGGGTTGGGTCGAGAGCACGCTGATGTCCGCCCATCGCGACGATCAAGGCGACCGGTCGTGAAGCGTCGCGCGCGATTGTGCTATCTGTACGCTGATTGGATTTCTTGCTGTTCGTACGAACGTCGTTTGGGGGACGCGGGCCGATGCCGTCGAATGGGATCGTCATTGTGGGCGCCGGGCAGGGTGGCTACCAGGCCGCCGCCTCGCTGCGCGAGCATGGCTACGAGGCGCCGATCACGATCGTCGGCGACGAGCCGGCCTTGCCATATCAGCGCCCACCGCTCTCGAAAGCTTATCTGCTGGGTGAAATGAGCGGCGACCGGCTGCAACTGCGGCCCGCATCTTTCTACGAGACCCGCAACATCGACCTCTTGATGGGCGATTCCGCTACCTCGATCGACCGCGTCAATGCGCGGCTGCATCTCGCTTCCGGCTCCTCGCTCGGCTACGATCACCTCGTGTTGGCGATTGGCGCCCGTAATCGTTTGCTGCCGGTCGATGGCGCCGAGCTCGATAGCGTGCTCTATCTGCGCACGCTGGCGGATTCCGACGACATCCACGCGCGTCTCGATGTTGCGCGGACAATCGTGGTGATCGGCGCCGGATTCATCGGGCTCGAGCTGGCGGCGGTCGCCAGCAAGTACGGCAAAACGGTGCATATCGTGGAGGCGCTGCCGCGGGTGATGAGCCGCGCCGTGTCGCAGCCGCTCTCCGATTTTTATGCCGCAGCGCATCGGCAATGGGGCAGCGAACTGCATCTGAATGCATGCCTGCGGTCCATCGACGGAAAGAGCGGGCAGGTCGCCGGCGTCACGCTTGCCGATGGCCGCAGCATTGCGGCCGATCTCGTGCTGGTCGGCATCGGCATCGTGCCTAATGTCGA
>DASTWX010000260.1:0-6983 GCA_035765795.1 Pseudolabrys sp. | reverse complement strand
CAGCGGATTCCCCGAATACTGCCGGACTGCGGCGCCATGGGCGGTCAGGCAGTAGTAGCAGCGGTTCAGCGAGGATACCGCCACCGCGATCATCTCGCGCTCGAGCTTGGAAAGGCCGCTCGGCGCCAGCATCAGGTCGTTGTACATGGCAACGAAGCTTTCAAGCTTCGCCATGTCGAAGGCGTAGGCCAGCAGCACGTTCGGCACGAAGCCGAGCTTCTCCTGGCATTTTTCGAAATAGGCTTTCATCGCCGGCGATAGCTCCGCGGGCGGCAAATCGAGCGCAATCACCGGCTGATCATCGCGAGTCATTCCGGGACGCGCGGAACGCGCGGTCCCGGAATCCAGAGGAGCCTTCCGAAAGTTTTTCTGGATTCCGGGTTCGCTCGCGGAGCCTGTCATCGGGCCGCGCTCCGCGCGGACCCGTTGGCTCGCGCCCCCGAATGACGATGCTGTGGCTGGTGACACTCTGCCTGTTTTCGCAGCCTTGCGGGTGGTCTTGACGGCGGATTTGGCCATGGCGTTTCGCGCCCCGTGTTCTGTTCCTATCTATCGGGCAGCCTACAACGTCAGACCCTCCTGGGCTATGACGAGCTGTCACGGGTGGGCTCTCGACGAACGCGGGCGGAAAGTGAACATTCCGGCCGCCGCTGATTCTCAAACGATGCACGAGGATGCCATGGTCTCCGATACGGCTCCCGAACTTCCCGCCGGAGAGGAAGACGGTCTTGCCCAGCCCCGCCTGCAAGAGGCCGGCGCCATCCTGCACCGCCGCCGCTCGGACATCCCGGCGAGCTTCGTCGCCCAGCTTTACGCGCGCGCGGTGCCCGAGGACGTGATGCGCTACGCGGCAAACGACCTCGCCTTGTTTGGCGAACGCGCTTACGACTTGCTCAGCGAGCGGACACCGGGCGAGCCCAAGCTGCGTTGCGAGACGCTCATGCTCGGCGGCTCCACGCATCGGGCAGTCACCGTCTTGGAAATCGCCAATGACGACATGCCGTTCTTGCTCGATTCGGTCATGGGCGAATTAGCCGAGCACAAGCTCGAGGTGCGGCTGGTCGCGCATCCGGTGCTGGGCGTGCGCCGCGAGGGCAGCCGGCTGACCGCGGTAGGCAGCGCCGACGCGGCAGACGCCGCCCGCGAGAGCTTCATCCATGTGCATGTCGAGCCGAGCGCCGATGCGGAGCTCTGTGCCGTGCTCGTTTCCGAACTGAAAAACGTGCTCGGTGAGGTGCGGCAGGCGGTGCAGGACTGGCGGCCGATGCTCGACCGCATCAACAGCATTGTCGCCGATCTCAAGACCAATCCGCCGCCGCTGCCGGTCGACGAAATCGCCGAGGCTATTCAGTTTCTGCAATGGCTGGCGGCCGACAATTTCACGTTCCTCGGTGTGCGTAATTACGTTTTTGACGGTCAGGAACTTGTGCCCGACCACGACAGCGCGCTCGGTATCATGCGCGCTCGCGACTTGCGGGTGCTCAAGCGCGGGGACGAGCATCTCGAATACACACCCGAGATCATGGCTTTCCTCAAGGAGCCGCGGCTCTTGATCGTGGCCAAGGCGAATATTCATGCCCGGGTGCATCGGCGGGTCTATCTCGACTATATCGGAGTCAAGCATTTCGATGCGTCGGGCAATCTGCTCGGCGAGCAGCGTTTCGTCGGCCTGTTCACCTCCAGCGCCTATACCCGCTCGGCGCACGGCATTCCTTACCTGCGGCGCAAGATCGCGGCGGTGGAGCAACGCGCGGGTTTCCCAGCGAACAGCCATTCGGGCAAGGCTCTCGCCAACGTGCTCGAGCATTATCCGCGCGACGAGCTCTTCCAGGTCGACGACGATACGCTCTATCGATTCGTGCTGGCGATGATGCAGCTTGGCGAGCATCCGCGCGTGCGGGTATTGGCGCGGCGTGACCGCTTCGACCGCTTCGTCTCGGTGATGGTCTTCGTGCCGCGCGAGCGCTACGACAGCGCCGTTCGCGCCATGATCGGGGATTGCCTCGCCAGCGCCTATATCGGACGCGTGTCGGCGTACTACCCGTTTTTTCCCGAAGGGCCGCTGGTGCGCGTGCACTTTATCATCGGCCGCTCGCCCGGGCCGGTGACGGAAGTCGAACGCACGCGGCTGGAGCGTGACATCGCAGCGATCATCCGCACCTGGCCCGACAATCTTTCCGAGGCGCTGGCGCTCGGACACGCGCCGGATGTTGCGCGCGATCTCTATCGCCGTTATCGAACGGCCTTTTCCGGAGGTTACCATGAGGCCTATGCGCCGGCGGTCGCCGCCGGCGATATCCGCGTCATCGAGGGATTGACCGCCGCGCATCCGCTAGCCGCCGATTTCCACCACCGCATCGAGGAAGAGCAGCGCACGGCGGGACTTAAGGTCTGGAGCCTCGATCGGCCGCTGCCGCTGTCGGAGCGCGTGCCGGTCCTGGAAAATATGGGCTTCAAGGTCGTGGACGAGCGAACGTACCACATTACACCGGAAGGCCATACCGAGGTCTGGTTTCACGACATGCTGCTCGAACGGGCGGACGGGGAGCCCATCAGTCTTCAAGCCATCAAAGGCCCCCTGGAAGCCACGTTCCTCATGGTTATGCGCGGCGCCGCCGAGAGCGACGGCTATAACGCCTTGACGCTGACCGGCGGGCTGATGTGGCGCGACGTGGCACTGATCCGCACACTGTCCCGCTTCCTGCGCCAGATCCGGGTGCCTTACTCGCAAGACTACATGTGGACGACGCTGGTGAAGCACGCGGGCATTGCGACGAATATCGTCGCGCTGTTTCACGCGCGGTTCGATCCATCTCCGTCGTCATTCCGGGGCGGTCCCGGGATGACGCCGGAGGAGGTCGACCGCGAGGCGATTCAAAAGGAGATCGTCGCCCGTATCGAGGAGGCATTGGAACAAGTCGACAGCCTCGATGAAGACCGCATCCTGCGGCACTTTCTCAACGCGGTGCAGTCCGCCTTGCGCACCAATTATTACCAACGCGACGCCGACGGCGAACCCAAGCCGCTCATCGCCGTCAAGTTCGCGAGCGGTGAGCTGACGGGTTTGCCGCGCCCCCATCCGCTTTACGAAATCTTCGTCTATTCGCCGCGAGTCGAAGGCGTGCATTTGCGTTTCGGCAAGGTGGCGCGCGGCGGCATCCGCTGGTCCGACCGGCCGCAGGATTTCCGCACTGAAATTCTCGGTCTGGTCAAGGCGCAGCAGGTGAAGAACGCGGTCATTGTGCCGGTCGGCGCCAAAGGCGGCTTCGTGCCCAAGCTGATGCCCAAGGGCGCCAGCCGCGACGTGGTGCAGGCGGAAGGCATAGCCAGCTACCGGCTGTTCATCTCGACGCTTCTCGACATCACCGACAATCTCGGACCGGATGGCGCGATCATTCCGCCGGTGGAGGTGATCCGCTACGACGGCGACGATCCATACCTCGTCGTCGCCGCCGACAAGGGCACCGCCACCTTCTCCGATATCGCCAACGAGATCGCCATCGCGCACGATTATTGGCTCGGAGATGCTTTCGCCTCCGGCGGCTCGGCGGGCTACGACCATAAGGCGATGGGCATCACCGCGCGCGGCGCCTGGGAATCGGTCAAGCGGCATTTCCGCGAGATGGATGTCGACATCCACCGGACGCCATTCACCGTCGTCGGCGTCGGCGATATGTCGGGCGATGTATTCGGCAACGGCCTGCTGCGCGAGAGGACGGCCAAGCTTCTTGCCGCCTTCGACCACCGCGACATCTTCATCGATCCCAACCCCGATCCGGAGAAGAGCTTCATCGAGCGCAAGCGGCTGTTCGACCTGCCGCGATCGAGTTGGCAGAACTATGACAAATCGCTGATCTCGCAAGGGGGCGGTGTCTATTCGCGCCGATCGAAGGAAATCCAGTTGAGCGCGGAGGCCCGCGCCTTGTTCGGCGTTGGCGAGAGCGTGACGCCGCAGGAGCTGATGAAAGCGATTCTGGCCGCCCCCGTCGATCTCCTGTTCTTCGGCGGGATAGGCACTTATGTGCGTGCATCGGACGAGAGCGACGCGGCCGTCGGCGACCGCGCCAATGACGCGCTCCGCGTCACCGGCGCTGCGCTGCGTTGCAAGGTGATCGGCGAGGGCGCCAATCTCGGCATGTCTCAACGTGGGCGCGTGGAGGCGGCGCTTGCGGGCATTCGCCTCAACACCGACGCGATCGACAACTCCGCCGGCGTCAATACGTCCGACGTCGAGGTCAACATCAAGGTCGCACTCAGTCCGCTGATCCGCTCGGGTGCGCTTGCGCGCGACGCACGCGATGCGCTGCTGGCCGAGATGACCGGTGAAGTGGCGCGGCTGGTGCTACGGAACAATTATCAGCAGACGCTGGCGCTTTCGTTGGCTCAACGCCGCGGGCTGGAGGACCTTGGCTTCCAGCAGCGGCTGATGCAGACGTTGGAGATGCACGGAAAGCTCGACCGAACGGTCGAATTCCTGCCGGATGAGATCGCCATCGCCGAGCGGCGGAAGCGCGGACAGGCGCTGACCCGGCCGGAGCTCGCCGTGCTGCTCGCCTACGCCAAGCTCTCGCTCTATAGCGAACTCCTCGATAGCGAGGTGCCCGACGATCCTTATCTCGGGCGCGAATTGACCCGCTACTTTCCAAAGGAGATGTCGGAGCGCTTCCCTGACGCGTTGCAAGCGCATCGGCTGCGGCGGGAGATCATCGCAACGCAGCTCACCAACTCGATGGTAAATCGCGGCGGCGCCACGCTGATCGTGCGCATCGCCGACCAGACAGGCGCGTCGGCAGCTTCCATTGCCGCCGCTTTCGCGGCCGTGCGCAACAGCTACGGCCTGATCGAGCTCAATAGCGAGATCGATGAGCTTGACAACAAGCTCAGTGGTGAAACGCAGCTTGCACTTTACGCCGCTGTGCAGGATCTGCTGCTCGATCGACTGGTCTGGTTTCTGCGAAACGTCGATTTCAGCCGCGGTCTTGATGCCATTATCGGACATTATCGCGATGGCATCACGCAGGTGGCAGCCGCGCTCTCCACTGCATTGCCGAGGCGCGCGGCCGCTGGCCGCCATGCTCGCGCCATGGCGCTCGAAAAGGCCGGCGTCCCGGAACTGCTGGCCCGCCGCATCGCCGATCTGGGCGCGCTCAGGCCGGCGCCGGACATTGTGCTGGTCGCCGACCGCGCCGATAAGCCGGTCGGTGAAGTGGCGGCGACATATTTCGCCGCCGAATCCTTCTTCCAGCTCGATCGCGTGACTGACGCCGCCGGCGGAATCGTGGTCTCGGACTATTTCGATCGCCTCGCGCTCGACCGGGCACTCGATTCGATCGGCGACGCCGAGCGCCGGCTCACCTCCGCCATGCTCGGTAACGGCGCGGCGGGTGCGAGCGCAGTGGACGCGTGGGTGCGCCCGCGCAATGCGGACGTCGAGCGAATCCGCTCGGCCATCCATGAGATCGCAGGCTCGGGGCTGACGCTGTCGAAGTTGTCGGTGGCGGCGAGTTTGCTGGGTGATTTGGCGAGGGAGTAATCGTCATCCTGAGGTGCGAGCGCGCTTCTTCGCGCGCGAGCCTCGAAGGATGACAAGCCCGGGCCGTCGCCCCTTCGAGGCTCCGCCTTCGGCGGAGCGCCTCAGGGTGACGGGTCAGTGCCGAAAATGCCTCACGCCGGTGAACACCATCGCCACGTCGTGGGCGTCGGCGGCGGCGATGACTTCTACGTCACGCACCGAGCCGCCGGGCTGGATCACCGCTGTGGCGCCGGCTTCGATAGCCACCAGCAAGCCGTCAGCGAAAGGAAAGAAGGCGTCCGACGCCACGACCGAACCTTTCGTCAGCGGCTCCGAAAGCTTCAACTCGCGCGTGGCATCCGCCGCTTTGCGGGCGGCAATGTGCGCGGAGTCGACCCGGCTCATCTGCCCCGCGCCGATGCCGACGGTGGCGCTGTTCTTGGCGTAGACGATGGTATTCGATTTGACGTGCTTGGCGACGCGGAAAGCAAAACGCAGATCGGACAATTCGGCCTCGCTCGGAGCGCGCTTGGTTACGGTCTTCAGTTGCATATCGTCGATCACGGCATCATCGCGCGACTGCACAAGCAAGCCCCCGGCGACCGTCTTCGCCGTGACGCCGTGCTCACGCGGATCGGGCAGGCCGCCGGCGAGCAGGAGCCGCAGGTTTTTTTTCGCGGCAATGATGGCGATCGCTTCCGCGCTCGCGTCCGGCGCGATGATCACCTCGGTGAAAATCTCCGTGATCGCTTTCGCCGCGTCGGCGTCGAGCGGCCGGTTCAGGGCGACGATGCCGCCGAAAGCGGATGTGGAGTCGCAGGCCAGTGCCTTGCGGTAGGCGTCGGCGAGGTCCGCGCCTTCCGCGACGCCACACGGGTTAGCATGTTTAACGATAACGCAGGCGGCCGTTCGCGCAGCGTCGAATTCGGCGACGCATTCGTAAGCCGCGTCGGTGTCGTTGATATTGTTATACGAGAGCTCCTTGCCCTGCACTTGCCGCGCCGTGCTGACGCCGAAGCGTGTCGCTGGCCCGCGATAAAACGCGGCGTTCTGGTGCGGGTTCTCGCCGTAACGCAAACGTTGAATCAGCTTGCCGCCGAAGGCGCGATAGTCGGGGGCGGTTTCGTTGAGCGCGTCCGCGAACCAGTTGGAGATCGCCGAGTCATAGGCGGCGGTGCGCGCATACGCCTTGGCCGCGAGCTCCCTGCGCAACTCGAGAGAGGTCATGCCGGCATGTTCGGCCAACTCGCCGAGCACCTTTTCATAATCCTCCGGCTCGACAACCACCGTTACGTCCTGGTGGTTCTTGGCCGCGGCACGGATCATCGCTGGCCCGCCGATGTCGATGTTCTCGATGCAGGTCGCTTCGTCCGCGCCCTTGGCGACGGTCGATTCAAACGGATAGAGGTTCACCACAAGAAGGTCGATCGGCTTGATGCCTTCGCGCTGCATCGCCTCCGTGTGCTCGTTG
>DASTWX010000259.1:0-6157 GCA_035765795.1 Pseudolabrys sp. | reverse complement strand
GGCCTATATGCTGTCGCTGGCCCGCGACATGCCGGCAACCGCGCGGGCGCAAGAACGCAGGGCGTGGGAACGCTGGCCCGTCGGCCTGCTGGACGGCAAGACGGTGGGAATCCTCGGCGTGGGGCTGATCGCCGAGCACCTCGCGCCGATGTGCAAGGCTTTCAACATGACGGTCGTCGGCATCACCGGCGCGCCACGAGCGGCACCCGGCTTCGACCGCATGGTCAACCGCGCGGAATTACTGAAAGTCGCCGCCGAACTCGATTTCCTGGTGGTGCTGATCCCGATGAGCGCCGAGACCCGTCACATCGTCGGCAAGGACCTGCTCCGCGCCATGAAAAAAAGCGCTTATCTCGTCAACGTCGCGCGTGGCGGCATCGTGGACGAATCCGCTTTGGTCGAAGCGCTCGAAAACGGGGAGATCGCCGGGGCCGCCCTCGACGTTTATGCGCAAGAGCCACTGCCGCCGGAAAGCCCGCTCTGGACGACCAAGAACCTGACGGTTTTCCCGCATCAAGGCGGCTATTCGCAAGGCTACGAGGAGCGCGCAATGCCGACCATCGAGCACAACATGCGCTGCTACTTCAACAATGACTGGAAAAGCATGATCAACATCGTGCGCAAGCCCGCTTCCTGGGGAGCATGACATAATGGAATTATCGGAACGCTTGAATACGCCCATCTCCACCGCCGAACTGGAGCGCCGCTGGAAGGCCGTACGCGCCGCGATGGACGCACAGAACATTGACGTTCTGCTGATGCAGAACAACAACGATCATATGGGCGGCTACGTTCGCTGGTTCACCGACATGCCGGCAACCAATGGCTATCCCAACACGGTGGTCTTCCCGCGCGAGGACGAAATGACCGTGGTCTGCCAGGGCCCGTTCGGCGGCGGCGAAACCACCGCGCAAGGGGACCAGAAATGGCGTGGCGTCAAAGCCATCCTGACCACGCCGAGCTATGCTTCCGCCCATTATACGAAGGAGTATGACCCTGAACTCGCCGCCACGGCGCTGAGGCCTTTCGCGAAGGCGACCATCGGCTATGTCGGCACCTACCAGATGTCGTACGCGTTGCTCGACTATATGAAGCGCGCGTTTCCACAAGCGACATTCATCGACGTCAGCGACATGGTCGACCGTATCAAGGTCATCAAGAGCCCGGAAGAGATGGACTTGATAAAGCGCACCGCCGCCATGCAGGACGGCGCGATGAAGGCCGCGTTCGCGGCGGTGAAGCCGGGCATGCGCGACACCGAGGTCGCGGCGGTCGCGCAATGGTACAGCCAGTGTCACGGTAGCGAGAACGGAATCTATCTTTGCGCCTCGATGCCGCTCGGAAGCCCCTCGAAATTCGCCAACCGCCATCTACAGAACCGGGTGATCCGCGAAGGCGACCAGATCGCGCTTCTGGTCGAAGACAACGGTCCCGGCGGCATGTACACCGAACTCGGCCGCTCTTGCGTCGTCGGCGCCAAGGTGCCGCAAGCGATGAAGGACGAACTCGAGTTTTGCAAAGCTTCCCGCAAGTTCACGCTGGACCTCCTCAAGCCCGGCACGCCCTGCAAGGACATCTGGGACGCCTTCAACGCCTTCATGCGCCAGAACGGCCGTCCCACCGAGGCGCGGCTTTATTGCCACGGCCAAGGATATGATCTGGTCGAGCGGCCGCTGGTGCGCAATGACGAACCGTGGACCATCGCGAAAGACATGAATATCGTCGTGCATCCGACTTACATCCACGGCGGCTATCTGAATTGGCTATGCGATAACTACCTGATCGGCGGCAACGGCCCCGGCGACCGGCTGCATCAGTTTCCGGAAGAGGTGGTGGAAGTGGGTTAGTCTTCACCATCTGTCATTCCGGGGCCCGCCGTTAGGCCGCAAGCCCGCAATCCAGATGCGGGCACTGCATTCTATGTCTGGATTCCGGGTTCACGCGCATCCACGCGTACCCCGGAATGACAAAAAGGAGCGCCATGACCGACATCAGGATGATCAATCCGGAAGCTCTCGGCAAGCCGCTGGGGCAGTATTCGCAAATTACGCGCGTGAAGGCGTCGGAGTTATTGTTCGTCGCCGGCCAGGTCGGCATCGATAAGGCGGGAAACGTCGGCGCGGATTTCGACGCCCAATGCAGGCAGGCCTTCGCCAATATCGGCGTGGCGCTGAAGTCAGTAGGTGCAAGCTGGGCCAATGTGGTCGAGTTCACCACCTATCTGGTGCACTCGCAGGACATCCCGAAATTCATGGCCTTTCGATTGCGCGAATTTCCGCAGATGTTCACTAACGGCGCTTATCCGCCCAACACGCTATTGATGATCGATCGGCTGGTGCAGGAGGCGTTGCTGATCGAAGTGCGCACTATCGCGGCGATGTAACACAACCTCTCCGCGGTCATTGCCGGGCTTGACCCGGCAATCCATGGTGCCGCTCTGCACACGAAGCGATACGCTACGCAACGCTACCATTCGCCGAAGCTCATCATGGATGCCCGGTCAAGCCCGGGCATGACGCCGAGTTTGGGACGACCGCCTACTCCACAAGCTTCGCCCGGTGCCGCTCGGCGGCGTATTTCACCAGCGCCAGCAAGCGATAAAGCGCGTGCACGAACTTTCCGTAAGGCAGGCTGAGGAAAAGACCGAGCACGAAGCCGAGATGCACGGCAAGCAACATGCCCATCGAAGCGGTGCCGCGCAACCCCAGCAACAACAGCCCGGTCAGGCTGGTAAGGAACAGCATGACAGTAAACGCTTCGTCCATGCCGAGCCGCGGCCGATCCGTGAGGTGCGGCGCGCGCAAGCGCGCCAGCACGTAAAGGCCGACCGGGCCGACTAATAGTCCGATCCCGCCGAGGGTGCCGAGGATTACCGGCAGACTGAAAAACGGATAAGGCGCGTACCAGGCAAAGCCGTAATGATAGATTGTCCCGACACAGGTGGCCGCGAAGCAGAGCAGGAAGCCGTAGAACGTGAAGTGATGAAATAGGCGGCGCGCGCGCGACGGCTTTTCGTTCTCGCTCATGCAGCCGCCGCCTCCGCCGCCAAGATATCGTAGTTCGCCGGCATCGCGGATGGCCCGGCCCCACGCGACCGGGCCGGCCGCAGAGCCGCCGATATCACGCCAGAACGCGCGCAGGCCGAGGGCGAAGACGAGAATATCGTAAAGCGCCACCGCGCCAAAAATGCCCACCATCGCCGAGTGCGGCATCAACCGGTAGAAATCGCCGCCATGGCGCTCAAAGAGCACCGCGGGATCCTGCACCGCCACGAAGGTGATGACGAAGATCGCGACGCTTGCGGCGGCGAGCAGCGTCACCACGAGGCCATTGCGCACGAAGGCGTTGGCGAAAGCACGCGGCCAAGCATAGGCCGCATAGCTTGCGTTGCGCAGCCTGGCCAGAGCCGCCGGGACGTCCACGTCGAACTGGTGCGGCGGCGCGTACTGGCAATCGGGATAGCAGGCGCCGCATTGGTGGCAGAGGTTGGCGAGATAGTGGAGATCGCCGGCCGTGAAGGTGCGGCGCATTTCCATCGCGGGGAACACCGCGCACAGCCCTTCGCAATACCGGCAGGCATTGCAGATGGTCATCAGCCGGTCGGCTTCGTGCAGCGCCTCGGAGTGCGTGCGGTTCATGACGAACGATCCCGCACGAACATTCGGAAGACTGTAGGGGCAGGGCATGCCCCGCCCCTACAGTCTTCCAGCAAGGCGCCAAGTATCATCTCAATTCCGCTCATGGACGGCTGCCCCCTCGCCCGCGATGCGGCCGAACACCGCGCCGATGGTCATGCCAATACCGGCAAGATAGCCTTTGCCCAGCACGTTGCCGGCCATGATCTCGCCGGCCGCATACATGTTTGCCGATGGCTTGCCGTTCTCCATCAGCATCCGCGCTTCGCTGTTCACGCGCACGCCGAGATAGGTGAACGTGATGCCGGGCCGCAGCGGATAGCCGCAAAACGGCGGCTCCGAAATGGTGCGCGCCCAATGCGTCTTGTTCACCGCAAGCCCCTCCGTGCGGCAGTCGTCCAAAACGGTGTGATCGAAGCTGCCCGGTTTCACCGCGGCATTGAATTCGGCCACTGTCTTTTCGAGCGCCGCAGGATTGAGCTTGAGCTTGACCGCGAGCTCGGGGATCGAGTTGGCCTTCACCGCGGGGAAAATCGAGGGCATGAAAAGGTGGATCGAGCGAGAATCGATGATCGAATAGGCGATCTGATCCGGTTGCTGCGCCACCAGCCGGCCCCAGATCGCGTAGCGCTTGGGCCAGGTGTCCTCGCCCTCGTCGTAGAAGCGCTTGCAATCGCGATTGACCACGATGCCGAACACGACGCTGTCAAGCCGGGTGGCGATGCCGCCGTCGTATTTCGGCGCACGCGCGTCGATGGCGACGGCATGGCATTGCGTCGGATCGCCCACCGCTTGCACACCGGCGTCGAGCAGCATGCGCAGCACGTCGCCGCGATTGTAGGGGGTACCGCGGATCAGGAAATTGTCGGCCGGCGCGCCCCAATACTGTTTGAGCCAATCGATGTTCGCCTCGAACCCGCCGGCGGCGGCAACCAGCGCCCGTCCGCGCAAGCTGCGCGCACGGCCTTCATGCGCGACGGCGGCCGACATGAAGTAGCCATCCTCGATCGTCAATGACGTGATCGGCGTATCATACAGCGCGACAACCCCGAGCGCCTCAGCCCGACGATAGAGCGTATTGAGCTGACCGCGGCCGCCGCCGAGAAAAAACGCGTTGGTCTTACCGAGACTGAGCGTGCCGCCGAGCGGCGGCTGGAACAGCACACCCTGCTCGCCCATCCAGCGGATCAATTCGGTGGACCGTGCAATTGTCAGCTTGGCGAGATCCTTGTCGGTCTGGCCGGCTGTCACCCGATATAGATCATCCAGGAACTCAGCTTCGTGATAGGGGCCCGCCATATTCGGCGCGCTGCCGTCGTGCGCGCAGCGCAGGTTGCGGGTGTGCCGCGTATTGCCGCCGCGGTAGAAGGCGGGCGCAGCTTCCAGCACGATGACCCGCGCTCCGCCGTGCGCGGCGGTAATAGCGGCGCAGAGCGCGGCATTGCCGCCTCCGGCCACCACCACGTCAAAGGGCTCGGAAAGGTCGATAACGGCCATTCTCGTACTTTGTATTCACTCGCCGCTCGCAAGCCCGGAATGACGAGCGTGAGCGCGCGTGCTATCGCAATCAAATTTAATGCCTTGGTTTGAGATCGCTGGCAATGGCCGATGCCCCATTCCCCTACCTGAAGCTACCGATTGCCATGTCCACGTGATCGCGCCCCAGCATGGCATTCACACTGACAGCGGCACGGAATTGCCGTTCCAAGCGACCGACATGCGTGGATTGCTGAACTTGCTGCCGCGCTGGCTTGAGGACGATACGCTCATCAAGCGCGTGCTTGTGGAGAATCCGGCCCGACTTTATGAATTTTGACGGAGTCGGGTCAGAGAGACGCTGCTTTCCTCCTCTCCGCTCTTCTTGAGACTATACCGCCTGCCGCGCCGGTGGAGCGATTTTGCCAAGCCGCTTCTTCAATTCGAAGCCGAGGTCGGCCGCCTCGTCCGGCGATATGCTCTCCCCGGCCGCGAGCAGACGCCGGCCGAACATGTGATCGGCGGCGCGGTTCACCGACTCGATGCCGAGAAGCTTTTCCCCGCGGAAGCAGAAAACAGAGAAGGCGCGTCCGTCAGGATCACCACGTAAGACCGTGCGATCGCATCCGGTGGTAAGCCCGACCATTTGCAGCTTGAGATCCCGCTGATCGCTCCAGAACCACGGGACCGCGTTGTAGCGCTCGGGGCTGCCGGTGAGCCGCCGGGCGACGCAACGCCCTTGATCGGCGGCATTCTGCACCGACTCCAGACGGATGCGCGCACCGGTCTGCGGATCGGGGAATGACGCGCAGTCTCCGATGGCGGAGATGGACGGATCGGCCGTGAGCAGCCGGCGATCGACAACAATGCCATTGTCGACCGCAAGCCCCGCTTCCTGCGCCAGTTCGACATTAGGCACGATGCCGATGCCGACCAGCACGAGATCGGCCGCAATGCTGCGGCCATCGGCAAGCGTGACGCCGGCGACCTGCCCGCTCTTTCCGTCGATGGACCGCAGGCATGCATTCAGATGCAGTTCGCTGCCC
>DASTWX010000258.1:0-12545 GCA_035765795.1 Pseudolabrys sp. | reverse complement strand
CGCTCGCCGACCTCCCCCCCAAGGGGGGAGGTGAAGAAAAAACCTGGCGCATCACCATCACGCAAACGTCTTCGCGTAGCTGTCGACAACGTCCTTAAGCTTGGCCGCGTCGGCATCCGAAAGGTCACCGCTCTTGCGGATCGAGTCGAGCAGGTCGACGTGTTGCGTGCGTAGCAACGTGAGCAGCCCGGTCTCGAAGGCGCGCACGCGCTCGACCGGCAGCGGATCGAGGTAGCCATTGACGCCGGCATAAATCACGCAGACCTGCTCTTCCATCTTCAGCGGAGAGAACTGGGGCTGTTTCAAAAGCTCGGTAAGCCGCGCGCCACGCGCCAGCATGCGTTGGGTGGTGGCATCGAGATCGGAGCCGAACTGGGCGAAGGCGGCCATCTCGCGGTACTGCGCGAGCTCGCCCTTGATGCGGCCGGCGACCTTCTTCATCGCTTTGGTCTGCGCGGCGGAGCCGACGCGCGACACCGAAAGGCCAACGTTCACCGCCGGGCGGATGCCCTGGTAGAACAGGTCCGTCTCAAGGAAGATCTGGCCATCCGTGATCGAGATCACATTGGTCGGAATGTAGGCTGACACGTCGTTGGCTTGCGTCTCGACGACGGGAAGCGCGGTGAGCGAGCCGGCGCCGTTGTCGTCATTCATCTTGGCCGCGCGCTCCAACAGGCGCGAGTGCAGATAGAACACGTCGCCCGGATAGGCTTCACGGCCCGGCGGGCGGCGCAGCAGAAGCGACATCTGCCGGTAGGCAACCGCCTGCTTGGACAGGTCGTCATAGCAGATCACCGCGTGCATGCCGTTGTCGCGGAAGTACTCGCCCATCGTGCAGCCAGCAAACGGGGCCAGGAACTGCATCGGCGCCGGATCGGAAGCGGTGGCGGCGACCACGATCGAGTAGTCGAGCGCGCCCTGCTCCTCCAGGACCTTGACGAACTGGGCGACAGTCGAACGCTTCTGCCCCACCGCGACGTAGACGCAGTAAAGCTTGATCTTTTCGTCCGGCTGCGCATTGAGCGGCTTCTGGTTGAGGATGGTATCGAGAATGATCGCCGACTTGCCGGTCTGGCGGTCACCGATGATCAGCTCGCGCTGACCGCGGCCGATGGGGATCAGCGCGTCCACCGCCTTCAGGCCGGTGGCCATTGGCTCGTGCACCGACTTGCGCGGGATGATACCGGGCGCCTTCACGTCAACGCGCTTGCGCTCGTCGGATTTGATCGGGCCCTTGCCGTCGATCGGATTGCCGAGTGCGTCGACCACGCGGCCGAGCAAGCCTTTGCCGACCGGCACGTCGACGATGGCGCCAGTGCGTTTGACGGTCTGGCCTTCCGCGATCTCGCGGTCGGAACCGAAGATCACGATACCGACATTGTCGGTCTCGAGGTTGAGCGCCATGCCGCGCGTGCCGTTCTCGAACTCGACCATTTCGCCGGCCTGCACGTTGTCGAGCCCGTAGACGCGGGCGATGCCGTCGCCGACCGACAGCACCTGGCCCACTTCGGAAACTTCGGCCTCCTGGCCGAAATTCTTGATCTGCTCTTTCAGGATGGCGGAAATTTCTGCGGCGAGAATGTCCATCAGCGAGCCTCTTTCATCGAAAACTTGATCGCATTGAGCTTGGTGCGGAGCGAGCTATCGACCATGCGGCTGCCGATCTTGACGACCAGCCCGCCAATGATGGCGGGCTCGATTCTGACGTCGAGGTCGATGTCCTTGCCGCCGGTAACCGATTTAAGGGCGCTCTTGAGCGCCGCAAGGTTCTTGTCGTTGAGCGATTCCGCGACGGTCACGTGGGCGGTGACCTCGCCGCGGTGGCGGGCAACCAAGGCGCGGAAATCGCGAATCATGTCGCGCACCGCAAACAGGCGACGATTGGTGGCGATCACCCGCAGGAAATTAGCCGCGATGCCGCGAATACCGGCTTTATCGAGGATGGCCGACAGTGCCTTGAGCTGCTCGTCGGCACCATAGACAGGGCTGCGCACCAAGCGGTTGAGGTCCGGACTCTCGGCGACCAACGCATCGAACTTATCGAGATCGTTCCGGACCGCATCGATCGCCTTTTCTTCGAAGGCGAGCTCGAACAAAGCGTTGGCATAGCGGCCGGCCACGCCGGAAGTTGTCGGGTCTTTCGCTGCCACGGAAGGCTCGTTCTCCTTACTTCATCCACGGGCCAGCGCCGTCGCGGGTCTGGCGGCGCCAAGTTATTGGAATTCAATTGGGAATTCCGATTTCCGGGAACGTGGCGGAAACGCCGCGGAACCCCCAGGAAATCGATGGGCTAGCTAACACAGTGGTCAACGCGGTGCAACACGGCGCAGGCGCGCACCCTTTGCTTCAGCGCGTGATTGCATGGGCATGCCTGCCATTCCTCGCCACCCGCCGAAAGCCGCTATAGCGTGGCCAATCACCGCTATGCCGCCCGCAAGTTCCGGAGCGCCAATTCCACGATGACCCAAACGCCGGTTGAAAACGCTGCGCCGGGCCGCCTGACCCGAACGACGGGAAGCAGTGAGGCTTCTGCCCGTGCGCTGATGCTGCTCCTCGCCTTCGCATGGGGAACGATGTGGATCGCCACGGCGATTGCGCTGCGCGAGGTGCCGCCCTGGACACTGCGTTTCGCCAGCGCCAGCCTTGGTTCGGCGACGTTGTTCACGGCGGCGCTGTTGAGCGGCCATGACCTGCGCCTGCCGCGCGGCGAGCGGCGGCACGTCTTCGTCGCCGGCTTCTTCAATGTCGCTGCGTTCAACATGTTCGCGGTGTTCGCGCAATTGAGCGGCGCGACCTCCCGCGTGATCATCGTCACATATTCGATGCCCATTTGGGCGGCTCTACTCAGCCGCTTCATGCTGGGCGAACGGCTGAACAGGACCCGGACCGTGGCGCTGGCATTGTGCGTCGCCGGGCTCGCAACCTTGCTGTGGCCGCAGATCAAGCACGGCGTACCGCTCTCGCTGCTTCTCTCATTGGGCTGCGCTTTCAGTTGGGGCTTCGCTACCGTCTATATCAAATGGGCGAAGCTCACCGTCGAACCGATCACCAATGCCGCATGGCAACTGCTTTACGGCGCGCTGCTACTGACGGTCGGCATGCTGATTTTCGAGCACTATCCGCGGCTGTGGCCGCTGGGCGCGGTCTCGTGGATCGCGGTCGTCTACATGGGCCTGCTCGGGGTCGGTCTCGCCCATTTCCTCTGGTGGTCGATTGTCAGCAAGCTGCCGGCGACAACCGCCGCCATCGGCGCCTTGCTGGTGCCGGTCATCGGCGTTTTCTGCTCGGCTTTCGTCCTCGGCGAACGGCCGACTGTTGCCGACATGATCGGGTTCGCTTTGATCTTCGCGGCGGCGGCCTGCGTGCTGTTATCGGCCGGCAGTAAGCATGGCGGGCTGCCGGACTAATGCCGCCGATTTGAAGTTCTTGCACCAGTTGCAGCAAGCTCGTTCAGGAACTTCAAATCGAGAAGCGGCACTAGAATCATAACTTGCTAGTGCCCCTTTTCTTCCGAAGTTCGTGTCAGAGCTTGCTGCCATGTGTCACAAACTTCGGAAGCGGGCACTAGCCCTCGAAGGAGCACGGCATGGCATGGGTTTATTTGGTTATCGCAGGCCTTTTCGAAATCGGCTGGGCGATTGGCCTCAAGTACACCGAGGGCTTTTCACGCCTCTGGCCGTCGCTCGCGACCATTGCCGCGATGGCGCTCAGCTTGGGCTTGCTGGGCCTTGCACTCAATAGCCTTCCGGTCGGTACCGCTTACGCGGTCTGGACCGGCGTCGGCGCGGTGGGGACGGCCGCGCTCGGCATTTATCTGTTCGGCGACCCGGCAACTGCGCCGCGGCTCGTCTGTATCGGGCTCATTGTCGCTGGAATCGTCGGCCTGAAATTCGCCGCCTGAGTTCGCCGTTGCGAACGCGGGCAGGGCACCACAACCCCCTTGCGACGCAGCAAGCAAAGTGCTGAAAGGTCGCACCCTCCTCAAGCCAGCTACATCACCGATGTCCTCAGCATCCGCACCGGCTTCGCCCTCGGTGGGGCCTTCGTTTGTCGAGTTGTTCACGCCAAAGCTGATTACGGTATTCCGAGAAGGTTACGGCTGGCGAGACTTACGCGAAGATGCTGTGGCCGGCCTGACGGTAGCCGTTGTGGCCTTACCGCTATCGATGGCCATCGCGATCGCCTCCGGCGTCTCGCCTGAACGCGGCCTCTACACTGCGATCGCGGGCGGATTCATTGTCTCGCTGCTAGGCGGCAGCCGGTTTCAGGTCGGCGGGCCAGCGGGCGCGTTCATCGGCTTGGTCGCCGGCGTGGTGGAGCGGCACGGCTACGACGGATTGGCGCTGGCGACCTTCGTGGCCGGCCTGATCTTGATTGCGGTCGCGCTGCTGCGCGCGGGAACGTATGTCAAATACATCCCCTATCCCGTCACGGTTGGATTCACCGCCGGCATCGCCGTCATTATTACGGCGAGCCAAATCAAGGAACTGCTCGGGCTTCACTTGGCGCATGAGCCGGCTGAATTGGTGCCGAAGCTCTTCGCCTTGAGTGATGCGCTTCCGACAGTCCATTGGCCGACGGTCGGAATTGCCGTTTTCTCAATCGCGGTGATCCTGCTGGTTCGCCGCTTCCGCCCCCACTGGCCGGCTTTTCTGATCGCAGTGATCGCCGCTGCTATCGTTTGCGCTCTTCTTCCGCTCGATGTCGCGACCATCACGTCGCGTTTCGGCGATATGCCGCGCACGCTGCCGTCGCCAGCATTGCCGACATTCAGCATCGAGAAGCTGCATGCGGTGCTGCCTGATGCCGTCGCCATTGCGCTGCTCGGTGCCATCGAATCGCTGCTGTCCGCGGTGGTTGCCGACGGCATGACCGGCCGGCGGCATCGCTCCAACTGCGAATTGGGCGCGCAGGGCTTTGCCAATATCGCTTCGATCGTCTTCGGTGGCATCTGCGCGACCGGCCTGGTAGCGCGCACTGCCACCAATGTGCGCGCCGGTGCGCATGGGCCGATTGCCGGCATGTTTCACAGCGCTTACGTGTTGTTGTTCCTGCTGGTTGCAGCGCCGTTGGTCGCTTACGTGCCGCTTGCCGCGCTCGGCGCCGTGCTCGCGGTCGTCGCATGGAACATGACCGAGAGGGAGGAGCTCTGGTCGCTGTTACGCGGCTCGCGTGGCGACGCCGCCGTGCTGCTGGTGACCTTTCTGCTCACGATATTCGTCAACCTCGTTACCGGCATCGCGGTCGGCGTGGTGCTTGGCGCCTTACTATTCCTGCACCGCATGGCGGAAGCGGTGGAAGTCAATGCCGGCCATGTGCTCGACGACGTGGCTGACGATACCGGAATCAGAACGCCCTATTATGCCGCTAAATCAACCGATCCCGACGTCATAGTGTACCACATCAACGGCGCTTTCTTTTTCGGCGCGACCGCACGCGTTTTGCCCGTGCTTGAGCGTATGGGTGAAACGCCGCGCGTGTTCGTGCTGGACTTCACCGATGTGCCTCTGATCGACACCACCGCAGCGCGCGCGCTCGTCGGGTTTGTCGGCAAGCTCAAGCGCGCCGGCACTAAGGTATACTTCGCGGCGGCGCGGCCGAAGGTCCGCCGGGCGCTCAACCAAGCCGGTCTTAAACCACCGCTGGTGTGCTTTGCCGCAAGCTCCGCCATGGTGAAGCGGGAACATTCCGTGGAGCTCGACTAAAGAAAAACGCATCGTGCCGACACCGTAGCTGCCGCTCAGCTTGGGCTTGCTGGGCCTCGCACTCAAGAGCCTTCCGGTCGGTACCGCTTACGCGGTCTGGACCGGCGTCGGCGCGGTGGGGACGGCCGCGCTCGGCATTTATCTGTTCGGCGACCCGGCAACTGCGCCGCGGCTCGTCTGTATCGGGCTCATTGTTGCTGGAATCGTCGGATTGAAGTTTGCAACTTGAAAGCTGCGGGTTTTTGTCGACTCAACCCCAGATCATCTTCGCAGCGTCCACCACAAGCGACAATTTGGCCCGCTCGTCCGTCTCCGTGACCGGATTGCCTGCAACCGTACTGGCAAACCCACACTGCGGCCCGATCGCAAGCCGATCAACATCAATGTAACGGACCGCGTCCTCCATCGACCGCTTCAGTCCATCGAGACTCTCCAGTACCGGCGTCTTGGTACTGATCAGACCGAGCACGGCTCCCTTTGTTTTCGGCACGAAGCGCAGAGGCGCAAAGTCGCCGGCCCGCGGCGTATCGTATTCCAGTAGGAAGTGATTGACGTTGGTGTTGGCGAAAAAGCGCTCGGCAACCGTCTCATATCCGCCGGCGCCAAGGTAATGACCTTTGAAATTGCCTCGGCACATGTGCACGCCGATCACGACCTCGGCCGGACAGGCGGCGACGGCTTGATTGATGCTGTCGATGTAAAGGTCAACCAAAGCATCCGGGTCCATGCCGGACGGGGCGATCGTATCGCGGATGCCGGGGTCGCAGAGGAGCGCGACCGCGACCTCGTCGAGCTGGACGTACCGGCAGCCCGCCTTGGCAAGCTCGGCGATCTCCTCCCTGAATATGAGCGCCAGATCGGCAAAAAACGTCTCGACGTCCTTGTAGACGGAATTATCGGCGAAATCGTTACAGCGGTAAAAATGCATGGTCGACGGCGCCGGCAGCGTGATCTTGCCGGTGACATCGGTGACCTCGCGGAGGAATCGATATTCATCGAGCGCGAGCGGCTGAGTGCGTCTTATCTTCGCTTTTGCATAAGGCGCCGTGAACTCGATCTCGTGACCCTGGTCGTTGCGGAACTTGAACGAAGCCGGCCTGATCTCGAAACCGTCTGTACGATCTACGAAGCGCCCCCAATACGAGCCGCGGCGGAATTCGCCGTCGGTGACCACCTGGAGACCAGCTTCTTCCTGCATCGCGACGGCGTCCCGGATACACCGGTCGGTAACCGCCGCGAACTCGGCATCGGAGACTTCCTTCGCCGCGTGACGGCGGAAGGCCTGCTTGAGCGCCGGTGGCCGCAGCAGGCTGCCGACGTGGTCGGCGCGGAAAGGCGGGCGACCCTTTGGAAGCGCGGCGGTCATGAAGGTCCTCCCTCGAGAGTTTCTATAGAACAATAGATGGAATTTAGATCGGCAGCGTGGCAAAACACAATGGTCTTGCATTGAAGGCCATCCGGCAAATGCGAAGCGATGCAAAAGCGAGCCAGGAGCAAGCGGTCGAATGACCGTCGTCAGTCTTGCTTCACCCCGCCGGGCCGCAAACCGGCGACGCCGCGCCCCGCAGATCATCGAGGCGGCTGCCCATGTTTTCGCCGAGCGGGGATTCCACGGCGCCACCACCCAAGACATTGCCGACGTGCTCGGCATCCGGCAGGCGAGCCTCTACTACTATTTCTCGTCCAAGGAGGAAGCGCTCGAAGTCGTGTGCCTGAAAGGGGTCGAAGGCTTTTTCGAAGCGGGGAAAGCCATCGTCGAGGGACCCGGCAACGCGCGAGAACGCCTGAGATTGCTCATCAACTCGCACCTTTCGCCGCTTATCGATCGGCGCGATTTCGTACAAGTCTTTCTCAACGAACGGCAGCATCTCCCAGCCGAAAGCCGCAAGCGCATCGGCCGCTGGTCGCGCGGGTTGGAGCGCATTTTCGAAGGCCTGATCAAGGAGGGCGTTACCAAAGGCGAATTCCGCGCCGATCTCGATCCGCGCATGGCGGCCCTTGCCATCCTCGGCATGTGCAACGCAGCGCCGAGCTGGTACCGGAAAGAAAATGCGCCGATCTCGCACATCGCCCGCGAGTTTGCGCGGCTCGTCATCGACGGCATGGAAAGCCCTCCCGCGGGGGCCCGCCGCAGGCGGCGTTAGGCGCTTTGCGCTCTGGACTCGTAATTCGATTGAATTATAGAATTCGACCAGAGGAAACGGGCAACCGAGAGCGCCGAATGACCGCATCCCTGACGGTCGGGCGGGAACACCTGCGCCGTAGCACCGCTCCGCACCTGCTGTGCGAGCGAGCGCGCGCCGTTCCGAATTCGGTCGCATTCCGGTCCAAGCAATTCGGCATCTATCGCGAACGCCGCTGGTCCGATTACGCCGCGCTGGTGGCGCACGCTGCCCGCGCGTTGCAAAAGTTGGGCCTCAGGAAAGGCGAACGCGTCGCCATCATGGGCGACGTCTGCGAAGAATGGATAGTCTGCGATCTCGCTGCGCAGTCTCTCGGCGCAATCGTATACGGCATCTATCCGACCGCCTCACCTGCGGAGGTCGAATACCAGATGCGCGACGGCGGCGCCTGCGTGTTCATCGCCGAGGACCAGGAATACGTCGATCGCATCCTGCCGATCGCTGATCGCCTGCCGGAATTGCGTGCCGTCGTCGTACTCGACGATTCCGCCATGTTCGATTACGCCCATCCCAAGCTTTGCCGCTTCAATGAAGCGCTGGCATCGGTCGAGAAGCCCGATCTCGCCTGGCTGGAAGCGCTCATCGCCGATCTCAAGCCGGAGGACCCGGCATTCATCGTCTACACCTCTGGCACGACCGGACATCCCAAAGGCGCGCTGGTCACCCACGGAAAGCACCTCGCCGCCACCGATACCGTGGTGGCGCATTATCCGACGCTGCGCGACAAGCCCCATCGCACCGTCGTCTATTTGCCGATGTGCCATGTGCTCGGCCGGGACGTGGCGATCACGCTCCCGTTGATCTCGCAATTGGTGCCGCATTTCGGCGAAGACCCGGAGGACTTGGCCTCGACCTTCTTCGAGGTCGCGCCAACGGCGCTGTTCACGGTGCCGCGCTACTTACAGAAGTTCGCCTCGCATGTACTGGTGGGCATGCTCAGCTCGAGCAAAGTGAAGCACGCCAGCTACGATGTCGCCATGCGCTTCGCGCGCGCGTTGGTGAAACGGCGCTGGAGCGGCGAGGCGACAGCGGTACAGAAAGCGCTCTATCAGTGCCTGCGTGCGGCCGTGTTCAAACCGATCCTCAACAAGCTCGGCTTCGCCCGGCTGGAGCTGGTCATCAGTGGCGGCGCTTCGCTTCCCGCCGAGACCATGGCGCTTTGGCACATGTACGGCGTCAATGTCGTCGAGATGTACGGTCAAACCGAGGAAGCCGGCGGCATCATCGCTGGGCAGCGTGGGCCTTTTCCCCGTCCGGGTAGCGTCGGCACGGTGGCCGACGGCATCGAGGCGCGGCTTGGCGACGATGGCGAGGTGCTGGTGCGCAGCCCGGATCTGTTCGAGTGCTATTGGCGCAACGAAGATGCGACGCGCGAGGTCAAGGGCGCGGACGGCTGGCTCCGCACCGGCGATGTGGGTGAATGGCGCGAGGGCGCGCTGCGGCTGATTGACCGCGCGCGCGATTTCATCGTCACCGCCGGCGGCAAGACAATATCGCCTTCCTTCATCGAGAATGCACTGCGCGCGAGCCCCTATATCGCTGAAGCCGTGGTGTTCGGTCACGGGCGCAAATATCTCACCGCCGTCATTGAGATCGATTTCGATACGGTGGCCGACTGGGCGCGAGCCAACGATGTGGCTTACACCGGCTTCACCAGCTTGACCTCACACCCGCGCGTCGAACGGATGATCAAGGCCGAAATCGATAAGGCGAATGCAGAACTGGCGCGTGTTGAGCAGGTCAAATCATTCCGCATCCTGCCCAAGGCTCTCGATCCGGAAGAAGAGGGCGAGCCGGTGACGCCGACGCGTAAAGTGAAGCGCAAATTGATGTACGAGCGCTTCAAGGAGCTCGTCGAGGGCATGTACGACGACAGCGAGGAGCGGCTGATCGCAGCAAGTGCGGGGGAGCTATCGTTCTGAGATGAACGGCAATCAAACACGGAATGAAAACGGGAGGAATTCAATGTTGAAGAGGATATTACTTGGCGCCTTGGCGAGCGTTGCCCTGACCTTGCCTTTGACGCTTTCCGCTGCAGCGCAGGACGATTACGTCGTCGGCCTGACCGGCGCCCTCACCGGCCCGCCGTCCAGCACCTACGCACCGGCGGTGGACGCGATGCGCATTTATCTCGGTCGGCTCAACGCGGCCGGCGGCATCAACGGCCACAAGGTAAAGCTGATTCTCGAGGACGACGGTGCCCAGCCCTCCAAAGCGGCGGCCAATACCAAGAAGCTGATAAGCCAGGGCAATGTGCTCCTGATGATCAACGCCAGCCTGTCCTCGACCTACGCGCCGGTGATCGCGGAAACGAGACGCGCCGGCGTGCCGCTGCTTTTTGCCAGCGGCGTTTGTCCCACGAGCGTCTATCCGCCGGCGGCTGCGCTCGAGTTTTGCACCACCGGCTACGCGGCGCACTACGATAGCCAAGCCACGCTCGACTTCATCAAGGAGACGGCGCGCGGCGCGGTGAAACTCGGCTTCTCTGCGATGGCTATCCCGCTCTCCCGCGGCGAGATGGACTATGCCATGGCGCTGTCGAAGAAGATGGGCATGACGCCGGTGGACGAGGAGATCATCCCGCCGCCGACCGCCGACTACACCTCGTTTGCGACCAAGCTCAAGGACTCGGGCCCGAACTGGGTCTATTCGTGGGCACCGTGGATCACGCAGGTGCGTACGCTGGAAGCGCTGCGCAAGCTCGGCTGGAGCGGCGAGTACATCGCATGGGGTCATCTGGAAGCGGAACGCGAGTTAGCGCGTCTCAAGGATGGCAAATTCTACACGGTGAACTCGAATGCGATGTTCCAGGAAGCTTTGCCGATCCAGAAGGAGATTGAGGCAGCCGCCAAGAAGGCCGGCTCGAAATATCCCGCCGACACTATGACGGAAGGCTGGATCGCCGGAATGACGATCGAGGCGGCCCTCAAGGCGGCCGGATGGCCGGCCGACCACAAGAAGCTGCAACAGGCGATGGAGCACTTGAAGATCGATACCCAGGGCTTGCGCGGCGGTCCGATCGAGTGGACGAAAGACAACCACTTCCGCACGCACCTTTACTATCGCATTTACAAATGGGACACCGGCAAATCAGCCATCGTCCGGGTGCGGGACTGGAAAGCCTACGACGTGAAGTGAGATGACGCTCGCCTTTAGCGGCGTTTTCGAACCAGCATTCCGGGGGCGCGAGCAAAACTCGCCGCCCCGGAATCTTTAAGGCACAGACCGGCTTAGACTCTTGCATCTCAGCTCGTCATGAAATGACGAGACATATCCGGCGCCCGCAGCGGACCAACTTCGTGCAACTCGCTGTCAACATCGTCGTCCTCGCATCGATCTATGCGCTGATCGCCTGCGGTTACGTGCTGATCTATCGCGTGAGCCGTGTGCTTAACCTCGCCCATGGCGAGCTGATGATGCTCGGCGCCTATTTAGTGCTGGCAACCGCCTCTTTATTCGGCGGCCATCCGGCGATCGCGCTCGGCGCCGCCGTCCTCCTCAGCCTGCTCGTCGGCGTGCTGGTCTATGTCTTCCTGATGCGCAAGATGACCGGCGAAATGGTGCTGGCGGCGATCCTCGCAACGGTCGCGCTCGGCATCCTGGTGCACGGCGTGATCGTGCTGGTGTGGTCGTCGCAGCAGCAGTATCCGGCCCAGGCGCTGGGCGTGCCCAATCCATCCCTCGTCGTGCTCGGCGGCGCCCGGATCTCGCTGTGGTCGGCGGTCCTGGTCGCAACGACTGTCGCGGTTTACGGCGGCTTATTCGGTTTCCTGCGTTTCGGCCGCTGGGGCATGCGCATGCGCGCGGCCGGACAAAGCCCGCTGCTGGCGGCCCAACGCGGCATCAATCTGCACGGCATCTATGCCTTGGCCTGGAGCCTCTCGACGCTTACCGGCGCACTTGCCGGCATCCTGATGGCGCTCGATTCGGGTGTGACCACCAGCATGCCGGTGATCGGCCTCAAGGCCTTTCCTGCCGCTCTGGTCGGTGGTCTCGACAGCCTCGGTGGCGCGCTGGTCGGCGCGCTCATCGTCGCCGCGGCCGAGGTGCTGCTCATCTATTACGTCGATCCGCTTCTCTCCGACGTGGTGCCTTTCGTCGTCCTTCTCGCCATGCTCATGGTGCGGCCGTGGGGATTGTTCGGCACTCGGGAGGAACTCGACCGTGTTTAGAGCGGCGCCGCGGGCGAGCGGCTATTTCCGCACCGACTACGCGCAGGACCTTACGTTGGTGCAAACACGCAGCGAGTATAGCGCACTCGTCATCTTCCTAGTGATGCTGGCCGTGTTTCCCTTCACGGCTTCGCCTTTTCTGCTCGACCTCGCCTGCCAGGTGTTTCTTGCTTCGATCGGCGCGCTCTCACTGATGCTGCTCACCGGTTACGCCGGGCAGATCTCGCTCGGCCATGCCGGGCTGCTTGCCGCCGGCGCCTTCACCACCGGCATTCTCGCCCGCGAAATCGGCGCGCCGTTCTGGGTGACCCTGCCCGCCTCCGCGCTGACCGGAATCGTGCTCGGGGTAATCTTCGGCCTGCCGTCCTTGCGCCTGCGCGGCCTTTATCTCGCTATCAGCACGCTGGCGCTGCACTTCATCGTCATCTATCTGGGCGGCGAATACGAAGCTAAACGTGGCTTCTCCACCGGCATCCTGGTCGATC
>DASTWX010000257.1:0-16112 GCA_035765795.1 Pseudolabrys sp. | reverse complement strand
GTCATTCTGGTGCCGGCGACCATCGCGCACGGCTTCCGCTTCGACGCCGGCGTGACCAACGGTTGGGTGGTGACTTTCACCGAGGATGTCGCCGGTGCGCTGGGCGACCGGTCGGGCGAGGCGCTTGCCCGGCTGAAGGGCTTGGCCGCCGAGCCGCTGCTACAACTCGGGGGCGCGGCCGAGATGAAGCGGCTCCCCGCCCTCTGCGCCGAGCTCGACGAAGAAAGTTCGCTCGCGCGAGAGGGCCATAAGCTCGCCATGCGGGCGCTCCTGGCGCTGATCGCGATCGAAGTGGTGCGGCTCGCCGCCAGCCGCGCGCGCAGCGGCTCCGTCACGCTCTCGCGCGCCGACCCGCGCGTCGAGGAATTGCGCCGGCTGATCGACGAGAACTTCCGCAAGGAACGGCTGATCGGTTTCTATGCCGAGAAGCTGGCAATGACCGCCGATCGGCTCAACGATCACGTCAAGCGCGCCACCGGTGTCACCGCCGGCCACCTGATCCGTCAGCGTGTCTTGACCGAGGCCAAGCGCCGGCTCGTCTTCACCAACCAGCCGATTCACGAAATTGCCTACGACCTCGCGTTTTCCGATCCGTCTCACTTCACCCGCTTTTTCCGTAAACAGACCGGCACGACGCCACAGGCGTTCCGCGAGGGGCGGGTGGAATAGGAGCTCACGTCTTTGCTTCGAGCGAATCGCTGCGGATGATCGCGAAGCAAACCACTGCCCCGACAAGTTCGGCGGCGCCGGCGGTTGACATGGCCGCTCGGAGGCCGGTCAGAAATCCTGCGCCGGTCGCTGCGTGCTCGCCGGCGAAGGCTGCGAACACGCTGCCGAGAATGGCGACGCCAAGCGTAGCGCCGACCATGCGTGCGGTATTGAGCACGCCAGAGGCGGTGCCCGAGCGCTCAGGCGGTAAGGCGGCGACGGCGACCCCGTTCACCGGCGCGGTATTGAGACCGAGGCCGATCCCGACCACGAGTAGCGCGACTTCGATCCACGCGAGACCGGTGTTGAGGCCGACGAAAGCAAGCGCCAGCGCACCGAACCCCATGCAGGCCATGCCGGTTGTCATTACGATGCGTGGGCCGAGGCGGTTGTTGAGATGGCCGACGCTTTGCGACACCGCGACGAAGCTCACCGACATCGGCAGCAATTCGAGACCAGCGACGAGCGGCGAGCCGCCACGTACGGTTTGAAAATAGAGCGGCATGAGAAACAGCAGCGCGTACATGCCGAAAGTCATCAGCCCGGCGGCGGCCAGCGCTGCAGCGAACACCGATCGCCGAAAAAACGCGAGCGGCAGCAATGGGCCGTCTGTGCGAGCTTCGATCGAGACGAACAGCACCGCCGCGGCAACGGAGATACTGAACAATGTGAGGATCAGCGGCGAACTCCATCCCCAATGCGAGCCTTCGATGGCGGCAAACGCGAAGGCGGCGAGCGCGACGATGGCGAGGCCCTGACCCGGCAGATCGAGTCGCCGGCCGTGCGGTTCGGCGCTTTCGGTTACTGCGCGATAAGTCAGTGCGAGCGCTGCGATGCACAGCGGCAGCACGAGATAGAAGATACTTCGCCAGCCCAGGCTGTCGACGAGCCAGCCGCCGAGTGTCGGGCCGATGATGAAAGCCAAACCATTGCAGCTCGCCCATACACCAAGGGCATGCGCGCGCTTCTCTCTTTCGGGATAGGCGATGGTCAGCAATACCAGCGACATGGGAAATTCGAAGGCTGCGCCGAGGCCGCTGATCACGCGTCCTCCAATCAGCACGCCTGGGCTCGGAGCGAGCGCACAGATCAATGACCCGGCGGCAAACAGCGCGATACCGACCGCGAAAATGCGACGGCGGCCGTAGATGTCGCCGAGTGTGCCGCCGGTCAGCAGCAGGCTCGCATAGACGAGATTATAGGCGTCGATCACCCACTGCATGGCGCTCACGCCCGCACCAAGGGCGGTGCCAATGCTCTTGAGTGCAAGATTAACGACCGAGGTATCGACCTGGGCGAGCAGCACGCCGAGCGAAGTCGCCAGCAGGACCAATCCGGGGCGCGCGCGGACGGCGGTAACTGAGCGCGGTGTGGATAGCGGGCGTGCAGGCATTCCATGCGTTCCGCGCCGTGGCGGGCGTCGTAGAGTTAAGCTCTCAATTGATGGAGGAGCTAGGAGCGGTTTTGCGACTATTCCACCCGCTTTCTGCTGCGCAGAGCAGCGGAACCAGACCGGTCGCTTTGGTTAAGCGCTCGAAAGTAAGGTAAAGAATTGGTTTCTTTTGAACCGCCTATTGGAACGGAATACGCATATGAGGCTACCGAAGGAGAACCTCATGCGTAAATTCTCGCCGGCTGCCGTGGCGGCTGTCCTGGCCATCGCGCTTTATTTCATGGTCTCCTGGGGCTTCGAGGGCCTGCGGATGTGGACCTCGCCAACCTACGGGCTTGACGACGTGTGGCGTTCGCAGTTCCTGTTTGCGATCGGCGGCGCCGCGCGTCTGACGCCGGTCGGATTGATCAAGCTCGCGGCTTTCTTCGCGACGCTGAAGCTCGCAGTTGCCGTCATCTGCGCCGTGCACATCCTCGACCGTTCGCGCAGCTTGTTCGGCGGCAGAGCCGATGTCGAAATTCTCGAAGCCGGGCTGATACTGGTGGTCGCGATGAGCATTGCCGCGGTAGGGCCGGCGGTGTGGTCGCAGCATTCGGAGCTGGTTCGTGAATATACGCTTCAACTCGTCCTGGCCGCGATTGCAGTGGCGCTCTGCACGATCGAGCGCGGCTCAACGCGCCACGCGGAGGACCTTGATACGCCAGCCGAGCCTCTGGAAGCCGCGACGGGGGCGGGCCTCAAGGCGTGATTCTCCGGCGCCGTCAGCAGTTCTTTACCTCCGCGATCACTTCGGCGGCGAGCTTAAAGGCATGATTGGCGGCGGGCACCCCGCAATAGATCGCTTGCTGCAGCAGAATTTCCTTGATGTCCTCGGCGGTGAAGCCGCCTTCCGTTAGTGCTGCACGTACATGCATGCGGAACTCGTCCCATTTGTCGAGCGCAAGCATGGTGCCGATCACCAGGACGCGGCGCGTGCGTTCGTCGAAATGCGGACGTGTCCACACTTCGCCCCAGGCGGCGCGGGTGATGAAGTCTTGGAATTCTTCATTAAACGGATTCTTGTTCGCATTGGCGCGGTCGACCCACACGTCGCCCAGCACCTTGCGGCGTTGCGCTATGCCCTTCTCGTGGCGTTCTCTTTCGTCCATTGCTGTGACTCCCAGTTTGTCATTCCGGGGCGGCGCGGAGCGCCGAGCCCGGAATCCAGGACCACACGGCATAGCTTACCGCTCTGGATTCCGGGCTCGCTCGCTTTCGCTCGCGCCTCGGAATGACATTGTCAGAGTAAGAAACTGAGCACGACGTCCGTAAATGCCTGCGGTTGCTCGACGTTGGAAATGTGCGCAGCCTCGAGCGAGACAAGCTTTGCGTCCTTGATCTGGCCGACGATCGTTTCGCCATCCGCCGGCGTCGTCGCCAGATCGTATTTGCCGACGATGACCAGTGTGGGCGCGGTGATGCGAGCATTGGACTCGCGAAAATCCATGTCGCGGATCGCCTCGACACAGGCGACGTAACCGTCCGGGTCGGTGGCGACGAATATCTCGGTCATGCGCGCAATTGTTTCCGGCGCCCGCTCGCGGAAGCCCTTGGTGAACCAGCGCTCCATATTGGGGCCGATCATCTCGCGCAGGCCCTTCGTTTGCACGAACTTGATGCGGCCGGCCCATGGCGTCTTGTCGGCATAGTAGGAGGTGGTATTGGCAAGGACGAGCTTTTCGACCCGATCGGGTGCGTTGGCGCCGAGCCACTGGCCGTCCATCCCGCCCATCGACAAGCCGCACCAATGCGTTTTCCTGATCTTCAGTGCGTCGAGGATCGCGACGATGTCGCGGCCGAAGCGCTCAAAGCTGTATGGTCCCTTGGGCACATCGGACCGGCCGTGGCCGCGGCGGTCATAGCGGATAAGGCGAAAATGTCGGGCGAACGCATCCGCCTGGTCATCCCACATGTGAAGATCGGTGCCGAGCGAGTTCGACAGCATCAATGCCGGTGCGTTTTCGCGTCCGCTTACTTCGACGTTGATCTTGCAGCCGTCGTCGGCTTCGATTTTCGGCATGAGATTCCTCTCGACTTGGCTGACGCAGTCGTGGGGTGGGCAGGCTAAATGTAATCCTCACACTTAAAGGCGCCGGCGGCGGCTGCAAAGCCCTTTTCAGGCCGCCCGCAAGGGCTTAAGCGGAAGGATCAACTGGCCGTGGCGCGAGCGCGAGGGAGACGACACAATGGCGATGACGATGACGGGCGAAGTCCAGCTTGCCGCCACGCGAGAGGTGGTCTACGCCAAGCTCAACGACCCGGAGGTGCTCAAAGCGTGTATTCCGGGCTGCGAGGAACTGAACAAGACCAGCGACACCGAATTCGAGGCCGTGGCGACCACTAAGGTCGGCCCGGTGAAGGCGCGCTTCAAAGGCAAGGTGCAGCTCAGCGATCTCGATCCGCCCAACGGCTACAAGATTTCCGGCGAGGGCAGTGGCGGCGTGGCCGGTTTCGCCAAAGGCGGTGCCACCGTGAAGCTGACCGACAAGGATGGGGGGACGCTCCTCACCTATAATGTCGAGGCACAGATTGGCGGGAAGCTCGCCCAGCTTGGCCAGCGGCTGGTCAATGGCGCCGCCAAGAAAATTTCAGATGATTTTTTCCAGCGCTTTGCCGCGGAGGTTGCAAAAACCTGATCGTAGGTCGCGTGGCGGGGGTCGCCTGCAGGTCGCTTTGCCCGCGTCGCATGGCCTCAAGTCCTTCGACTCCCTTGACCGGACATGGCGTCGAGGTCCAAAGTTATTTTAGTTTGAAGGTGAGAACGGTCGAATTCGGCTCGATTTTCATCCCAAGCCACTGCCGGTCCGCCCGGACAGGCCGAAAAGAGGGCTTTCGCCCCAAATTGGGAGGTGAGCATGCCTGCTGTGTCCATGACGGTGAACGGCAAGCCGGTGAGCGGCGAGGTCGAGGCGCGCACGCTGTTGGTGCAATTCCTGCGCGAGAATCTGCGGCTGACCGGCACCCATGTCGGCTGCGACACGTCGCAATGTGGGGCCTGCGTCGTCCATATCGACGGGATCGCGACGAAGTCCTGCACAACGCTGGCGCTTCAATGCGAGGGCGCCGAAGTGATGACCATCGAGGGTCTCGCCGCCGAAGACGGTACATTGCATCCGATGCAGGAGGCGTTCCGCCAGAACCATGGACTGCAATGCGGTTTCTGTACGCCCGGCATGATCATGTCCGCGCTCGACATCGTCCGCCGCAACGGCCACGAACTGGACGAGCACACGATCCGCGAGCAACTCGACGGCAATATCTGCCGCTGCACCGGATACCACAATATCGTCAAGTCGATCGCTGCTGGCGCCAAAGCCATGGCGGCTGGCGGAGAACAAGGAGCGTCACTGCGAGCGGCTGAATAACGTCTTCAAAACAAATCAGGGAGGAGACCGCCATGAACGCGACCGGCATCGGCGCGGCGGTGCGCCGGAAGGAAGACATCCGCTTCATCACAGGGAAAGGGCAATACACCGATGATGTGATCCGGCCCGGCGAGACGCGCGCCGTTTTTGTGCGCTCGCCGCATGCCCGCGCCAAAATCAAGAGCGTCGACGTGAGCGAAGCCAAGCGCATGCCGGGCGTGGTCGATGTGCTCACTGGCGCGCAACTTGCTGCCGACAAGATCGGCAGTTTGATCTGCGGCTGGATGATCCACTCCAAAGACGGCTCGCCGATGAAGATGGCACCGCACCCTGCGCTCGCTGCCGATACGGTCAACCATGTCGGAGACGCGGTGGCGGTGGTGATCGGCGAAACGCTGGGACAGGCGCGCGACGCGGCCGAGAAGGTCAGGGTCGACTATGAAGTTTTGCCGTCAGTGACCGATCCGGCCAAGGCCAAATCGGGCCCGCAAATTCATGAGATTGCGCCGAAGAATACGATTTACGAATGGTCGCTCGGCGATGCCAAGGCGGTAGAAGCGGCCTTCGCCTCGGCCAAGCACGTCACTACGCTCGACATCGTCAACAACCGGCTCGTGCCCAATGCGATCGAGCCGCGCGCCGCGCTCGCCGAATACGATTCCGGCACAGATCACTTGACGTTGTGGAATACCTCGCAGAATCCGCACGTGGCGCGGCTGGTCATCGCCGCTTTCGTCGGCATCGCACCCGAGCATAAATTACGGGTGATTGCACCTGACGTCGGCGGTGGCTTCGGCTCCAAGATCTTCATCTATCCGGAGGAGGTCGTTTGCCTGTGGGCCGCGCGCAAGGTGCGCCGCCCGGTGAAATGGACCGCCGACCGCAGCGAATCTTTCCTGACTGACGCGCACGGCCGCGATCACGTGACCAAAGCGGAAGTTGCGCTCGACGAGCACGGCAAGATCCTCGCCTTGCGCGCGCATACCGTCGCCAATCTCGGCGCCTATATGTCGACCTTCTCCTCGTCGGTGCCGACTTATCTCTACGCCACGCTGCTGTCGGGCCAGTACGATATCCCGCAAATCTACTGCGAGGTCGACGCGGTCTATACCAACACCGCGCCGGTGGACGCCTATCGTGGCGCAGGGCGGCCGGAAGCGGCCTTTGTGGTCGAACGGCTGGTGGAGGTGGCAGCGCGTGAGATGGGCATCGACCCTGCCGATCTGCGCAAGCGCAACTTCATCAAGTCGTTTCCGCACCAGACGCCGGTGATCATGTCTTATGATGCGGGCGACTATCACGCGTCGCTGAAGAAGGCGATGGAGCTCGCGGACGTGAAGGGCTTCAACAAACGCAAGCGTGAGGCGGCGCGCCACGGCAAGCTGCGCGGGCTCGGCTATTCGGCTTACATCGAGGCGTGCGGCATTGCGCCGTCGCAGGCGGTCGGCTCGCTCGGCGCCGGCGTCGGGCTGTGGGAGAGCGCGGAAGTGCGCGTGAACCCGACGGGCTCGGTTGAAGTTCTCACCGGCACGCATGCGCACGGGCAGGGCCACGAGACCACGTTCGCGCAACTGGTATCGGAACGGCTCGGCATACCGTTCGAGAACGTTTCCATTGTGCATGGCGATACTGACAAGGTGCAATTCGGCATGGGTACGTACGGCTCGCGTTCCGGCGCGGTCGGCATGTCGGCGATCGTCAAGGCGCTCGACAAGGTCGAGGCCAAAGCGAAGAAGGTGGCCGCCCATATGATGGAAGCCGCCGAAGGCGACATCGAGTTCAAAGATGGCAAGTTCACCGTCGCCGGTACCGACAAGTCGGCCGCCTGGGGCGATGTGGCGCTCAATGCTTACATCGCGCACAAATTCTCCGGGCAGGAGCTCGAGCCGGGCCTGAAAGAAACGTCCTTCTATGATCCGACCAATTTCACGTTCCCGGCCGGTTGTCACATCTGCGAGGTAGAGATCGACGTCGATACAGGCAAGACGGATATTGTGAATTGGACCGCCGTCGACGACTTCGGCACCGTCATCAATCCGATGATCGTCGAGGGCCAGGTGCACGGCGGCATCGCGCAAGGCGTGGGGCAGGCGTTGCTTGAAGGCGCGGTCTACGACAAAGACGGCCAACTCGTGACGGGCTCACTGATGGATTACACCATGCCGCGCGCGCACGATCTCCCCTCGTTCAAGGTGGAGACCACCGAGACCAGGGCGCCGTCCAATCCGCTCGGCATCAAAGGTTGCGGCGAGGCCGGCGCGATCGCGGCGCCGGCGGCCGTAATCAATGCCATTACTGATGCGATCGGTACCGAGTCGTTAGCAATGCCGGCCACGGCGAATACTGTTTGGTCGGCGCTCCAGCGCGCCAAACCGCGCGCGGCCGCGTGACTGACTTTCTCCTCATCCTGAGGAGCCTGCCGAAGCGCAAGCGAGGCGGGCGTCTCGAAGGATGAGGCCCGGCCCTCCCCCTTCGAGACGCGGCCTGCGGCCGCTCCTCAGGGTGAGGACGAATGAGATTGCAAGGAGATCGACCAATGTACGACTTCACTTTTCATCGTCCCACCACGGTTCGCCAAGCCGCCGGCCTATTGTCGCGCAATCCGGACGCCAAGCTCTTAGCCGGCGGCCATTCGCTGCTGCCGGTGATGAAGCAGAGGCTCGCGAGTCCTTCGGCATTGGTCGATCTCTCGCTCATCGAAGGCTTGGATACGATCGAGCTGAAGGGCCGCTCGATCGTGATCGGCGCGATGGCACGCCACGCCGATGTCGCCAAGTCGCCGGTCGTGCGCGAAGCGTTGCCGGCGCTGGCTTCGGTGCCCGGCTCGGTCGGCGATCCGCAGGTGCGCAACCGCGGCACCATCGGCGGCTCCATTGCCAATAATGATCCCAATGCCGATTATCCGGCGGCCTTGCTCGGTCTTGGCGCGACCGTCATCACCAACAAACGCCGCATCGCGGCCGACGATTTCTTCACCGGTATGTTCTCGACCGCTTTGGAAGAGGGCGAGATCATCACCAAGGTGAGTTTTCCGATCGCCAAGAAGGCGGCTTACGAGAAGTTCAAGCATCCGGCTTCGGGATTCGCGCTGGTCGGCGTGTTCGTTTCCAAGCGCGGCGCCGATATCCGCGTTGCGGTGACCGGCGCGGGGGCGGACGGTGTCTTCCGCGTTCCTTCTTTTGAGGAGGCGCTGAAGAAGCGTTTCGCCGCCAAGTCGTTGGAAGGGATGAGCATCCCGGCCACCGGCATGAACGCCGATATCCACGCCAGCGCGGAATATCGTGCTCACTTGGTCGGCGTGTTGGCACGCCGTGCGGTAGCCAAAGCGACGGCGTAGGTTGGCGGGGCGAGGCGCTGCCTGCCGTCCTCATTGCCGCAAGAGACGTGGGTGAACGGGCCAAGCCCTTATCATGAGTAACCAACCGGCTCCATCGGCCACGCGCGAGATGGCGGCGCGCGTCCGATCTCACGACTGGGGAGAAACGCGCCTTGGTTCGATGGAGACGTGGCCGGCCAGCCTCAAGCTGATGGTCGACGTCGTGCTTTCATCGGGCTTTCCAATGGCGCTTCATTGGGGGCCCGACTTCGTTCTCATCTACAATGACGGATACAAGGCGATACTGGGCGACAAGCATCCTTGGGCGCTCGGTTTCACGTTTCGCGAGGTCTGGCCGGAAGTACAGTCTCAGCTCGCGCCGTTGCATGAGGAAATTTTGGCCGGGAAAAGTCCTGGGCTGTTTTCAATCGATATGCCACTGACCATCCGGCGGCACGCAGGGCAACCTGAGGAGGCGCGATTTACCGTCTCCTACAGTCCCGTGCCAGACCCGGGCGCGCCCTCTGGCGTTGGGGGCGTGCTCATCACGGCGGTGGAGACATCAGAGCGGGTGCGCACCGAAGCGGCACTGCTGGAAGCCGAGAAGGCGTTGCGTAACGCCAACAGCGAGCTGCGCAAAGAGCGCGAGTTCGTCATCGATACCAACCGCCGTTTACGGGCCGAGACGGACGAACTGCGGCGTATGTTCGAGCAGGCGCCGGGATTCATGGCCGTGCTCAATGGCCCCGAACATGTGTTCTCGCTTGCCAATGAATCCTACATGAAGCTGATCGGCGACCGCGAAGTTCTCGGCAAACCGGTTATCGAGGTGTTGCCGGAGATGCAAGGGCAAGGGTTTTTGCAATTGCTCGATGAAGTATACGCGACCGGCCGCTCTTATGTCGGGCGGAGCGCTCGCGTGCTGCTGCAGCAAGTGCCAGGGGCGCCCGCTGAAGAGCGATTGCTCGATTTTGTTTATCAGCCGATCACGGCCGACGACGGCAGCGTGACCGGAATTTTCGTGCAAGGCCACGATCTCACCGAATTGATGCGCGCCGAGGAAGCGTTGAAGGAGAGCGAAGCACGCTTTCGCCTGGTGGCCGAGACCGCGCCGGTTATGCTCTGGATGGGCGATACCGAAGGTAAATGCGTCTATTTGAATGCGGCCTTGCGTGACTTTTGGGGGGTGGAGCCGGAAGACATCGCTTCTTTCGACTGGAATACGACCCTTCACCCGGATGATAGGCAAAAGCTCTTCGAGCCGTTCGAGCAAGGCATGCGAAATCAGACCGGGTTCAGCGCCGAGGCGCGTTTCCGGCGCCGTGACGGGAGCACGCGGCTCGTGCATACCGACGCGCGGCCACGCTTTGGCGCGGGAGGTGAATTCCTCGGAATGATCGGCGTCAACGTGGACATCACCGACAGCCGGCGTGTCGAAGACGCCTTGCGTGATCTCAATGCCGCGCTCGAACAAGAGGCGCGCGAACGCAGCGAGCAACTGCGTCTCCAGGAAGAAGAGTTGCGGCAAGCGCACAAGATGGAGGCGGTCGGCCAACTCACCGGCGGCATTGCCCACGATTTCAACAATCTGTTGCAGATCATCGTTGGCAATCTCGAGACGCTTCAGCGTAACCTCGCGCCGACGGAAGGGCGGCTGCGGCGCGCCGCCGAGAATGCGATGAACGGCGCGCGCCGGGCGGCGATGCTGACGCAACGTCTTTTGGCGTTCTCGCGCCGTCAGCCGCTCGCGCCCAAGCCGATCAAGGTCAACGACCTCGTGACTGACATGTCGGAACTGCTGCACCGTTCGCTGGGTGAAACGATCGCCGTGGAAACCGTGCTGGCGGCCGGCTTGTGGCGAACCGAGACCGATCCGAACCAATTGGAAAGCGCGCTGCTGAATCTCGCGGTGAACGCGCGCGATGCCATGCCGGAAGGAGGCAAGCTCACGATCGAGACAGCCAATGCCCATATCGATGAAGGATATGCGGCCCGGGAAGCCGAGGTGGCGCCGGGGCAATATGTGCTCCTTTCCGTGTCCGACACCGGAGTCGGCATGGACAAGGACACCATCGCGCGCGCTTTCGAGCCGTTTTTCACGACGAAGGAGCCCGGAAAGGGCACCGGTCTCGGCCTCAGCCAAGTATACGGCTTCGTCAAGCAGTCGGGCGGCCATGTGAAGGTTTATTCGGAGCCCGGGCAGGGCACGACCGTGAAGATTTATCTTCCCCGCCTCCATGCAGAGGAATCGCGGCCGGAGCCCCTTCCCAATATGGCCGTTCCCGAAGGAAGCCGCGAGGAAACCGTTCTCGTCGTCGAAGACGATGAGGACGTGCGTGCCTACTCGGTCGAGATTCTGCGTGAACTCGGTTACCGCGTGCTGGAGGCGCACGACGGTCCCTCGGCATTACAACTGCTCGGGCAGCAGTCGCAGGTGTCGCTGCTGTTCTGTGATGTGGTCCTGCCCGGCGGTTGGACCGGCGCGCAAACGGCCGAGCAGGCCCGGGCGCTGCGGCCCGGCCTCAAAGTCCTTTTCACCACGGGCTACGCCCGCAACGCCATCGTGCATCATGGGCGGCTCGATCCGGGCGTACATCTCGTGACCAAGCCATTTACCTTCGCGGAACTTGCGGCCAAAGTCCGGGATGTCTTAGATGCGCCGCCAGGCTGAGACGTGGTGCCGTGGTGCTGGCGCCCGGTGCAATAGCCAGATATCGGGCGTAACGAGGGCTTTACCAAGCCTCGTTTGTCGGAACCGCTGATCGAGAGTTATTCCTGCAAATGTCGCCACTTGATGACCATGCCGATACCACGGTAGCTGCTACCGCCTCCATCGGGACGCTGCGCATCGTCGCGATGGTGCTGCTGGTTGTCGTTGTCCTGCTCGCCATCGGGGCTGCACTGGCGATGGGATGGCAGAAAGAAGTTTCCCTCGAATCGCTGATTCGCCACCGCGCCGAGATCGAAGCGCTGGTGTTGGAAAGCCCGTTGGCGGCTCTCGCAAGCTATATCGCGATCTACACGGTGGCGTCGGGGCTCGCTTTACCCGGCGTGGTATTCCTGACCATTGGCGGCGGCGCGTTTTTCGGCGGACTGGTCGGCGGATTCATGGCGGTCACCGGTGCTTCGCTGGGCGCGACCGCGGTGTTCCTGGTCGCCAAATACGTGGTGCGCCGTCCGTTAATGCGCTGGATCGGGCCGCAGGCGGCGCGCTTCGCCGAAGGCTTCCGCAATGGTGCGTTCAATTATCTGCTGTTCATCCGTCTGGTGCCGATCTTTCCGTTCACGCTGGGCAATGTGCTGCCGGCGCTCTGCGGCATACGGCTGCGAATTTTCGTGGCGGCCACATACCTCGGCATCATCCCCATGACGCTCGCTTTTGCGTTCTTCGGGGCGGGGTTGGACAGCGCCTTGGCCGCGCCGCTCGACCGTTATCGCGCGTGTATGGCGGCGGGCGGGCAGGACTGCCGCCTCGATTTCCATATCTGGAATGCGGTGACGCCGCAATTTTTACTCGGCGTGGTCGCGCTCGGCATCGCGGCTTTATTGCCGGCGCTCGTGAAGCGCTGGCGTCAGCGGCGTGAAGGCGCCTGACGGTGCTTATGTTTCCGCGTGGCTAAAGGAATTTGCGCGCCGGACTCCTGATCGACTGCGGGTCGAACCATCGGAACGTGTTCCGTCCAGCAGATTTGGCGCTGTAGAGCGCCGCGTCTGCGCGCTGGAAAAGCTCCTCCGATGAGCAGCCGCCGGCGACGGCAATCCCGACAGACGCGCCGATCTGGAAGGGCTGGCCACCGCAGTTGATCGGTCTGCTCATCGCCATGATGATCTTGCGGGCAAGTTCGGCGGCTTCAATGCGATAGTGGGTCTCCAGCAACACAGCGAATTCATCGCCACCGATTCGCGCGACAATGCTGGCGTTGCGGCATACATCCGTCAGCCGTTGCGCCGCCTCTTTCAGGCACCCGTCGCCGGCCGCATGACCGAGCGAATCATTGACCTCCTTGAAGCCGTCAAGGTCAATCAGAAGCAGCGCACCGCCGCGCTTGCGCGCGCCGTGAGCCTCGCAGAGCCCGGTAAGTCTGGACCGGAACCGGCTTCGACTCGCGAGCCCAGTGAGTTCGTCGAATTCTGCCAGATTGCGCAGCCGCTCCCATCGCGTCTTTTCTTCGGTGATGTCTTGTTTGATGCCGAACAGACGGATCGGCCGGTTGCCGGCGCACTCGACCATCGCCGTGATCCTGATCCAACGGCGATTGCCCTTGGCGGTCAGGATTTCGGCGTCCAAATTGAAATCTCTCCGCTGCTCGATGGCCCGGCTTCTGATCGTTTCGAGTATCTTGAGCGATTCCTCCGGATAGCATGCCAGCGTCTGCTTGCGCACCAGCGGCGACCCTCGCGGAATATCGAACATGTCGTACGTGCCGCCGGACCATTGCAACGTTTCCGTGGAGAGGTCGCATTCCCAGGTGCCGAGGCGTGCGGCAGCCGAGGCGCGCTCGAAAATCTCGCGGCTACGGGCGAGCGCGATTTCGTAATCGCTGATGACCCGCGCCTGGGCCTCGACCAACTCGGTCAAGTGCCGGACCGCGGCTGCTGTCGAATCGTGGGAGAACGCATCGGTCTCGGCGCTACGAACGGAAAGCGTCGCCGCTTTTCGAATCCGGTCCGCCTTCATGTCGAACTGCTACCCACCCCCGCGCGTGCCGAAGCTAAGGCGAGTGAATTAACATTTTCTGTCCGGGCGGCGGCCCGTCGTCCCGCTTCCGCGCGAACGCAAGCCTAACCTTCTGCGCTCGCCTCGCGATCAAGTTCGCGAAGCAGATCGTGCAGGTCGAGCGGATGGGTGAACATCTGTAAGCCGCCGTCAGCGCGCTTCGGCCACATCTCCTTCGGCCGATCCCAATAAAGCTCCACGCCATTATCGTCGGGGTCGCGCAAATAGAGCGCTTCGGAGACGCCGTGGTCGCTGGCCCCTTCGAGGGGAATCTTGGCCAGGATCAGCCGGCGCAGGGCGTCAGCGAGCAGCCTGCGGGTCGGGTAGAGGATGGCGGTGTGGTAGAGGCCGGTCGTGCCCGGCGGAGGCGGGGACCCGCCACGACTTTCCCAGGTATTGAGCCCGATATGATGGTGATAGCCGCCTGCCGAGATGAAAGCCGCGCCGGGCCGGCTGGTGGTCAACTCGAAGCCAAGGACTCCGCAGTAAAAATCGAGCGCCCGCTGAAGATCGGCGACTTTGAGATGGACATGGCCGATGCGTACCCGTGAATCGATGGCGGGCAGGCGAAGGGCTTGTTTTTCAAGCTCGGCGGCGTCTGACATGGCAGATATCCTTCCCTGGCCGGGGGCCGATTTGATACCCACATGTAGGCCGAGTTCAGGCCGCGAGAAAGCCTTCGCATTTTCAGGATGTCGTGATGCCCGCCACAGCGTTGCCTGCCTCGATTGACGCCACCACCGAACTCCTGGCCACGGCCGGCTACGTCGCCGACCGCTCGCTGGCGACCGTGCTCTATCTTGCGCTGCGCATGGGCCGGCCGCTTTTCCTCGAGGGGGAGGCGGGGGTCGGCAAGACCGAAATCGCCAAGGTGCTGGCGGAAAGCCTCGGCCGCAAGCTGATCCGGCTGCAATGCTACGAGGGGCTCGACGTCTCTGCCGCCGTCTACGAGTGGAATTACGGCGCGCAGATGATCGCAATCCGCCTCGCGGAAGCGGAAGGCGAGGGCGACCGCGACCGCATCGAGCATGACGTCTTCTCCGAGCGGTTTCTCATCAAGCGGCCTTTGTTGCAGGCGCTGGAGCCGGATGCCGCCGGCCCGCCGGTGCTGCTCATCGACGAGATCGACCGTACGGACGAAGCCTTCGAGGCGTTTCTGTTGGAGGTGCTTGCCGATTTCCAGGTAACGGTGCCGGAGCTTGGTACGGTGAAAGCGCCGCATCCGCCCATCGTGGTGGTGACGTCGAACCGGACCCGTGAGGTGCATGACGCGCTCAAGCGCCGCTGCCTCTACCATTGGGTTGGTTATCCGAGTGCCGAGCGCGAGCTAAAGATCTTGCGCACCAAGGTACCTGGCATCGGCAAGAAATTATCGGAGCAGGTGGTCGGCTTCGTGCAAGCATTGCGCAGGGAAGATTTGTTCAAGGTGCCGGGCGTTGCAGAGACGCTGGATTGGGCTTCCGCGTTGACCGAACTCGACGCGGTGGCGCTCGATCCGGCGACCGTATCCGATACGCTCGGGGCCTTGTTGAAGTATCAAGACGACATCGCGCGCCTCGACGGCAGCAAAGTGAAGTCGCTGCTCGACGAGGTGAGATCGGAGCTGAGGGCGGCGGAGTGATATGATTCATCCGAATGAAGCTTGTCATTCCGGGGCGCCGCAAAGCGGCGAACCCGGAATCCATAGTCCCAGCGCTGGGGCTATGGATTCCGGCCCGCGCGCTGGCGCGCGCGACCGGAATGACGAACGAAGCGGCCGCTTGGCCGAGAACATCCTCTATTTCGCCCGCGCGCTGCGGGCCGCCGGCATGCCGGTCGGTCCCGGCGCCGTTCTTGACGCCTTGGAAGCGGTGAACGTCGCGCAGATCGGCAATCGTGAGGATTTCTATTGGACGCTGCACGCCATTTTCGTGAAGCGGCACGAGCATACGATTTTGTTCGATCAAGCCTTCCAGCTTTTCTTCCGTCGCCGCGGCTATCTCGACAAGCTGATCGCCTCGATGTTGCCGGACACGCTGCCGGCCACCTCCAAAGCACCGCCGCCCGGCGCGCAGCGCATCCAGGAAGCGCTGTTTTCCGGTATCAATCGGCGCGAGGAGGAAAGCAAGGACGTCGAGGTCGAGGCGCGGCTCACCGTGTCGGAGCGCGAGGTGCTGCAGAAGAAGGACTTCGCGCAGATGAGCGCGGCCGAAATCGCGGCCGCCAAGGAGGCTATCGCGCGGCTCGCGCTGCCGCTCGACCTCGTCAGGACGCGGCGACTCACGTCGGCGCGGCGCGGGACCATGATCGACGTGCGCCGCACCTTGCGGTCGAGCCTGAAAGCAGGCGGGGCGGTGATTGATCTCAAATATCTCGGACCACGCGAGAAGGAGCCGCCGATCGTCGCGCTGCTCGATATCTCCGGCTCGATGAGCCAATACACGCGGCTGTTCCTGCATTTCCTGCACGCCATTACCGACGCGCGCAAGCGCGTCACCACGTTCCTGTTCGGCACCCGGCTTACCAATGTCAGCCGCGCTATCCGCCAGCGCGATCCCGACGAAGCGCTGGCCGCGTGCTCGGCGCATGTGGTTG
>DASTWX010000256.1:0-4375 GCA_035765795.1 Pseudolabrys sp. | reverse complement strand
CGGCCGATGGCCGGTCTGCTGCATCCAATAAAGCATCATGATCGGCAGGAGCGAGCCGACGTGCAGCGAGGCGGCCGTGCAATCGAAGCCGATATAGGCGGTGATCGCGCTCGACGCCGCCCGCTCGTCCAGCGCCTCGGGCTCCGAAACCTGGTGGATAAAGCCGCGCTCGGCGAGAATGTTAAGGAAATCCGATTTATAGGCACGCATGGATAGTCTTCCGGGCCGCTGACGGCGTCACTTGTGACGCTCCACTTGGGCGGTTGGTGTAACAGGTCCGGTCGGGGATTCAACAAGGCGCACGATGCCGAAGGACGGGCGGACTGCTTTCGGATAAGATCGTGCGGATCGAACCGAACCGGCAGCAGGGGCAGGGCAGTGCGGGCGATCGGATTGATGAGCGGGACCTCGCTCGACGGCGTCGACGTGGCGCTGATCGAGACGGACGGCGAATCCATCGCCGGCTTCGGGCCGACCGGATATCGGCCTTATTCGGAAAGGGAGCGTGCACTGCTGCGCGCGGCGCTCGAGGCCGGCGCCAAGCTCACTGACCGCACGGCACGGCCGGGCATTCTCGCGGAAGCTGATGCCTTCGTGACCGACGTGCACGTCGAGGCGGTGCAAACTTTTCTCACCACCGAAAAGATCGACCCTGCAAGCATCGCTGTCGTCGGCTTCCACGGCCAGACCGTACTGCACAAGCCGGAGCGGCGCTTAACGGTGCAGATCGGCGACGGCGTCCGCTTGGCGCAAGAACTCGACTTGCCTGTGGCCTACGATTTCCGCGCGGCCGATGTCGCCGCCGGTGGGCAGGGCGCGCCGCTGGTGCCCATTTTTCATCAGGCGCTGGCGCGCACGCTGGATCGACCGCACCCGATCGGCGTGCTCAATGTCGGCGGGGTCGCCAACGTGACCTGGGTCGATGGCGGCGATCCGATCGCTTGCGACACGGGGCCGGGCAACGCGCTGATCGACGACTTCATGCGGGCTCGTACGGGCAGTCCGCTCGATCGTGACGGCGATCAGGCGGCGAAGGGCCGGGTAGACGAGGCTTTCGTCGCGCGCGTCCTCGCTGATCGTTTTTTCGACTTGTCTTGCCCGAAGTCGCTCGACCGCAATGCCTTCGCTTATGCTAATCTCGGCCTGCCGGATGTGTCGGTCGCAGATGGCGCCGCTACGCTATCCGCGGTGACGGCGGCGGCGGTCGCGCGGGCCGTTCCGCATCTGCCGCGGACGCCACGGAACTGGATCGTGGCCGGCGGCGGGGCGCGCAACCCCACGCTCATGCGCATGCTGACCGAGCGTCTGGCTCCCGCGAAAGTCGAGACCGCCGACGCCGCCGGCTGGTCGGTCGACGCGCTGGAAGCGCAGGCTTTCGCTTATCTCGCTGTGCGCACTTTGCGCGGACTGCCGGTCACGTTTCCCGGGACGACCGGCGCGCCGGCGCCGCTCCCGGGTGGGATTATCGCCCGGCCGCGGCCGGCGGTGCGGGCCGAGGCCGCCGCCGGCTGACACAGATCTCGCAGCCGGCCGACTCCAGCTTATTCATGCAATTGACCCCGGCGCGGCTGTAGGGCACGGTCCGCCGCACCTGCCGATGCGACCGCCCGCCATGCGGGGGCTTCACGATATGTAATTCCTCATGCTGCTCAGAGACATTGCGCAACTACTTAAAGCTCGCTTGGAGGGTAACGACGACCTTCAGGTCGACCGCTTGGTCCATCCGGACCGGGCCGAGACAGCAACCGATCTGGCGCTCGCCATGAGCGGCGACGCGGTGCCGGCGCTCGCGCGCACCAAGGCACGGGCAGCCGTCATTTCGGCTGATGCCCCGGTTCCTGCCCGAGCTTTTGACGCTCTGTTGACCGTCACCGAGCCGCGCATGACGCTGGCGAAACTGACGGCGCTGTTCGATCCTGGCCCGGTGCGTGAGGCCGGCGTCCATCCCACAGCCGTTGTGGCGGCGGACGCCGAACTGGGGGAAGGCGTCGCCATAGGTCCCTTTGCAGTTGTTGGCCCGCGCACGCGTATCGGCGCACGCACGGTAGTCCTGCCGCACGTTACCATCGGCGCTGATGCCGTGATTGGCGCGGACGGGCTGTTCCATTCGGGGGTGCGGATCGGCGATCGCGTGACGATCGGCGACCGCGCCATCATTCATGCGAACGCCGTTATCGGCTCCGACGGTTTCAGCTTCGCGCCGGAAATGAATTCGCCGGCCGCGTTTGCGCCTGGCGTCATTTTGACGCGCGTTCACGCGCTCGGCACCGTCACGATTGGCGACGATGTCGAGATCGGGGCATGCACCACCATCGACCGTTCGACGTTGGAAGACACGCGCATCGGACGCGGCGTCAAAATCGACAATCACGTTCACATCGGCCACAATGTGGTCATCGGCGAAAGCTCTATCGTGTGCGGGATGGCGGGGATTTCCGGTAGTGTGACGATCGGCGAGCGTGTGCGGCTCGCCGGCGGCGTCGGCATCGGCGATCACCTGAAGATCGGCGATCAGGCAATCGTCGCGGCCGGTTCCGGCGTCTCCGGTAATGTCGCGCCTGGGGCTTTCGTGTCGGGCTATCCTGCGCTACCCCATGAACGCTCGGTTGAGCATTTTTATTATTTGAGCCGCCAAAAGCGGCTGCACCGAAAAGTCGACGAAATCAGCGCACGCTTGGAAGCCGTCGAGCGGTCGATAAAAGATGACGGGGGCTAGGCTAGATGACCGATGTGACGAACGACGTGATCGAGATCATTGCGAAGAAGAAACGCGTGGATAAGCCGACCGTGGAGATGGGCGATCGGCTCGAGCAGCTCGGGCTCGAGTCGCTCGACGCGGTTGAAATGATTTTCGATCTCGAAGAAAAGTTCGACATCCAGATTCCCTATAACGCCAATAATCCGCGCACCGAATTCGACACAGTGGGCGAAGTCGTCAAGGCGATCCAGCAATTGGTCGATAAGAAAAAGTCGTGACCCACGTGAACCGCGTCGTCGTCACCGGTCTCGGGGCGGTCACCCCGCTGGGCCACAGTGTTGCGGAATATTGGGCGAAGCTGAAAGCGGGCGAAAGCGGTCTCGGGCCGATCACGCTTGCCGCCGAGGCCGACAGGCTCAGCCAGAAGGTCGCTGCCGAGGTCAAGGATTTCGACCCGCTGCGGCATTTCCACGAGCGGCAAATCCCGACGCTCGACCGCATCTCCCAATTCGCGGTGATCGCCGCCCGTGAGGCGATCGCGCAATCCGGCATCACTTTCGGTATGCCGCTGTCGGTGCGCACGGCAGCCATTATCGGGACGGGCGTCGGCGGGCAGACGACCCATGACGACAGCTTCCGCCGCTTGTATCGGGAGAACAAGCCGCGCGCGTTTCCACTCACCATCCCCAAACTGATGCTCAACGCGCCGGCGAGCCAGATATCCATGCATTGCGGCTTGCGCGGGCCGGCTTTCGCTGTCGCCAGCGCCTGCGCTTCGGCAACGCACGCGATCGGCATCGCCTTCCACATGGTGCGCTCAGGCGCCGTCGACTGCGCGGTCACTGGCGGCAGCGAGGCCTGCCTTACCTACGGCACGATTCGCGGGTGGGAAGCGATGCGCGTGATGTCGCCCGACGTGTGTCGGCCATTCTCGAAGCACCGCCAGGGCATGGTGCTGGGAGAGGGGGCGGCCATGCTCGTTCTGGAGCCGCTCGAGCGTGCGCAGGCACGCGGCGCCGAGATCATCGCCGAGATGGCGGGCTTCGGCATGAGCGCGGATGCCGCCGAATTGACAACGCCCGATGTGAACGGCATGACTCGCGCTCTCGAGGGTGCGCTCGTCGACGCCGGTCTGGCGCCGCAGGACATTCAATACATCAATGCCCACGGCACCGGCACGACCGCCAATGACGAGACTGAAACCAAGGCGCTACACCAGGCCTTCGGAGAACACGCGAAAAGGCTGGCGATCTCCTCGACCAAATCGATGGTCGGCCATGCGCTGGGCGCAGCCGGCGGGCTCGAGATGGTGGCGACGGTGATGGCGGTGCGCGAGGACGTGGCGCCGCCGACGATCGGTTATCTCGAGGCTGATCCGGCTTGCGACATCGACTGCGTGCCGAACAAAGCGCGCGGGATGAATATTGACGCCGCGCTGTCCAATTCCTTTGCCTTCGGCGGGCTCAATGCGGTGCTCGCGGTGAGGAAGTTTGTGTGAGCCCTCGGGCCGTCATTCCGGGGCGCGAGCGTTAGCGAGCGAGCCCGGAATCCATATGTGGACGGCCCCCGCTTGCAAGAGGCGGAACAGGAGCGGAGCGATTTGCTTGCGATCATATGTCCGGTCTGTTGTCGGCGGTACACATGACCGCCTGCCAAGATGGGTCTCGCGACGTGAGT
>DASTWX010000255.1:0-15321 GCA_035765795.1 Pseudolabrys sp. | reverse complement strand
GTGAGCTATGGACAGTACACACGCGGCTTCGGGTTGTCGTTTGTCGAGCCTTATTTGTTCGGCTACCGCATGGCCGGCGGCATCGATGTCTATGCCCGGCAGAACTTCGCCACCGATTACGTCTCTTACGACACGACGACGATCGGCACTAACCTCCGACTCGGGTTCCAACTTACTGAAGAACTGTCGCTCCAGCCGCACTATTCTATCTACCGGCAGGAAATCACGCTGCCCGACCAGTACAACGATTGTAAGAATTCACCGAATGCGTTGATCAATGGCGGACCGGGCGTCACTGTAGCCGACGAGCTAGCGCGTCCGGATGGCAGCTGTTACGCAAACGGTGAAGCCTCGCTCGCCGTCCGTAAAGAATTGGCGCAGGGGCCGGTATTGGTCTCGCTGGTCGGCTACACGCTCGCCTACAACAGCCTCGACAACAACACCGTCCCCACCGACGGCATCTACGCCAAGATCACCCAGGATCTGGCCGGTGTCGGCGGCGATGTGAACTTCATTCGCACCACCGGCGAAATCCGCAAATACGCCGAGGTGATGCCGGACGTCGTCGGTGTGCTCAAGTTGCAAGGCGGCAATCTTTCCGGCTGGGGTGACAAGAATCTGCGCATGCTCGACCACTTCTTCATGGGGCCGAATCTTGTGCGTGGCTTCGAAACTGCCGGTATCGGTCCGCGCGACATCACGCCGGGTACGAACCATGACGCCCTTGGTGGTACACTCTATTGGGGCGCCAGCTTGGAGTTCCAGACTCCCCTTTATTTCCTGCCCAAGGAAGTCGGCATCAAGCTGGCAGCCTTCGCGGATGCCGGCTCGCTCTGGGATTATCAGGGACCGACGTCGTGGGACGTGACCGGCGAGACTCTTGCCGTCGGGCTCAATGATCCTTCGATGATCCGCTCATCTGTGGGCATCGGCTTGATCTGGGATTCTCCGCTTGGTCCGCTGCGCATCGATGTCGCTTATCCACTGACCAAATACTGTGCCACCAATATCAGTGGCGGCGAGGTGTGTGACCGGACTCAGATCTTCCGCTTTACCGGCGGCACCAAGTTCTGACTTGGCCGCGCCGGGAGGGGGCGGCGACAGCGGGTATGAGCGATCCGGTCTTTCTGCAGCGTAGCGGCGGTCTCACCACGGTTGAGATCGCCGCCATGATCGGCGCTGTGGGGGGAGGTGGGCCTTCGGCGGAGCGGCGTATTTTCGGCATCGCTTCGCTCGATCGCGCCTCGCCTGCGGACCTGACGTTCTTCGATGACAAACGGTTCAAAGCAATCGCCGCGAGAACCTATTCCGGCGCTTGCCTGACCACCTCCGCGCTGGCCGCGATGTTGCCGCCGCGCGTTGCGACCCTCGTCGTCGATGAACCCTACCGCGCCTTCGTGGAGGTCGCTCGCGCGCTTTTCCCGGGTTCTTTACAGCCTTCTTCGTTTTACGACGCGGTGGCGGCGGAGGGCGCTCATGTCCACCCCACTGCGCGGCTCGAGGCGAATGTCACAGTTGAGCCGGGCGCGGTGATCGGGCCCGGGGTCGAAATCGGCGGCGGCACGGTGATTGGCGCGAATGCTGTCGTGGGAGCGGAGGTGCGCATTGGCCGCGACTGCGCGGTCGGTGCGGGCGCAGCCGTCAGCAATGCGTTGATCGGTGACCGGGTCATCCTCCATGAAGGCTGCCGCATCGGCCATGCCGGCTTGGATTTCGTCACGGTGGGCGAGCGTCTCGTCAAGGTGCCGCAGGTCGGCCGCGTCATTATTCAGGATGCCGTGGAGGTCGGGGCCGGGGCGACGATCGATCGGGGGGCTATTCGGGATACCGTCATCGGGGAGGGGACGAAGATCGACAATCTCGTGCAGGTCGGCCACAATGTGACGATAGGCAGGCGCTGTATGGTAGTGACCCAGGCCGGGATCGCCGCTGGTGTTACGCTTGAGGATTTTGTGGTGGTGGGCGCCCGGTCCGGCTTGAATGGCTGCGTCACGATCGGCGAGGGAGCGGAAATCGCAGCGGCCAGCATGGTCCACGGCGATGTTCCGCCGGGGGCGCGTTGGAGCGGAGCTCCGGCCAAACCGCTGAAGCGGTGATTCCGCGAATTTGGGGTGATCGAGCGGTGTTCGCGTGATACATCCGGGCCCGCAACGGCAGAGGGCGAGTGAGACGGATGCAATGAACGAAGTGGTCACGAGCTTGGACGCGGTGGGCATTGCCAAGGTACTCAAGATGCTGCCGCACCGCTATCCCTTCCTGATGATCGACCGGGTGACCAACATCAACGGTCAGCAGAGCGGCGTCGGAATCAAGAACGTGACTTTCAACGAACCGCAATTCATGGGCCATTTCCCGGAAAACCCGGTCTTTCCCGGCGTGCTGCTGATCGAGGGCATGGCGCAGACCGGGGGCGTCCTCTGCATGCTTTCGCTCGGCACCACTGTGCCGAAGTCGGTTTATTTCATGACCATCGACAAGGCCAAGTTCCGCCGCCCCGTGGTGCCCGGAGACACCGTCGAATTCCACATGAACCTGCTCGCGCAGCGGCGCATGATGTGGTGGTATCGCGGCGAGGCCAAGGTACGTGGCCAAATCGTCGCCGAAGCCGAAGTCGGCGCCATGATTTCCGACCCATGAGCAGCGCCATGATCGACCCCTCGGCGCGGGTCGCCGCCGGGGCGGAGATCGGCAAGAACGTCAGTATCGGGCCCTACTGCATTATCGGCCCCAACGTCACGCTCGCCGATGGATGCCGGCTGGTTTCCCATGTCCATGTGACGGGCCACACGCATATCGGGTCGCGTACGGTCATTTATCCATTCGCGTCGCTCGGTACGCCACCACAATCTGTCAAATACCGCGGCGGCCCGACGCGGCTGACCGTCGGCGCCGACTGTGACATTCGCGAAGGCGTCACTTTGAATATCGGCACCGAAGAGGATCGCGGGCTTACATCGGTTGGCGACAGTTGTTTCCTGATGGTCGGCTCGCATGTCGGCCACGATTGTCAGGTCGGCAACAAGGTGGTTCTCGCGAACAACGTGCTCGTCGGCGGCCACGTCGTCGTCGGCGATAACGTGGTGTTCGGCGGGGGCGCGGCGGTGCGGCAGTTCGTGCGTATCGGCGAAGGCGCTATGATCGTTGGAATGAGCGGCGTCCGCGCCGATGTGATCCCGTGGGGCACGGTGCAGGGACCGCTTGCTCATCTGGTCGGCCTCAACGTCATCGGCATGCGGCGTAACGGGCTCTCTAAATCCGAAATTCATGGATTGCGCCGAGCCTATCAGTCGCTGTTCTTCGGCGAAGGCGAATTCCGTGTTCGCCTCGCGGCGCTGGAAAGCGAAGCCGATATCGGTCCCCATGTCCGCCGCATGATCGAATTCATTCGCGCTGGCAAGCGGGCGCTGACCATGGGCCGCAAGCGTCACGAGGACGAAGACGACGCATGATGGCGCCCATGACAGCGCAAGATGGCCCGCTCGCGCTGATCTGCGGCGGCGGCAGCTTGCCGCTGGCGGTCGCCGACTCTGCCGCTGCGCGCGGGCGCAAAGTGCTGCTCTTTCCGTTGCGCGGGGCCGCCGACCCCGCGGTGGTCGCTCGTTATCCGCACCACTGGCTCTATCTTGGGCAGGGAGGCAAATTCAAACGGCTGGCGCGCGCCGCCGGCTGCCGTGATGTGGTTTTCATCGGCTCGCTGGTGCGCCCCGCATTATGGCAAATCCGGCCCGACCTCACCGCGCTCAAGGAATTGCCGCGGATATTGAAAGCTTTCCGTGGTGGCGACGATCACCTCTTGTCGGGCATCGGTCGCTTGTTGGAACAACACGGATTTCGCCTGATCGGGGCGCACGACGTCGCGCCGGAAATACTGGTGCCGGGAGGCGCGCTTGGCCGCGTCTCTCCAAACGAGCGCGACTGTGCCGACATCACGCTCGGCTTCGAATATCTGCGCGCGACCGGACCCTTCGATGTCGGCCAGGCAGTGGTCGTGATCGGGCGGCATGTGGTTGCCGTAGAGGCCGCCGAAGGCACCGATCAGATGCTTCTGCGCGTAGCCGACTTGCGGAAGAACGGTCGGCTTCGTGCGCACAGCGGCAGCGGCGTGCTGGTGAAGGCGGCGAAGCCGACCCAGGACCGCCGTTTCGATCTGCCCTCGGTCGGCCCGCAGACGGTGGAGGGTGTCGCCCGCGCCGGTCTTGCGGGCTTGGCAGTGGAGGCCGACAGTAGCGTTGTCGCCGAGCCGGTGCGCATGATTGCCGCCGCCGATCGCGCGGGCGTTTTTGTTGTCGGCGTCGTTGGCGCGGAGCGCTGAGCGATGATCGACGGCCCCGTGCCGCACATCTTCCTGATAGCGGGCGAAGAATCGGGCGATCGTCTCGGTGCCGCGCTGATCGCGGCACTGCGTGAACGCACGCAAGGGCGCGTCCGCTTTTCCGCTGTCGGTGGCGAGCATATAGCCGAGCAAGGTGTGCCGAGCTTGTTTCCGCTTGGCGATCTCGCCATCGTCGGCTTCACCGCGATTCCACCGAAGCTGCCGCTGATCCTGCGCCGCATTCGCGAAGCGGCCGAGGCGGTGGTGATGGAGAGGCCGGATGTTCTGGTCATCATCGACAGCCCGGACTTTACCCACCGCGTTGCCCGCAAGGTGCGCAAGCGGGCGCCCGGCATTCCTATTGTCGATTACGTCTGTCCATCGGTGTGGGCATGGCGGCCGGGGCGTGCCAAGATGATGCGCGCTTATGTCGATCACGTGCTCTGCTTGCTGCCGTTCGAGCCGGCGGCGTTGAAACGGCTCGACGGGCCGCCCGGCACCTACGTCGGCCATCCGCTGATCGAACGTGTCGATGAGCTGCGTCCTAACGCGGCGGAAGCGGTGCGGCGTACCGGCGAGCCGCCGGTGCTGCTGGTTCTGCCAGGCAGCCGCAGCGGAGAAATCCGACGTTTAGGCGCGGTATTCGGCGCTGCCGCCGGAATGGTTGGCGCGAAAATCGGTGCGCTTGAGGTCGTCGTCCCGGCGGTGCCGCGACTGGCCGATGTCGTCGGCGCGGCGGTGCGGAATTGGCCGGTTGCAGCGCGAGTAGTGGTGGAGCCGGCCGAGAAGCTGTCCGCGTTTCGCATTGCGCGGGCCGCTCTGAGCAAATCGGGCACATCGACTTTGGAGTTGGCGCTGGCCGGGGTTCCCATGGTGACGGCGTACAAGGTCTCCGTGCCCGAGGCTGTGGCCGCGCGGCTGCTGGTCATGGTGGAGAGCGTCATCTTGGCTAACCTGGTGATGGGTGAGCGGATCGTGCCCGAGTTTCTGCAATGGGATTGCACGCCCGAGCGTTTGGCCGCCGCCGTGCTGCCGCTCCTCTCGGACACCCCCGAGCGGCGGCGTCAGGTGGATGGCTTCCGCCGGCTCGACACCGCCATGGCGGTGGGTAAAGGACCGCCCAGCAGCCATGCCGCTGCCGTAGTCCTCGGTCATTTAAGGCTTAACCACAGCTAACGCGAAGCGGTGGCATTCGTTTCCTTGCGGGCGTAAGTTGATTTCACTTGGCCCTGGGCCGCACAGTCTCGCATGAAAGCTGGGGTTTTCCTTGAGCGGTCCGCGCCGAGCCTCCATTACCGCTGTCCATGGTTATGTTCCGCCCGATCTTTTGACTAATGCGGAACTCGCGCGGATGGTGGATACCAGCGACACCTGGATCACCGAGCGCACCGGTATCAAGCAACGCCACATCCTCAAAGGGGAAGGGCTCGGCACGTCGCACATGGCCGCCGAGGCGGTGCGGGGCTTGCTGGAGAAGAGCGGCACCGATCCGGGAGAAATCGACCTCCTGATCTGCGCGACCACGACGCCCGACCTCCAGTTTCCGTCGACAGCCAATTTGATCTGCGACATGGTCGGGGTGCGGAACATCGGGAGCTTCGACGTTCAGGCCGCCTGCTCGGGTTTCCTCTACGCGCTCAACATCGCCACTCAATTCATCTCCACCGGCGCGGCGCGCAAAGTGGTGGTGGTCGGCGCCGACAAGATGTCCTCGATCATCGATTATACCGACCGTGCCACGTGCGTCCTGTTCGGCGACGGCGCCGGCTGCGTATTGCTCGAGCCGGACCCCAACGGGTACGGCATCATGGACACGCTGGTGCGCTCCGACGGCTCCGGGTGGATTCATCTGCATCAGAAAGGCGGCGGCAGCCGTATGCCGCCGACCGCCGAGACCGTCGCCAAGCGGTTGCATTACGTGCATCAGGAAGGCGCAGCCGTCTACAAATTCGCCATCGCGCGCATGGCAGAGGTCGCCAGCGAGATCATGTCCCGTAACAACTTGCGCGCCGATATGATCGATTGGCTGGTGCCGCACCAAGCCAACAAGCGCATCATCGAATCGACCGCCGAGCGCATGGGCCTGCCCATGGATCGCGTTATGGTGACGATCCACAAGTACGGCAACACCACCAATGCCACGATTCCGCTCTGCCTGTGGGATTTCGAGTCGAATCTGAAAGCCGGCAACCGGATGCTGCTCGCCGCCTTCGGCGGCGGCTTCACCTGGGCCGGCGCTTACGTGCAATGGGGCTATGACGGCGCAACGGCGAAGCGCAACGGAAAGACCAACGGTGCCGGTCTGAATAAACGGTGCCGGTCTGAATAGACAGCCGCCCGATCGATGCTGGCACGCTGCGCAGGTGCTCCACTCGCGTGGTTACTTCCGCCGCGAAACCGGCACGTAATCGCGGCGCGTGGCGCCGGTGTAGAGCTGACGCGGACGGCCGATCTTCTGCTTCGGGTCCTCGATCATTTCCTTCCATTGCGCGATCCAACCGACCGTGCGCGCGACCGCGAACAGCACGGTGAACATCGTGGTGGGGAAACCCATCGCTTTTAGCGTGATGCCCGAATAGAAATCGATATTCGGGTAAAGCTTTTTCTCGATGAAATACTCGTCGTGCAGCGCAACCTTCTCGAGCTCCATCGCAACGTCGAGCAACGGATCGTCCTTGATGCCGAGTTCGGTCAAGACCTCATGACAGGTCTTCTGCATGATCTTGGCGCGCGGGTCGTAGTTCTTATAGACCCGGTGGCCGAACCCCATCAGGCGGTAGGGGTCGTTCTTGTCCTTGGCGCGACGCACGAATTCGGGGATGCGGTCCACCGACCCGATCTCCGCCAGCATGTTGAGGGCCGCTTCGTTGGCGCCACCATGGGCCGGACCCCAGAGGCAGGCGCAGCCGGCGGCGATGCAAGCGAAGGGATTCGCACCGGAGGAGCCGGCGAGCCGCACCGTTGACGTCGATGCGTTCTGCTCGTGATCGGCGTGTAGAATGAAGATACGATCCATCGCGCGTGCGAGCACGGGATTCGGTTTGTACTCTTCGGTCGGCACCGCGTAGCACATGCGCAGGAAATTGGTCGAATAATCGAGCTCGTTGGTCGGGTAAACGAAAGGTTGTCCGATCGAATATTTGTAGGCCATGGCGGCCAGCGTCGGCACTTTGGCGATCATGCGGATGGAGGCGACCATGCGCTGATGCGGATCGGAAATGTCAGTGGAGTCGTGATAGAAGGCCGAAAGCGCGCCGATCGAACCGGTCATCACCGCCATGGGGTGGGCATCGCGGCGGAAGCCCTGGAAAAAGCGGCTCATCTGCTCGTGCACCATGGTATGGCGCGTGACGCGGTAGTCGAAATCGGCTTTCTGCGCGGCGGTCGGCAGTTCGCCGTAGAGCAGGAGGTAACAGGTCTCCAGAAAATCGCCGTGCTCGGCGAGTTGCTCGATCGGATAGCCGCGATAGAGCAGGATGCCTTCGTCGCCGTCTATATAGGTAATCTTGGATTCGCAGCTTGCTGTCGATGTGAAGCCAGGATCATAAGTAAACATCCCGCTTTCGCCGTAGAGCTTGGCGATGTCGACGACATCGGGTCCGATCGTGCCGCTGTAGACCGGGAGATCCCAGCTCTTGTTGCCGACGGCCAGTGTCCCGGCTTTTTTGTTGGCGTCCGTCTTGGCGTCCATGGTCGAGCCCTCGAATTGGCAGCGAGCAGTGCGCTTGAAAGAATCGTGTGGCCGGGCGCGAAACGCCTTGGGTGGGCGCGAAGTGCGATCCGGTCACCGTTTGCGTAACCCATCCGCCGGTGCCCTGCAAGGCAGGGCGGCTGAGCCGCCGTTTCTCATATAAGCAGACACCGAGCCGATTGCCCGCCCGAAATCTCAGCGCGCTTCCACGGTGCTGGCCTGCTCCCGCAGACGTGCGAGGCTCTCAGTGCAGCCCAGGACTGCCAACACGTCAAAAATCGGCGGGGAGGTCGTGCGGCCGGTCAGTGCGGCCCGCAACGGCTGGGCTACGGCGCCCAACTTGAGGCCTGCACGTTCCGCGAATCCCCGAACCACCGCTTCCATTGTACTTTGATTCCACTCGTCGCTAGCCTCAAGATCGGGAAGGAGTGCCGCGATTATGCTTTTGGCTTCGGGGGTCAGCAGGCTCTTTGCTTTTTCGTCCAATTCAATCGGCCGGCTGGCCCAAATGAAACGTGAGGCTTCGAACAATTCCACGAGCGTTTTGGCGCGCTCCTTCAATCCGGGCATGGCCGCGAGGAGTTGTTTGCGCAGGACCGGCGTCAATTTATTCGCGAGTGCTGCGCCGCCTGCGATGTGCGGCAAGAGTTGTTCCAACATCGCCAGTAGCTCCGCATCGGAGCTCTGCCGCATGTAGTATCCATTGAGGCTCTCGAGCTTGGCAAAATCGAAGCGCGCCGGCGAGCGGCCGATCTGCGGCAAGTCGAAGGCGGCGACCATTTCTTCGGTAGTGAAAATTTCCTGGTCGCCGTGCGCCCAGCCGAGCCGGACGAGATAATTGCGCATCGCCGCCGGCAGGTAGCCCATGGCACGGTAGGCGTCGACTCCGAGCGCGCCATGGCGCTTCGACAGCTTGGAGCCGTCCGGCCCATGGATCAGCGGGATGTGCGCCATGATCGGCACATTCCAGCCGAGCGCCTCGTAAATCTGCTTTTGCCGTGCCCCGTTAGTGAGATGGTCGTCCCCGCGGATGATATGGGTCACGCCCATGTCGTGGTCGTCCACGACGACGGCCAGCATATAAGTCGGGGTGCCGTCGGAACGCAGCAGCACGAGATCGTCGAGGTCGGAATTCTGCCACACCACGCGGCCTTGCACTTGGTCCTCGATTACCGTCTCGCCGGTGAGCGGCGCTTTGAGCCGGATTACCGGCTTGACCCCGAGCGGCGCCTCGGAGGGATCGCGGTCGCGCCAGCGGCCGTCGTAGAGTTTGGCGCGTCCCTCGCGGCGGGCTGCCTCGCGCATCGCGCTCAACTCCTCCGGGCTGGCATAGCAGCGGTAGGCCTTATCCTCGGCCAGGAGCTGTTCGGCTACGTCGCGGTGGCGCTGGGCGCGCGAGAACTGGAAGACCGGCTCGCCATCCCAAGTGAGGCCAAGCCAAGTAAGCCCGTCAATGATGGCATTGATGGCGGCAACCGTGGAGCGCTCGCGGTCGGTGTCCTCGATCCGCAGGAGCATCTTGCCGCCGCGCGCGCGCGCGTAGAGCCAGTTGAATAGCGCCGTGCGGCCGCCGCCGATATGGAGGAAGCCGGTAGGCGAGGGCGCAAAACGGGTCACGACGGGTTCGGTCATCGTGGCCCCTCTAACACACGTCGGCGGAATGTGTCAGGCGCAATTGCCATTGAGCGGCCCCTTCGGCCATGGCATAGCCCGCCGCGGAGAGGCTCCGGGGCGGATCGGGACGGAAGAGGCGAGAACAGATGGTCACGGTCGACGACGCCGGCGGCAAGGGAGCTCCGGAAGCGGGGCGCGATTTTATTCGCGACATTGTGCACGCCGATATTGCCGCCGGGCGCATCAAGGAAGTCATCACACGTTTTCCACCCGAGCCCAATGGCTACCTGCATATCGGCCACGCCAAATCGATCTGTCTCAACTTCGGCCTCGCCGAGGAGTTCGGCGGCCATTGCAATTTGCGTTTTGACGACACCAATCCGGCCAGAGAAGAGCAGGAATATATTGACGCCATCAAGCGCGACGTAAAATGGCTCGGCTTCGATTGGGGTGAGCGCCTTTACCACGCTTCCGACTATTTCGAGCGGCTCTACGGCTGGGCGGAAGACTTGATCCGGGCGGGCAAGGCCTATGTGGACGACCAGACGCCGACGCAGATGCGCGAAAATCGCGGTACGCTCACCGACCCAGGCAAGGATAGCCCGTTCCGCACGCGCAGCGTCGAAGAGAACCTCGATCTTTTCCGCCGCATGCGCGCCGGCGAATTCGAAAACGGCGCGCGTGTCCTACGCGCCAAGATCGATATGGCATCCGGCAACATCAACCTGCGCGACCCGGTTCTCTATCGTATCGTCCATGCGCCGCATCCGCGCACCGGCGACTCGTGGAAGATCTATCCCAGTTACGATTTCGCGCATGGCCAGTCGGATGCCATCGAGCACATCACCCATTCGGTCTGCACGCTGGAATTCGAGGATCATCGGCCGCTCTACGATTGGCTTGTCAAAAACCTCGACGTCCCCTCGCGGCCCCGCCAATACGAATTTGCGCGGCTGAATTTGACCTACACGGTCCTGTCAAAACGCGTGCTGACGATGCTGGTGCGGGACGGACACGTGTCGGGCTGGGACGATCCGCGCATGCCGACGCTGGCGGGGCTTCGCCGCCGCGGGGTGCCGCCGTCCGCTATCCGAGACTTCATCAGGCGCGTCGGCGTTGCAAAGGCCAACAGCGTCGTCGATGTCGGCATGTTCGAGTTCTCGGTCCGCGAGGTTCTCAACAAGACGGCTCAGCGTCGCATGGCGGTGCTGAGGCCGCTCAAGGTCGTGATCGAGAATTACCCGGAGGGACAGGTCGAACAACTTGACGCGATCAACCATCCGGACGATCCGGCCGCCGGCGCGCGCAAGCTCACCTTTTCGCGCGAGCTCTACATCGAGTGCGACGACTTCATGGAGGAGCCGCCGAAGAAATTCTTCCGGCTCGCGCCGGGGCGAGAGGTGCGCTTGCGCTACGCCTACTTCATAACCTGCCGCGACGTGGTGAAGGACGAAAAAGGTGAGGTGATCGAATTGCGCTGCACCTATGATCCGGCGACCAAAGGCGGCAACGCGCCGGACGGCCGCAAGGTGAAGTCGACGATTCATTGGGTCTCTGTAGCGGATTCGGTTGCAGCCGAGGTGCGGCTATACAACCCGCTGTTCAACAAACCGGACCCCTCCGGGGGAGAAGATTTCGCCGCCGACCTCAATCCGAATTCGCTCGAGGTGCTCGGCGACGCGCGTTTGGAGCCGATGCTCGCCACCAGCAATGCAGAGGAGGCGGTGCAGTTCGAGCGGCAAGGTTATTTCTGTCGCGACCGCGATTCCGCCACGGGTCGGCCGGTGTTCAACCGCACCGTTGGCCTGCGCGACACCTTTGCGAAGGATTTGGCGAAAGAAAAGGGCGGCGGGTGATCCGCTGTCTTAATGTTGTCAGTCCGGGCCCGCTCGCGGAGTTTATCATCGGGCCGCGCTTTGCGCGGGCCCGTTGACTCGAGCGCCGGAATGACATTCGCGGGGTGTTCACAACCGTTCTCCTAGCCATGGCGGACTAGCAACCTACGATAGAGCCGTCGCAAACCCGCGTGAGCGTAACGGGGGCGCGCCCGCGCCATGGCTCGAGAGGATTTGCAAGGCGAGGAACGTCGCCCGCGCGCGAAAGCGTGGGCGGCCAGCATTGATGTCGCGCGCCGGCGCGCCGCACTCGCGCTGCCCGATGCTGTTGTTGCCTCCGCCGATCGGCTTCGCCGAACTTTTGCACAATGGGTTCACGCAGAGTTGGCGCCCGGCCAACTGCTGCCGTGGCTGCCGGTCGCCTTCGGTTTGGGCATCGTCATCTACTTTACCGCGGACCGCGAGCCCGCCTGCTGGGCGGCCTTGGCGATCGCTTTCGGCGGCGTCGGGTTGGCCGCGTCGGCGCGGCGGCACGCCGTCGGTTTCCCGGCGGCATTGGGCCTTGCCGCGATCGCCGCCGGCTTTGCCGTTGGCACGCTGCAAACCTTACGCGTTACCCACCCGGTGCTAGTCTATCCGACGTGGCGCGCGAATGTCGCAGGCTTCGTGGAGACACGCGAGGAGCGCACGCGCAGCGATCGAATCGTGGTCAGGGTGCATTCGATTTCCGCGCCGCGGATGCGGATCAAGCCTGACCGTGTGCGCGTTGCGGTGCGCAAAGGAACCGCGCCGCCGGTCGGCAGGTATGTCTCGTTCAAGGCGCATCTCGCACCGCCGCTGCAGCCGCTTCGTCCCGGCGGCTATGATTTCGCCCGCGGCATGTACTTCCAGCAAATCGGCGCCTCCGGTTTTGTGCTCGGCGCAATGCGGACACCTCCGCCGCCGCGCGCGCCCGGATTGTGGCTGCGTTACGCCGCATTTCTCGATCAAATCCGCGGCACCATCGATCAACGTATCCACGAGACGATCACCGGCGATCGGGGCGCGATCGCATCCGCCCTGATCACGGGGCAACGCGATGCGATTACCAATGCCGTTAACGACGCAATGTACGTCTCGAGCCTTGCGCACGTGCTCTCGATTTCCGGCTATCACATGGCGGTGGTTGCGGGCGTCGTGTTCTTCGTCATCCGTGCCGTCCTGGCGCTTTTCGCCTCGCTGGCAATCGGCCGTCCGATCAAGAAGTGGGCCGCTGCGGGCGCGCTCGTCGCCACTACCTTTTATCTCTTGCTGTCGGGCGCCGAGGTCGCGACGCAGCGCTCCTACATCATGATCGCTCTCGTGCTGATCGGCGTCATGCTCGACCGGCCGGCACTCACCTTCCGCACGATCGCGGTAGCGGCGTTCGGGGTGCTCTTGCTGTCGCCGCAAGCGGTGGTGCACCCGAGCTTTCAGATGTCGTTTGCGGCGACGCTTGCACTGGTTGCCGCCTATCAACACGGCTGGCCGTGGCGCGCCGATGCTGATAGCTCGCGTGCGGCGCGCCTTGCGCTTTGGGGATGGCGGGAGATCGCCAGTCTGATCCTGGCTTCGACGGTGGCCGGCCTGGCGACCACGCCTTACGCCGCTTACCACTTCCATCGGCTTGCGCCCTATGGCGTGCTGGCCAATCTGCTGGCGATGCCGGTCGTCTCGGCCTGGGTTATGCCGATGGGCATCCTAGGCGCACTCGCAACGCCGCTCGGCTTCGACGCTCCCTTTTGGCGGCTGATGGGCTACGGCATCGACTGGATGATCACGGTGGCGCTGTGGGTGGCGCATCTGCCTGGCGCGCTCGGCCGCATCCATGCCTTTGGCACCGGCCCGCTGTTGCTGTCGACGGCGGGGCTGCTGCTGGTGTGCTTGCTGCGCACGCCGCTGCGCTGGTCTGGCGCGGTACTGGCCGTCGTTGCCGCGCTTTGGGCGCTCGCCACACCACAACCGGATTTACTGATTTCCGCCGATGGCCGAACCGCCGCGGTACGGAGCTCCAGCGGACGGCTGGCGGTCTTGCGCAAGGGGTGGGACACCTTCGCACTCAAGGACTGGCTCGCCGCCGATGCCGATCCGCGCGACGTGAAGGACGGGAGCCTCAACGAAGGGGTACGCTGCGACTCCGTGGGATGCATCGGCCACCTCGCCGATGGGCGCCTCGTCTCCTACGCGCTCGCGCCGGATGCCTTTGCCGAGGATTGCAGCCGTGCGAGTCTCGTTATTAGCGCCCGGCAAGCGCCCGGGGATTGTGCGGCAATGTTGATCGATCGGAATGTATGGCGGGCGCGCGGTGCTGTTGCCCTCTGGCGGACCGAAACTGGATTCGAAGAAGTCGATGCCCGCCCGGCCAGCTATGATCGGCCTTGGGCACATCCGCCACCCGGCATGGCTTCGCCGCGCCGAACCCAGACCTCGGCCGACGCGACGCCTAAGCCCGAGGATCTGGAGCCGGCGGATTAACCCCGCGAGCGTGTAAGCGCGGTCAATACCGCCTGAACAGCCCCACCAGCTTGCCCTGAATGCGCACGCGATTGGGCGGCAGAATGCGTACTTCGTAAGACTGGTTGGCCGGCTCCAGCGCAATGGAAGCGCCACGGCGGCGGAAGCGTTTCAGCGTCGCCTCCTCGTCATCGATTAGCGCCACCACAATGTCGCCGGTATCGGCAGCCTCCGAGCGGCGGATCAGCGCGATATCGCCGTCAAGAATGCCGGCTTCGATCATCGAATCGCCCCGCACCTCGAGGGCGAAATGTTCGCCCGACGAGAGCATATCGGACGGCATGTTAATGACGTGGCTGCGGGTTTGAATCGCCTCGATGGGCGTGCCGGCGGCGATGCGGCCCATGACCGGTACCGCAATCGGCCGGCCGTTGCTTTCGCGATCGTCCTCGGACGCCGCCACCCGGCCGCGGCCAAGAGCTCCCTCGATGACGCTCGGCGTGAAGCCACGCGAGCGGCCGTTGAGCCCGTGGCCGACTGAGTCGGGTAGCCTGATCACCTCGATGGCGCGAGCCCGATTAGCCAGCCGCCGGATGAAGCCCCGCTCCTCCAGCGCCGTTATAAGCCGGTGAATGCCGGATTTTGACCGCAGGTCGAGCGCGTCCTTCATTTCGTCGAAAGAGGGCGGCACACCTGTCTCTGTCAGCCGCTCATGGATGAAACGCAGAAGCTCGAATTGCTTGCGAGTCAGCATCTGGTTCTCCCCGTCACGGCGCTATCCAAGCAGGAGGCGAGCCGATCGAAAAACAAATCATGAACGGACACTATCTGTTCGATATGTGTTCCGCAAGAGCTTAATTTGGCGTGAAGAACTCGAAATGCCGCTAAAGCGGAAGCTTAACGATGACGCAGGGTGAACCGGCAGGGGCAAATGGCGCGTGTGGTTCCCGAATCAGCAAACAGTCGGCCTTGGCTAATAGGGCCATCTGCGAGCTGTCCTGGGCGGACAAAGGCGTAGCCACTAATCCGGCAGACCCATTGGTCAGTGTTGCGCGGAGATAGTCCTGCCGCTCGTCGTTGGCGGGCAAATCGCAGCTTAGGAAAGCGGGTTCTTGCCGCGACTCCACATCTGTGCGGCCGGCCAGCCGCCGAATCAGCGGCACCAGGAACAACAAGGAACACACATAGGAGGAAACCGGATTGCCCGGCACGCCGAGCACCTGCATGGCGCCGAGCTTCCCATGCATCATCGGGCGTCCGGGGCGCAACGCGATCCGCCAAAAGGAGAGGTCGAGGCCTTCGGCGGCGAGCGCCTGCCGTACCAGGTCATGCTCGCCAACGGAGGCTCCGCCGGTGGTCAGCAACACGTCCGCGCCGCGGTCGCGAGCGCGACGGAC
>DASTWX010000254.1:0-5073 GCA_035765795.1 Pseudolabrys sp. | reverse complement strand
TGTCGCGGCGGGATTGAAGGAAGCAGGCGGTTCGGTCGCCACGCTCACAAGCCTTGTGAAGAGCGGCAAGGTATCGAGCGAAGCCTTTTTCCGCGCGTTCCTTGCGGGAATGCCGATGCTGCAAGAGCAAGCCGCAAAGGCGCAAGGCACCATCAGCCAAGCAATGAACCGCGTCGGGAACGCCTTCACGCTGCTTATTGGCGAGCTCGATAAGACGAGCGGCGCTTCGGCAAGAGCAACTGAGAACTTGAACGGCGTTGCCAAAGCCATCGAGCAAATGCCGAGCTACATCAAAGCGGCGGCGGATGGCCTAAGCAGCCTAGAAAGCTGGTTAGCTAAAGTCGGCAACAACCCGATATGGGATCGAATCAATAAGTTTCTCGGGATCGATGGCGCAGCTAAAGCGCGCGAGTTTAGCGAAGCTGTCAACAAGCCTGTAGCCAGCACCACGACAACAGCAACGGCGCCGGCTGCGAAGCCTGAGATTAAGCCGGTGTCGCTCGCGGACTTTACCCTTCCCGGCAAAAAGACCGGCAAGAGCGCGGCCGACACCCGCCATTCCCAAGTTGAAAGCTACATTCAGCAACTCGAAAAGAGCGGGCGCGTTCTACAAGCCGAATATGACACGCTTGGCAAGTCGAATAGCGAACGCGCCAAGGCAATCGAGCTTGCGAGGATCGGCACCGTAACCGACGCCGGGCAAGTGAAGCGCATAGAAGCCGCCGTTGATGCAAACGAACAGCTTCGGCAGAAAATCGAGCAAGTGACGCGAGCGCAGGAAGGCTTGCGCGATGCTGCGCAGTATGCGGGCGAAGCGATCACCGATTCCCTTGCCGACGTGCTCATTGACGGCAAAGACGCAAGCGACGTTATCGACAACCTTGCGCGCCAGCTTGCCCGCGCGGCATTACAGAGCGCGCTAATCGGTTCCGGTCCGCTGTCCGGCCTGTTCGGCACGAGGAACGCGAGCGGCGGCCTTGGCGGCCTGTTCGGTGCGTTGCTAGGCGGGTTCGCCTTTGCCGACGGTGGCATCATGACGGCACGCGGCCCCCTGCCCCTCAAACGCTATGACCGGGGCGGCATCGCGAACTCGCCGCAACTGGCGCTGTACGGAGAAGGCAAAGACCCCGAGGCTTACGTTCCGCTGCCCGATGGCAGGACGATTCCCGTCTCGATCACGGCCCCCTCGATTGCGCCAGCGGCCACCGTCAACAACGCCCCGACCATCGTGAACGCCCCGCAAATCTCGATCAACGTCGAAGGCGGATCACGTGGCCCCGAGGCCGATCAAGAGCTAGCGCAGAAAATCGGCCAGCATGTCGAGGCTTCGCTACAGCACACGATCACGCGAGAGATTCACCGGCAAATGCGCCCTGGTGGGATTATCGCGGCGGGGAGGCGCTGATGGCCCTCGATACGTTCCAACCGCCTGTAGCGCCCTCTCCGGGCACACAGAAGCAGTATCAGCCGAGATTGAAGAAAGCCGACTTTGGCGACGGCTATACGCAACCCACCCGCGACGGCTTGAACCACATTCGCCGCGTTGTCCCGCTCAAATGGACCACGCTGACCGAGACACAGGCTAAGGCAATCGAGGATTTCCTAATTGAGAAGGGCGGCGACACGCCGTTTCTGTACGCCCTGACCGATGACGTGACGCGGCAATGGCGTTGTGAGCAGTGGAACCGAAGCCTCGATACGCCGAACACGATCACGGCGACGTTCAATGAGGACTTTTCGATTGTCGTCTAGCCTGGTCACCGGAACCTTTCGCTACCACAAGCATTCACGAGTTGTTTCGGTATATTGCGTTTGCGGATTTGCGATATGGACCTAAACCAACCAGCCTCTCCGGGCGGCCAAGATGGGCAACCAGTAGCGCCCCGCACTTGCGAGAAATGCGGGGCGGCGATGGAATTGCTACAGAGCTTTCCCAAGGCGCTTGGCGAGGCGGCACGGGAGGTGTTCCAATGCCTCGAATGCCAAGCCCTAGAGTGGGTAAGAGATGGGAACTAGAAGGCTCCCACGAGACCCCTATCACGTGCGAGCGTTGCGGAGCCAAGGCCCACCTAATTGCCCGCCGGGCAGTAGCGGACGGACATGCCAATCATACTCGCGAGCGACGCGAATACGAATGTGATAGCTGCAAGCATAAACTCGTTCGCTACGTTGACCGGTGATCGGCACGGCGCAGCTACGCGAAGAATTCTCGATGTGCTGCACAGGTGAAAGGGCAGAACGGAACGCGATCAAATCCCCACAAATACTCTCGTTTTCTTTCCCACAATTCTAGTAATTCACCCACTTAAGTATTTGATTTTCAAAGGTAATTTTCGCTGGTGCGGTCGAGAGGACTCGAACCTCCACGGGTTGCCCCACTAGCACCTCAAGCTAGCGCGTCTACCAGTTCCGCCACGACCGCATGGAAGATAAGGACAGCAGGTCGGAAGACCGCCCATCCCAAGGCGGCGCAGGATGTAACAAATAGGGTGTGGAGCGACAAGAGCCGGCGGGCGAAATGTTCGCTCCTCTTCGCGGCACATTTCGGCGCAACATCAAACTATTGCCGGCGTCCGCGCGCCGGCACGGCTCAGCGCGTGTTCGGCAAGCGCGGCAGCAGTTCGCTGACCTGCACCGCGATCCGATTGCCGTTGACGGCCACCGTGCCTTTGGCCACGGGCAGGTTGTTGGCGAGTATCTTGACCGCATCGTCCTCGGAAGCGTCCAGTTCGATGATGGCGCCACGGCCGAGTCGCAGGACCTGATGCACCGGCATGGATGTCGTCCCCAGCACGACCGATATATCGATAGTGACCTTGTCGAGTGTGGCCATGACCTCTCCATTGCCCGCGAGTGCGGACCGGGATCAGGTCACCATGCTATGGTGAACGAGTGGTTAACGCGCGCGAAAACCTGAAATTGGGCCTTCCCGCCCCGCCCGGCAGCACGCCGGTCGAATGGCGAGTGAGCGATTCTATCGTCCAGTACCCGGATGCCCTGGCGGCGATGGAGGCGCGCGCGGCCGAGATCGCCGCCGGACGGGTCTCGGAACTCGTCTGGCTGCTCGAGCACCCGCCCCTCTACACCGCCGGAACGAGCGCGAACCCGGCCGATCTGATCGAGGCGCGATTCCCCGTGCACCAGACCGGCCGCGGCGGCCAGTTCACCTATCACGGCCCGGGCCAGCGCGTGGCCTACGTGATGCTCGATCTGCGCCGGCGCGGACCCGACGTGCGCCGTTTCGTGGCGAGCCTTGAAGAGTGGATCATCCGCACGCTCGCGGCTTTCAATGTACGTGGAGAAAGGCGCGAGGACCGGGTCGGCGTTTGGATACGCCGGCCAGACAAAGGCGGCGGCTACGAAGACAAAATCGCGGCCATCGGCATCCGCGTGAGGCAATGGGTGACGTTGCACGGCATTGCACTCAACATCGAGCCGGAGCTGTCGCACTTTTCCGGTATCGTGCCCTGCGGCGTCAGCGAAGGCCGTTACGGCGTCACCAGTCTCGCCGATCTCGGCATTCTCGTTATGATGCCGGAGGTCGACAGCATCATGCGCCGCGAATTCGAGCGCCTGTTCGGCGCGACCACTCTTCACACCGTGGGCAGCACGGAAAACAAATCGCCGGGCCGGCGCAACTTTATATCCGCGGGGCCGCCCGGCCGCTGATCGATGGTCTCGACCCGCGCGGCGAATGGCCCCCGCCGGCAGCACTCGATTACAACATCGACAACGGCCGCATCGCCTTCGAAAAGCACCTCGACCGTGCCGTCGCGGCGGTTGCGGACCCAGCCCTGCAGCCCATGCATCAGCGCCTCCTGCTCGACGAAGGCGCGGTAGCCGACGCCTTGCACACGACCGTGCACGACGACGTGACGAACGACATTCATGCAATGTTGTCTAGCAGACGCCCGGAGAGAATGTCAGCCGCCCACCACGTTACCGCCGTTTGGATGCAGCACCTGGCCGCTGATGTAGGAGGCATCCTCGCTCGCCAGGAAAACATAGCAGGGCGCCACCTCGTTGGGCTGGCCGGGCCGTTTCATCGGCGCGCTCGCGCCGTGATGGGCGACGCGACCGGGCTCGAACGAGGCCGGAATCAGTGGCGTCCAGATCGGCCCCGGCGCCACTGCGTTGACGCGGATACCGTCTTCGACCAGCGCCTCCGATAATGAACGTGTCAGACTGACGATGGCGCCTTTCGTCGCGGCGTAATCGAGCAGGGTCTTGTGCCCTTGGTAAGCGGTGATCGACGTGCTGTTGATGATCGATGCGCCTTTCTGCAAGCGCCGCAGCGCGTATTTGGTCATGTAGAAAATGCTGAACACATTAGTGCGGAACGTCCGTTCCATTTGCGCGGTGTCGATCTCGCGCGGGTCTTTCGTTTCATGCTGCTCGCCGGCATTGTTGACGAGAATATCGAGACGGCCGAATTGCTCAACGGTCGCCTCAATCGCGGCTTTGCAGAAGCTTTCGTCGGCGACGTCGCCAGCCAGCAGGATCGCTTCGCTGCCCTCATCCTTGACCAGTGTGCGCGTCTCGTTGGCGTCCTGATGCTCGTCCAGATAGACGATGGCGATGCGGGCGCCCTCGCGCGCCATGGCCACTGCAACGGCGCGGCCGATCCCGCTGTCGCCGCCCGTGATTAGCGCGACTTTGTCCTTCAGCTTGCCGACGCCTGGATATTTCGGCGTGTAGTCGGGCTGCGGCGACATCTCCCGCTCGCGGCCGGGTTGGCGCGATTGCTGCTGGGGCGGCAAAGTTTCGGCCGACATGGAACCATCTCCGCGAAGCGACTCACGGAAATGAACGCGAGCATTGCGGGGCGGTTCCTGAGACGGGAGCGAGCAGCGCGCCAAAACTTACCTTTGGGTCATCCCGGGGCGCGAGCGAAGCTCGCGAGCCCGGAATCCAGATAAACTTCGCGTGTACTTCTGTTGGGGTGGACGGCCCCCGACGGCATCGCTGTGCCAGAATGAGGTCGTCAGCGATCTCATTCGGATCAATGACCTCAGACAAAGGGAGCCGTCCGTGACGAAGATTATCCGAATTGGTGTGGACACGTCCAAGAGT
>DASTWX010000253.1:0-18720 GCA_035765795.1 Pseudolabrys sp. | reverse complement strand
GCCGGCGGCGGTACCCGAAATCAGCAGGGCGCCGGCAGCTAAGGCAAGGTGTTTGAGTTTCATGTCGCTATTTCCTCGGATTTGGTGGCTTCGGTACTTGCCCCTCACCTCCTCGGAAACGGCTGGCGCGCGCGATTGTTTCGAGATTCGCCGCGGCGCAATTGCGGGTGACCAGTTGACCCTGGGGGCCGGCACCCTAGGATGGTCCGGCAACCAATTACCACCTATGCAAGAGAGAGATCATGTGGACCGCCGGGGAGGAGAACCGATGACGCCGTTTGACCGGAGGACGTTCCTGAAGCTCGCGGGAGGCGCCGGCCTTGCCGGTCTGCCGGCCACGCTGCCTGCCGCATGGGCGGCGGATGCCTCGACGCTGAAGAAAGCCCAGAGCGAAGGCGAGGCCGTATTTTACGCCAATATCACCGCCGTTCAGCCGATCATGAAGGACTTCCAGCAGAAGACCGGCGTCAAGGGCGCATACACCCGCATCTCCAGCTCAAAGTTCATTCCGACGGTTCTGACCGAATCCAATGCCGGCAAGCTTCTCGCCGATGTCGTCCAAGCGCCACGACCGATGATCGAACTCTTGCAGCAGCACGACGTGCTCGCGTCCTATCGCTCGCCATCAGCCAAGGGCTATCCCGGCTGGGCGACCAAGAACGACAAGATCACGCTCTTCGGCATCGAATACGTTTCCTACCTCTACAATACCGACCACGTGAAGAAATCGGACGCTCCGGCCAAGTACGAGGATCTGGCGGATCCGAAGTGGAAGAACAAGATCGTGATGGCCAATCCGGCCACCCATGCATCGACGATCGCCTGGCTGCTCGCCCTGAAGGAACAGGCGTTCAAGTCCGACAATGACTGGATGCAGTTCCTCAAAGGCGTGGCCGCGAACCAGCCGATGTTCGTAGCGTCCTTCGGACCGACGCCGGCGCCGGTCGAGAGCGGCGAAAAGCTCATCGGAATCTCGATGCCGAAATATATCGTCACCAAGTCGCCGGCGCCGCTGGACTGGGCGCCGCGCTCCGGTCCGCTATTCGGCACAGCGCGCGCTATCGCGGTCACCGAACACTCGCCGCATCCGGACGCAGCCCGCGTGTTCATGGATTACTGGCTCAGCAAGCCCGCAATGGAATTGCTGGCCAAGAACGTGGGCGAATACGTGCTCGCTCCGGGCGTCTTTCCGGCCATCGACGGCATCGACAAAGTCGAGGTGAAGCCGGTGCGCGATCTCTCCGACCAAGATTTCAAAAAGTGGGGCCGTGAATTCGGCCGCATCTTCTCCGCACGGTAGAAGTTGCGCGACACCCGCCGCTCGCTGGAATAATTCCAATCATGGAAACCATTTACCCGTCCACGGCGTCATGGCCGGGCTTGTCCCGGCCATCCACGTCTTTGTTATTGCTCGGCTTTCAAGACGTGGATGCCCGCGACCCGCCTCCACTCGCTTTGCGAGCTACGGCGGGCTGGTCAGGCGCGCCGAAGCGCGTGAGCACGAAGGCGGGCAAGCGCGGGCATGACGAGTCAGAGTTTGCTGTGGCCGGATAATCACCATTCAACGGGGAAGCGTGCCGGCGCGATGAGCCGGCACGCGGAGTCGACCGTCGAAAATAAAGACCCCAAGCGATGGAAATCGAAATCGAAGGCCTTTGCAAATACTACGTTTCCGAGGGGAAAACCGTAAAGGCGCTGGACCACGTCCATCTCACCATTCCAGCTAACAAGATATTCACCCTGCTCGGTCCGAGCGGGTGCGGCAAGACCACATTGCTACGCTGCATTGTCGGGCTGGAGGCGCCCGATGACGGCGAGATTCGCATCGGCGGCGATGTAGTCTGGTCCGCCGCGAAAGGCGTCTATGTGCCGACCGAGAAGCGCGGGCTCGGCATGGTGTTTCAGACATACGCCATCTGGCCGCACATGAGCGTTTTCGACAACATCGCTTACCCACTTCAAGTACGCCGCGTCGGAAAGGATGTCATTCGGGATAAGGTCGGCAAGGCGCTCCGTTTCGTCCAACTCGAGGGCCTTGAGCGCCGCTCGGCCACGAAACTCTCCGGCGGACAGCAGCAGCGCGTCGCGTTGGCACGGGCGCTGGTGGCTGAACCCAAGGTGATCCTGTTCGACGAACCTTTATCCAATCTCGACGCCAAGCTGCGAGAGGAAACGCGGAAAGAATTGCGAAGGTTTTTGGGCGACCTGGGCATTACGGCCGTCTATGTCACGCACGACCGGGTGGAAGCGCTGGCGTTATCCGACACGGTCGCCGTCATGCAGGCGGGCAGGATCGTCGAGATGGGAACGCCGCAGGCGATCTATTTCGGCGCCCGGCACCGTTACGTCGCGGATTTCATCGGCCGCGCCAACCAGATCCAGGCCAAGGTCCTCCGCCATGACGGGCCGCTGACGCTCGTCGAAACCGGCATCGGCACGATTTCCTGCCACGCAAGCCAGGCTCCGGAAGGAAGCCGGATGACTCTTTGCATCCGCCCCGAATTCATCCGCATCGGCAACCGCGGCACGGAATCCGGCCTCAATGCGATCGAAGGCAGGATCGAGGCGCTGGAGTTCGTCGGCGAAGTCTATGAAGCCGAGATCCGCGTCGGCGCCGAGCGGCTGCTTGCACGGATCGATCCCGACGTGGAAATCCGCGCGGGCGACAACGTCAGAATGCGCCTCGACCCGCAACACTGCATGCTGTTGTCGGACTAAAGGGAGATGCCTACGTCACGTTCGAAGCTGACCTGGCTCCTGATCGGCATCGTAGGCTTTCTCACGCTCTGCCCGGTGCTCATGCTGCTGGCCGGCAGCTTCTCGCAAGGCCTGACCGCGTTCGGGTCGTTCACTACGCGAAAATATATCGCCGCCTACACCGATCCGTACCTCGCCGACGTTGTCCTCAACACGGTCGTCTTCGTGCTGGGGGCATCGATTCTCTCAACTCTTCTAGCGTTGTTCTTGTCGTATCTGAACACGCGGACGAACATCCCCTTCAAACCGGTGTTCACGGTGCTCTCCATCGTGCCGATGATGATTCCGCACCTGCTGTTCGCGGTCAGTTGGGCCTTGCTGCTCAATCCGTCAAACGGCTTGCTCAACGTCATTTTGCGCGACACGTTCGGGCTGCAGAACGCACCGCTCGACATTTATTCGCTCTGGGGCATGATCTTTGTCGAGGGGCTGCTCAACATGCCCATCGCCTATCTCATCATTGCGCCTGCGATGATATCCTTTGACATTTCGCTGGAAGAATCCTCTCGCGTAAGCGGCGCAGGAACTTGGCGGACGCTGTTGCGCGTCACGCTGCCGGTTCTGCGTCCGGCTATCCTCGCAGCCTTCGTACTCGGGATCGTGCGCAGCTTGGCTTCTTATGCCGTGCCTCGCGTCCTCGGCACGCCGGGACGGGTGGATGTGCTGGCGACGTATCTCTACGAGATGATCTCCACCGGGTTTGCACCGGATTACGGCCAAGCCGCCGCATTGGGGATGAGCGTGCTCTCCGCATCGATCGTCCTTATCGTGGTCTACCGTGCACTGACCGCCGAAGGCGAGAAGTTCGTCACCATCTCCGCTCGCGGATTCAAGCCGACCGTCATCGAGCTGAAGCGTGCACGGACGCCGCTGACTGTGATCGTCGGGCTACTCTGCCTGCTCATGATCGTCCTTCCGGTCGCCGTGCTCCTTTACACGTCGATGGTGCCTTACTCGATGGTTCCGGGACTCCGCGCGTTCTCGCTTATGAGCTTGAAGAACTGGAGCGACGTGCTGCATGACCAGCTTACAGTGGAAGCCCTGAGGAACAGCGTCTTTCTCGCGGTCGTGGGCGCCACGCTGGGCGTCCTGCTTTCCCTGTTCGTGGCCTATGTCGTCGTCAAAATACGCACGCGCGCCTCCGCGCTATTGGAAACACTCAGCTTCCTGTCATTTTCTTTCCCCGGAATCGTGATCGGGATTGGCTTCATGTGGTTCTTCGTTCAGACGCCGCTCTACGCGACTCTGACGGCACTGCTGCTTGCCTATATCGCCGCCTATCTGCCTTATGGCGTGCGGCCTCTCGCCAGCGCCTTCGTGCAAGTCCATGCTCACCTCGAAGAGTCCTCTCTCGTATGCGGCGCCAGTCCGTTGATGACGATGCGGCGGGTCATCGCACCGCTGCTTATTCCGGGCATCGTGTCCGCCTGGATACTGATGGCCACGATGTTCATTCGTGAGCTGACGGTATCGGTGGTGCTGTCGCGCCCCGGAAGCGAGGTGTTGGCGGTGCGCATCCTGAGCTTTGCCGACGACGGCCTGTGGGGAAAGCTCTCCGCGCTCGGCATCATCATGATCTTGATTTCGACAGGCCTCGTGCTGCTGGCGACTTACACAGGCGCGAGATTCAGGCAACGCTGACGTCGCCTGCACAAGCAGGAATCATGCCCATTGTCAGCGGCTACGCCCCGTGTCTTAGCTCAAAGGCGCTCCCGCCGAATTGCGAACTGCTCATGCCGCCTGCCGCTCCCACCGTCCTGACTTTCGACTCCGGCCTCGGCGGCTTGACCGTATTCCGCGAAATCGTGGCAGCACGGCCGGACGCGCGCTTCGTCTACGTGGCCGACGATGCCGCGTTCCCCTATGGGAAGCTGGCGGAAGACATTTTGATTGCACGTGTGCGCGAGGTGATCGGCAAAGCGATCGCCGACACTGCGCCCGACATCGTCGTCATCGCCTGCAACACGGCCTCGACGCTTGCGCTCGCCGATTTGCGCGCGCGCTTTTCAGTGCCGTTCGTCGGCACCGTTCCGGCGATCAAGCCGGCCTGTGCGCAGTCGGTGAGCAAGCGTGTCGCCGTTCTCGGCACCCTCGCCACGGTCAGCCGGGAATACACCCGCCGCCTGATTCGCGAGTTCGCCGCCGCCTGCACGGTCGATTTGATCGGCTCATCGCGCCTCGCCACCTTCGCGGAAGCGGAGCTTGCCGGTGCCGGCGTCGCAGACGCGGAGATTGCCTCCGAAATCACGCCCTGCTTCATCGATACCGGCGGCCGCCGCACCGACACCGTCGTGCTCGCCTGCACGCATTATCCGCTGTTGCTTAAGCGCTTCCGCGCGCTGACGCCGTGGCCGGTGACCTGGATCGATCCGGCGCCAGCGATCGCGCGGCGCGTCGCCGACCTGTTGCACGGACGGCCAGTCTCGACGCAGCCGGCGCCGCCGCCGCGCCTCATTTTCACGTCGGGCAAGGCACCACCGCCAAGGCTGAAACCCGCGTTGAAGGCGTATGGATTCTAGAGCCTAACCTGGCCCGTCATGCCGCCTGGTCAACCGTGATGAGAAGCCGGTCCCGCGCTGTTCGCGCCTCGTCGAGATCGAGCAGGAATCGGGTTGCCGCATCGTCATAACCAGCTCTAATCCGTCACCTGAGGTGCGCGCGAAGCGTGCCTCGAAGGGTGACGGGAAGGTTTCATCCCGCAGCGGGTCCGCTGTGTCGGTGGCCAACTCAGGATCACGGAGAAGAGTTTGGCAATGATGACCGATTTGTTTTCGCCGCCCGAAGCGCCGCCCGCCTCACGCGAACGCATCGCCGACGGGGCGGTGTTGTTGCGCGCACGAGCGCTGGATTGCGAAAGCGATATCCTTGCTGAGTTACGGAGGGTTACGGCGCAAGCACCGTTTCGGCACATGGTCACGCCCGGCGGCTTCACCATGTCGGCCGCGATGACGAACTGCGGCACGGCGGGTTGGGTGACGGACCGCAGTGGCTATCGCTACGACCGTTGCGATCCCGAAAGCCGCCTGCCGTGGCCCGCCTTGCCGCAAACCTTCCGCGCCATCGCAGCAACGGCGGCGGCGGAAGCCGGCTACGCGGACTTCGTCCCTGACGCCTGCCTCATCAACCGGTATGAGCCCGGCGCGCGGATGTCGCTTCATCAAGACAAAGATGAGCGGGATTTTTCCAACCCTATCGTTTCAATATCGCTGGGCTTGCCCGCGACGTTTCAGTTCGGCGGCCGCCGCCGTGCCGACCCCGTCCGTAAACATGCGCTTCACCACGGCGATATCGTGGTTTGGGGCGGACCGTCGCGCCTGTGCTTCCATGGCGTGATGTCCCTCAAGGACGGCGTTCATGAGAAGCTTGGCCGCACGCGGATCAACCTCACGTTTCGCCGTGCGTTATGAGCAAGAAGGAATATCGCCGTGACTTTTGCCGCCGCCGTCGCAAGTTCACCGTCCATGTCTGGTGCCGAGCACCGTATCGGCGGTTACGATTGGGACGCCATCGCCGGCGAACTCGGTGCATACGGTTGCGCCGTGATCCACGGGCTGCTTTCGCCTGAAGAGTGCCGAGAGGTTGCGGGTTTGTATCGGCAAGAGGAGCACTTCCGCAGCCATGTTCACATGGCCCGGCACGGTTTCGGCAAAGGTGAATATTGTTACTTCAAGTATCCGCTACCCGCGTTGATCGGTGAGTTGCGCACGGCGCTTTATCCCCGTCTGGCGGTCATCGCGAATAACTGGAACGAGCGCATGGGGCTTAATCAGCGTTATCCCGCGGGGCATGCCGATTTCCTTGAAAAATGCCACCGACAGGGCCAGACGCGGCCCACCCCGCTCCTGCTGCAATACGTGGCGGGCGATTTCAACTGCCTGCATCAGGACCTCTACGGCGACCTCGCGTTTCCGTTGCAGGTCGCAATCCTTCTTTCCGAGCCGGACCGTGATTTTACCGGCGGCGAGTTCGTAATTACCGAGCAACGCCCGCGGATGCAGAGCCGGGCCGAGGTGGTAGCGCTGCGCCAGGGTGACGCGGTGGCATTCGCCGTCCACAACAGGCCCGTGCAGGGCAGCAAGGGCACGTACCGGGTCAACCTGCGGCACGGCGTCAGCCGCCTTCGCAGCGGCATGCGCCATACGCTCGGCATCATTTTCCACGACGCTAAATAGAAATATCGACGCGAGGTCGGGCGCCTTAGAAGGCGTAGGCGTGAATTTCCAGTGCGCCGCGCCAGATCATGTCGACGGCGACATAGAGGACGATTGCCAAGCCGATATAGGCAATCCAGCGATAGCGCTCGAGCAGGCGCGCCACGAGCGTAGCGGCGAAGCCCATCAACGCGACCGAAAGGATGAGTCCGAACATCAGCGCGGGCAGATGGTCGCGCGCGGCGCCAGCCACCGCCAGCGCATTGTCGAGGGACATGGAAATGTCCGCCACCACAATCTGCCAGACGGCTTGACCGAATGTCTTCGCCTTGCTCCGTGGTTCGCTGTCCGCTGTTTCCGTTTTTGGGCGGCGCAGTTCGCGCCACATTTTCCAACTCACCCAAAGCAGGAGGATACCGCCCGCCAAGACAAGGCCGACGATCGCCATCAGTTGGACGATAAACAAAGCAAAGGCGATGCGCAGGACAGTGGCGCCCAAGATGCCGACGAGGATGGCGCGGCTGCGCTGCTCGGGGGGCAAGCCGGCCGCGGCGAGACCAATGACGACCGCATTGTCGCCGGCCAGCACCAGGTCGATCATGATGACCTGGAGAAAAGCGACGAGCGAAGCTTGCGTGAAAAGATCGGCCATGTCGGACCCTCGCAGGCTCTATCAGTCCGACATCGCAGTCCCGTGACTGCCAGAGGGGCCCGTCCTGATCCGAGGAAAATGGCGGCAGTCGCCACCTTTGGCAAGTCCGTGGCTCAGGGGGCCCAAGCGCTGCGCTAACGGTTTGACAGCCAAACGGTTCGCCCCTAAATACCCCGCGCCCGGCGGGTCTTTTGCCCGCCGGGCATCTTTCGCGACCCGCGGCATGACCTTGCGCTTTCGAGGCTCTGCCTGTCGGCCCCGACCGAAAATCGGGGCAAAGGAGGGCGCGGTTCCTCACCGACGATGATGTTCTACAACAACACGAGGACGCGATGACCAAGCGCTTGGAATCGAAATACAAAATTGACCGCCGGATGGGCCAGAACATCTGGGGCCGGCCGAAGAGCCCGGTCAATAGGCGTGAGTATGGCCCCGGCCAGCATGGCCAGCGCCGCAAGGGCAAGCTCTCCGACTTCGGGGTCCAACTCAAGGCCAAGCAGAAATTGCGCGGCTATTACGGCAATATCTCAGAGAAGCAGTTCCGCGGGCTCTATCAAGAGGCCGTCCGCATGAAGGGCGACAGCGGCGTCAATATGATCGGGCTGCTGGAGCGTCGGCTCGACGCGATGGTTTACCGCGCCAAGTTCGTACCCACCGTATTCGCCGCCCGCCAGTTCATCAGCCACGGCCACATCAAAGTGAACGGCCGCCGTGTGACCATCCCGAGCTATCGGCTCAAGGCGGGCGACGTGATCGAGGTGAAGGAGAGATCGAAGGAACTCGCCTTGGTGATCGAGGCGCAGGCGCTCGCCGAGCGCGACGTGCCCGATTACATCGACCTCGACGGCTCCAAGATGACAGCCACCCTCACCCGCATTCCTGCGCTCTCAGATGTGCCTTATCCAGTGATGATGGAGCCGCATCTGGTGGTCGAATATTATTCGCGCTGATCGCTATTGATACGCGCCAATAGACCAAGCCCCCGCCATCAGCGGGGGCTTTTGACGTTCAAAGACATGCCGTGCAGCCGCGCTCCGTCATTTCGGCTGCTTCGATGCTTCTTTGCTCGCCTCTTTGGACAGCTTTTTCCGCTCAGCCGTGATCTGCCGGGCGGTGATATTGCCTGGCTGATCGCCCCATGTGGTCCGGATATAATTGGCCACAGCAGCAATCTCCGCATCAGATATCTTGTCCTCGAAGGCGGGCATTTCGCCGCCGCCGATGAGGATTCGCGTGACGACATAATCAGGCAAGGCAAGCAATCGATCGCCGACAAACGACGGCCCTACGCCGCCGCGGCCCATCCCGCCGTGGCAGACCTGACAGCCTTCGCGGACATAAACTTGTTGGCCGTCTGGTTGTTGGCTAGCGGCCGCGAATGCGGGCTCGCCCATTGGCATGTTGACCGCGATCGCGGCGAGCAGCAGACATCGTATTCCCTTGATCGTCATGCGCAACCTCGCGTCACACTGGAGATGCGGAAGGTCCAAAATCATGCCGAGCCGGCGATCATTGCTTCTTCTGCCCGGAATTTGATTGGGAGGCAGATGGATTCGGAAACGGGTGCGCCGGATAAGGTGGCGATCCATCCAGCGCCTGCTCGAAATCCAATTCCGGCGCGACCAATTCGCCGGGCTTGTCACCCTGGCGGGAAGCCTGTTCGGCTTGCGGCGGATAGCTGCCGCCGAGCGATTGGATGTAGGCGACCAGTTGCCAGATGTCCTTCTTCGGCAGCGCCTTTCCCCACGATGGCATGCCTTCGGGACGCCCTTGGAAGATCGACTTGAATATCTCGGCTGGCGTTCCGCCGAAAATCCATTTTTTATCGGTGAGGTCCGGCCCCATGCCGCCTTTGCCGTCATAGCCGTGGCAGTCGGCGCAATTCAATTTGACGTAGAGCATACGTCCCCGATGCGCACCTTCGGTTCCTGCGGGATTTTTGATTGTGCTGCCGAGATCGCTCTGGGCTCCTCCCGCCAAGCCCCCGATAGGAACATTGGCGGTTTCACCTTCGGGAGGAAGTCCGAGCGGCGGGAGACCGGTCGTTTGCGCGAAGGAAAAGCCTCCGCAGGCGAGTAGGGTCAGAAAGGCAAGTGGCAAGGCCCGCCGCGCAAACAAATAGTTGTTGCTCATCTCATCGCCTCCCCTCGTGTGCGCTCGGGGTCGGTGTGGCGGGCGCACCTGCGCTGGTCGTCAACAGCTTCGCTCCGCTGCCCGGCGAGATGCCGTCAATCGAAAAGACATAGAGCGTGCTGCCGCGAGCCGGGAATCCGTTTTGGCTCTTCTCGACCATGGCCGCGCCGCCGACCCCGGCGAGCACCGCGACATATTCCCGGTGGTCCGGCCCGAGATAAGCGATCGGATCGCCAATGATCCCGGAGCTTAACTTCTGCGACCACAGCACCTTGCCGCTTCTCGCATCGACCGCGCGAAACCAGCCGTCAACCGTGCCGTAGAACACGACATCGCCGGCTGTCGTCAGCGCGCCGCTGAAAACCATGAACTTCTCTGGAATCTTCCATACCGCTTTGCCCGTCGCAGGATTCCACGCGATGAACGCACCCCAATTCTTGCCGGGACCGGGATGGCGCTTCATGTCCATGCCGTCATAGGGCGTGCCGGGAATGTAGGTCTTTACCTTGTCGGTGACATTCATGCAGACGTTGAGAATGCCGACATAGAGGAGACCGGTTTTCGGTGAAAATGCCGCCGGCTCCCAGTCCTTGCCGCCGATATCCGTCGGGCAAACATTGAGCGGCTGGTCCGGCTTCGGCTGCTCCTTCGGATTGACCTTCGGCATCCCGGTCTTCATGTCGAAACCGGTCGTCCAGGTTTGGTGTGCGAAGGGCGCCGCCACCAGCACCTCACCGGTGGCGCGATCGATCGTGTAGGCGTAGCCGTTGCGATCGAAGTGGACCAATACGTGCCGTGTCTTGCCATCGATCGGCAGATCGATCAGCACGTTCTCATTGACGCCGTCATAGTCCCATTGGTCGTGCGGCGTGAACTGATAGGCCCACTTCGCCATGCCGGTGTCGGGGTCGCGCGCAAAAATCGAACTGGTCCATAGATTGTAGCCAGGCCTTTGGACCGGAACGCGCGGCGAGGGATTGCTGGTGCCGTAGTAGATCAGGTTGAGCTGCGGGTCGTACGAGATCCAGCCCCAGGCGGCACCGGCGCCGTGCTTCCACATATCCGGCGGCCACGATTTGACGCCGAGGTCCTTGCCCTGCATCCACTTGTAATAGGGCTTGAAGTCCGTGCCGATCTTGTCGAGCTTGTCAGAGCCGGTGCTGTAGGCACGCCATAATTCCTTGCCGGTCTTGACGTCGAGCGCAGCCATCCAGCCGATCTTGCCCAACTCGCCGCCGCTATTGCCGACGAAAACCTTGTCGCCCACCACGAACGGCGACATCGTCATTGTCTCGCCGTTCTCGGCATTGCCCATTTTGATCCGCCAAACTTCCTTGCCGGTCTTGGCGTCAACCGCCACGGTGTGGTCATCAAGCAGATTGTAGATCAGCTTGCCGTCGGCATAGACCCAGCCGCGGATAATGGGATCGCAGCATGCCTTGCCCGCAGCGATATTCGACGGCGCGGGATTGAACGTCCATTTGACCGGCGCGCCGGGCTTGGACAAATCAAGCGCGTAGGCAATGTCCGGAAATGGCGTCACCAAATACATGGTGTCGCCGATTACCAGTGGCGCGCCTTCTTGCCCGTACGGAATTCCGTTGGAGAAAGTCCAGGCAATTCGCAGCCGATTAACGTTCGTTGTGGTGATCTGGTCGAGCGGACTGTAGCGGGTATTGGCGTAATCACGCGCCTGCCTCGGCCACTCGCCGGGTTTCGCCTTAGGCGCAAAACTCGCGGTGGCGCCGGTGACATTCTCAGACGGTTTGGGCGCCGCTGCGGGCGATTGCGATGACGCGCTGTCGGGCGATGGCGGATTTCCTGTCGAAGTGTGCTGGGCGAAGGCAGGCATCGACCCAAAAAAAGCAACCGCCGCCGCGACGAGGAGCACGTGCTTCGCCATCATTCCCTCCGAATGTTTTTTGAGGCCCCGGGCGGCAAACCGACTCGCTTCGCGGTTGTTCCGCTTTTTTTCAACGCTGCGTGAGGCCGTCATTGCGCCGGGGGCCGCCGAGGAAGGGCCGGCAAAAAATCAAACCCAAGCGTTGCAATGGATTGGCAGGGATAGCGCCGGTTCCGCCGGCGGTATGCGGCAGAACGACGCATACCGGATCCCGCAGCGGATATAATTCGGCAACACAAAAGAAACGTGCCGTCTTCAAGGAGACGGCACGCCAAAGAGGTTAAACTACGGGAAGACTGATTTCAGGCCGTTTGCCGGACCAGAACGCCCTTGTCCTTCAAAGCCTGCTGCAATTCGCCAGCCTGAAACATCTCGCGCACGATGTCGCAGCCGCCGACGAACTCACCTTTTACGTAAAGCTGAGGAATGGTCGGCCAGTTGGAATAGGCCTTGATACCGTTGCGCAGGTCATCCGATTCCAGGACGTTGAGCCCCTTATAGGCGACGCCGAGGTGATCGAGGATTTGCACCACTTGGCCGGAGAACCCGCACTGGGGGAATTGCGGGGTGCCCTTCATGAACAGCACCACGTCGTTTGACTTCACTTCATTATCGATGAATTGCTCGATGCTCATGGGTTTGATTGTCCTCTTGGCCGGTGCGGCGAGTTCGCCCGCTTGACGGCGCCGCGCCCCGCCCGCGCGCCGTCGTTTCGCTTCGCATATATGTAGCGCAGAACGCCGTGCCACCCCAAGAGGGAACCGTCAGCTCAGGCCGGCGCCGGCGCGTAAAAAGTCCCTTCCACCTCGAAAACATCGCCTTGCGCCAGGGCCGCGACCCCGAAGATGGTGCGCGGCGGATAAGGTCCGCCGGCCCAAAGCTCTCCCTGCACTTTGTTTACCCACGGCCGCAGGCGCGCAAGATCGGTAACGTAGACGACGATCCGCACACAGTCCGTGAGCTTCGCCCCCTCCGAAGCCGCGATCGCCTGCATGTTGAGGAAGCCCTGACGCACCCGCGCTTCGTCGCCTTCGACCATTTTATTGGTGACCGGATCGATGCCGCGCATTCCGGCGACAAAGACGAAATCGCCCGCGCGGGTGCCCAGGCTCCAGGTACCGGTCGGAGCGATAGCGCCTTCAGGAGCGAGGACCTTGACCCCGGTTGTGCTCATGAGAAGATGCCAAGCTAGTCCGGCGTGCCGGTCTGCAAGGCCAGCGCGTGCAGCACGCCGCCCATCTGGCCTTTGAGCGCGTTATAGACAAGCTGATGCTGCTGCACCCGGGACTTGCCTTTGAAGGAGGCCGAAATCACGGTGGCGGCATAATGGTTACCGTCCCCGGCAAGATCGCGGATGCTCACTTGGGCGTCCGGAATGCCCGCCTTGATCAGCCGCTCGATCTCTCCGGCGTCCATCGCCATGACCGCTCGCTCCTCAAACCGCTACAGTCTGCCGGCCACATAGGCGGGCAGCCATCTTTCGAAGCGTTCGCGTAGAATCGTGACCAGCATGGGGCGCTCGCCCGGCAGCGTCAATGCATCGCCGCCGGTTGTCCCAATACGCGCTGCGGCAACGCCGGCCGCATTCGCTCGGGCCAGCACCGCGTCGGTCTGGCCGGCCGGCACCGCGACGACATAACGCGCCTGGTCCTCGCCGAACCAGTAGGCGTGCGCCGGTATGCCGTCGCTTGTCTCAAGCAACACCGCGCCTATACCGGAGGCGATCGCCATCTCGGCCACGGCGGGAAGCAATCCGCCATCGGACAGGTCGTGCACCGCGCTTGCACCACTCTCGGCGACGAGGCCGCGCACGAAATCTCCGTTGCGGCGCTCGGCGGCGAGATCGACCGGTGGCGGCGCGCCCTCCTCGCGTCGGCATATCTCGCGCAGATAGATGGATTGGCCGAGCCAGCCGCTGCTCTCGCCGATCAGCAGGATGGCGTCGCCCTCGCGCTTGAAGGCGAGGGTTGCCGATTTGCGAAAATCGTCGAACAGCCCGACGCCCCCGATCGTGGGAGTCGGCAGGATCGCGCGACCGTTGGTCTCGTTATAAAGCGACACGTTACCAGAGACGACGGGGAAGTCGAGCGCGGTACAAGCATCCGCGATGCCGCGCAGGCATCCGACGAACTGGCCCATGATCTCGGGCCGTTCCGGATTTCCGAAGTTGAGATTATCGGTGATAGCAAGCGGCCTGGCGCCGACCGCAGTGAGATTGCGCCAGCATTCCGCCACCGCCTGTTTGCCGCCTTCGTATGGATCGGCCTCGCAATAGCGCGGCGTGACGTCGGCGGTCATGGCGAGCCCCTTGGGTCCGTCCTCGACCCGCAGCACGGCGGCATCGCCGCCCGGCCGCTGCACGGTGTTACCGCCGATGACGTGGTCGTATTGCTCCCAGACCCAGCGCTTCGAGCACATGTCGGGTTCGCCCAAGATCCGCTCCAGCGCATCGGCGATTCCGACCGGGGCCGGCACGGAGGCGGCGTCGATCACCGGCAGCTTGGCTGTCGCGACATGCGGCCGGTCATAGACCGGCGCTTCGCTGCCGAGCTCCTTGATCGGCAGGTCGGCTTTCACTTCGCCGCCGTGGCGCACGATGAAGCGCTTCCCCGCGGTCGTTTCTCCGACCACCGCGAAGTCGAGACCCCATTTGCGGAAGACAGCCTCGGCTTCCTTCTCCTTTTCGGGCCGGAGCACCATGAGCATGCGCTCCTGGCTTTCCGAGAGCATCATCTCGTAGGCGCTCATGCCCTCTTCGCGGCAGGGCACCTTGTCGAGATCGAGGGTGACGCCGAGGTCGCCTTTGGCGCCCATCTCGGTCGCCGACGACGTGAGCCCGGCCGCGCCCATGTCCTGGATTGCGATCACGCAGCCTTTGGCCATGATCTCGAGGCACGCTTCCAGCAGCAGCTTTTCGGAGAAGGGATCGCCGACCTGCACGGTCGGGCGCTTCTCTTCCGAATCCGTGCCGAACTCGGCGGAGGCCATGGTGGCGCCGTGAATGCCGTCGCGGCCGGTCTTGGAGCCGAGATAGACAATGGGCATGCCGACACCGGAGGCCGCCGCGTAGAAAATCTCGTCCTTGCGGGCAATGCCGACCGCCATGGCATTGACCAGGCAATTGCCGTCGTAGCGCGCATGGAAGCGCACCGAGCCGCCGACCGTAGGCACACCGAACGAATTGCCGTAGCCGCCGATCCCGGCGACAACGCCCGCGACAAGGTGCCGGGTCTTGGGATGCTCGGGCGCGCCGAACGAAAGCGCGTTGAGGCAGGCGATCGGCCGCGCGCCCATCGTGAACACGTCGCGCAGGATGCCGCCGACACCGGTGGCCGCGCCCTGATAGGGCTCGATATAGCTCGGATGGTTGTGGCTCTCCATCTTGAACACGCAAGCCAAGCCGTCGCCGATATCGATGACTCCCGCATTCTCGCCCGGACCCTGGATCACCCACGGCGCCTTGGTCGGCAGCCGCCGCAGATGGATGCGGGAGGACTTGTACGAGCAGTGCTCGTTCCACATGGCCGAGAAGATGCCCAACTCGGTGAGCGTCGGCACGCGGCCGATCAAGTCGAGGATGCGCTGATATTCCTCGGGCTTGAGGCCATGCTGGGCGACGAGTTCGGGAGTGATGCGGGTTTCGTTCGGCATCAAGAGTTCACACCGGCTGCTAACGCGTACCGTCTTATCGGGGAATGCCGATCGCCGGAACCCGTTTCCTCACGCTGCATTACAACACTGGCTAGGTGGCCACGCGCGGAGGAGCCTTACATGGCTCAACAGGTTCCCATCTCGCAATCGGCCGAGGCTGAGACTCAGCGGCAGCCAGACAGCACGGCGACGATCACCCCCGATCTTTCCTATCGGCGCCTTGCGATCGTGAACGTCGTTTTCCTCGGCCGGTCCCATGCCGGCGCGGGCGAATGGACGCTGATCGATGCCGGCGTCATGGGCACCACACCCCTGATCCGATCGAGCGCGGCGGAAAGATTCGACAACGCCCCTCCCGCCGCCATTGTCATGACGCATGGCCACTTTGACCACGTCGCCGGATTGGAAGCGCTTTCCCGTGAATGGAATGTGCCGGTCTACGCTCACGAGTTGGAACTCCCTTATCTCAATGGCGCCGCCTCCTATCCGCCGCCGGACCCGACCGTAGGCGGCGGACTGATGTCGGCGGCTGCGCCGCTTTATCCACGCGGGCCCGTCGATGTGAAAGAGCGGCTGCAGATGCTGCCCGCGGACGGGAGCGTTCCGGCCATGCCCGGCTGGCGCTGGATTCATACGCCCGGCCATACGCCGGGCCATGTCTCGTTCTGGCGAGAGTCGGACCGATGCCTGATCGCCGGCGACGCCTTCATCACGACGGCGCAGGAATCGGCCTATTCCGTCGCCACGCAAGCGCCGGAAATGCACGGGCCGCCCATGTACTACACCCAGGACTGGGCGGCGGCGCGCGAGTCGGTGCAACGGCTGGCCGCACTCGAGCCGGAAGCCGTTATCACCGGCCACGGCCCGCCGATGCACGGCGCCCAAATGCGGCAGGCGCTGCACGAGCTTGCCGATCGTTTCGATGAAGTCGCCGTTCCGCACGACGGTGATTACGTCGCGAAGCCGACGCGTCCGGACGACGGCAGCGCATATGTGCACCGGTACTGAAGGCAAGACTTTATCCAGGCGGCCTCAAGCTGCGGGAGCGAGGTGTTGCACCAGCCCCGCGAACAGACCGCGTCCGTCGGTCGGGCCAATTACCGCTTCGACGTGATTCTCCGGATGCGGCATCATGCCGAGCACATTGCCGCCGTCGTTGATGATGCCCGCGATGGCGTTCATGGCGCCGTTGTGATTCCAATTGGGGTCGACCATCCCGTCCGGTGAGGCATAACGGAAGATCACCCGGCCCTCGCCTTCCAACCGGGCGATGGTCTCGCCGTCGGCAATGTAATTGCCGTCGCCGTGCGCGACCGGCACACGGATCACCTGCCCGGCATTGTAGCCGCGCGTGAAGGGCGTGTCGGAGCGCTCGACACGCAGATAAACGTCGTGGCAGATGAATCGCAGTTGCGAATTACGCATTAACGCGCCCGGCAACAGCCTTGCCTCGCAGAGTATCTGAAATCCATTGCAGACGCCGAGCACCAACCCGCCATCGTCGGCGAATTTGCGTACCGCGCCCATGACGGGCGACCGCGCCGCAATGGCGCCGCAACGCAGATAATCGCCGTACGAGAAACCGCCGGGGATGACCACGAGCTCGGTGCCGGCCGGCAGTTCCGTCTCGGCGTGCCAGACCATGGCGGGCGCGTGTCCCGATACGAGCCGGAGCGTGCGCGCCATGTCGCGCTCGCGGTTGATGCCGGGGAAGACCAGAACGGCTGTTTTCATGGCCGTCATTAAACCCAACGGAAGGCGCGTTTCAACTCCGTTGCAGCCCCTTCAGGACGCCTCAGCGTAGGACCTCCACACGGTAATTCTCGATGACCGTGTTGGCCAGCAGCCGATCAGCGGCCTCTTTCAGCAACGCTTCGGCTTTCACCGCGTCGCCGTCGTCAATCTCGATATCGAACAGCTTGCCCTGGCGTACGCTGGCAATGCCGTCGATGCCGAGCGAACGTAAGGCGCCCTCGATCGCCTTGCCTTGCGGATCGAGCACACCGGATTTCAAGGTGACGGTGACACGGGCTTTCATGTGGTTCTTTAATGCGTCCTGAGTCCGCCATGGGCATAACGCACCCGCTGCGGATGAGTCCTTATCTCCGTCGTCCTGAGGTGCGAGCGCGCTTTTCGCGCGCGAGCCTCGAAGGATGACCGGCCCGGGCCGTCGCCCTTCGAGGTTCGGCCTCCGGCCGAACGCCTCAGGGTGACGGAAAAAGCTCAGCTCTTCACCAGCACGGGACCGACGCCGCGCGGCGGCTCGCCCTCGTTCATGATGCCGAGCCGCTTGGCCACTTCGGTATAAGCTTCGACCAAGCCGCCGAGATCGCGGCGGAAGCGGTCCTTGTCGAGCTTCTCGCTCGATTTCATATCCCACAGGCGGCACGAGTCGGGCGATATCTCATCAGCCACCACGATGCGCATCACATCGTTCTCCCACAACCGGCCGCACTCCATCTTGAAATCGACGAGGCGAATGCCGACGCCGAGGAAGAGGCCGGAGAGAAAATCGTTCACGCGAATGGCGAGCGCCATCACGTCATCGATCTCCTGCGGCGAGGCCCATCCGAACGCGGTAATATGTTCTTCCGACACCATCGGGTCGTTGAGGGAGTCGTTCTTGTAATAGAACTCGATGATCGAGCGCGGGAGCTGCGTGCCCTCTTCGATGCCGAGCCGCTGCGCCAATGAACCGGCGGCAACGTTGCGAACCACCACTTCGAGCGGAATGATTTCGACCTCGCGGATCAACTGCTCGCGCATGTTGAGCCGGCGGATAAAATGCGTCGGCACGCCGATGTCATTGAGGTGCTGAAAAACGTATTCGGAGATACGATTGTTGAGGACGCCTTTGCCCTCGATCACCTCGTGCTTTTTGGCGTTGAACGCAGTGGCGTCATCCTTGAAATGCTGGATGAGCGTGCCCGGCTCGGGCCCCTCATAAAGAACTTTGGCCTTGCCTTCGTAAATGCGACGACGGCGGCTCATGGGCGTGTACCGTGTTTTGTGAAAGTCCATCGGGTTTGCCGTGGCTCCTCTTGCAGCGTTGCGCGAATCCGCGGCGGCCTGACCGAATGCCGCGCTTCTCGCGCGGGGCGATCGGGACATGTGGCCAACCTAGCCGATCAGTTGGGGCAGCACAATCGCGCTCGGCGGCCGTTTCCACTTCGCATTTTCGCCGCATTAGCGGGCCGGTATGTCGCCTTGACGCTTACGCAACGATATGCAAAGCGGCAAGTCATATATAGGCGACTCGACCGGTCGCAAGCACGAGGGCGACATGGCCACCACGTTCGACAGACGCGAAGAAGGCTTCGAGAAGAAGTTCGCGCATGACGAGGAATTGCGTTTCAAGGCGTTTGCGCGGCGTAACAAGCTGCTCGGCTTGTGGGCCGCGGACCTTCTCGGCAAGAGCGGAAGCGAGGCTGACGCCTACGCCAAGGAAGTCGTGCTCGCCGATTTCGAAGAGG
>DASTWX010000252.1:0-2389 GCA_035765795.1 Pseudolabrys sp. | reverse complement strand
CAGTGACCGGCCACGCCTCCCTCAGCTGCTCCGGCGATATGATCGAGGCTGCGGCGCGTTTGTTCGACTTGCTCCATCAGGCCGACGCAGCCGACGCGGAGACGATTGCCGTGGCATCGATACCGGCCGAAGGCGTGGGGCTTGCCATCCGCGACCGGCTTCGGCGTGCAGCGAACAGGGAGGGGCTATGACGACGCTTGTGACCGGGGCGGCAGGGTTCATCGGCTATCACCTTGCCGACCGGCTGCTGTCCGCCGGCGAGCGGGTGATCGGCGTGGACAATTTCGTCCATTATTACTTGCCCAGGCTGAAGGAGGACCGCGTCGCCGACCTGCAGCGGCGGTGCGGCGATGCGTTCACGCTGCTTCGCGTCGATTTCGCCGAGCACGAGGCGCTCGAACGCGCGCTGGATGATCACGCGTTCGATCGTATCGCGCATCTCGGTGCGCAGCCAGGGGTGCGCTACTCGATCGAAAACCCGCACGCCTATGCGCATGCGAACCTGACCGGTCATCTGAACATGCTGGAGCTGGCCCGCGCCCGCCGGCTGCCGATGGTCTATGCTTCCTCCTCGTCCGTCTACGGCGGTAACGACAGCCTGCCCTTCCGGGTGGAAGATCGCGTCGACCGCCCCGTCTCGCTCTATGCCGCGACGAAGAAGGCGGACGAGCTGATGAGCGAGGCTTACGCCCATCTGTACCGCATCCCCCTGACCGGCCTGCGCTTCTTCACTGTCTACGGCCCGTGGGGCCGGCCAGACATGGCACCTTGGCTGTTCACCGAAGCGATCCTTACCGGCCGACCGATCAAGGTGTTCAACAACGGCGATATGCGCCGCGATTTCACCTATATCGACGACATCGTGGACGGCGTGGTCGCGACGCTCGACAACCCTCCACCCGATGACGGCGTGCCGAAGCCGGGCGGCAGCCTCGCACCGCACCGTATTTACAATATCGGCAACAGCCGCTCGGAGGAGCTGACCCGCTTCATCGACCTGGTCGAAGCGGCGTGCGGCCGCAAGGCGATCCGCGACATGCAGCCGATGCAGCCGGGCGACGTCAAGGACACCTATGCCGATATCGGCGCGATCCACGCCGATCTGGCCTTCGAGCCGCGCACGCCGCTGGACCAAGGCATCCCGGCATTTGTCGCCTGGCTACGCGTCTATCTCGACCTCTGAGCAAGCTGCACGCAAACCATACCCGACCTCGCGAAGAATGCATCATCACGCGATGGCGAAGTGATCCACCATGTGTTGCGGCATTGCGATCGGCGTAGCTTGAATAGACATTGAATGGGCCAGATCGCCAGCCGGCCCAGGGCCCGAGACGACTCCGCCAAACTGAATCTGCTCGACGTTTACCAACGTATCCGTGCCATCGTCACCATTGCTGGGATCGGTATCTTGAATGATGATGTTCGTCGAAGTAGTCGTAATCTTGTAACCTTCGGCCGGACCATTTACGACGAAACGATCGGATCCGGCCCCACCATCGATTAAGTCGTTGCCAGACCCACCCGATATTGCGTCATCCCCGCCGAAACAGAATATTGTGTCGTTGCCGCCGCCGGACTGAAGAATATTCGCGCCGTCGTTTCCGACCAGTATGTTGTCGAATTCATTTCCCGTCAGGTTGATGGGGGTCGTCGCACTTTGGGTGATTGCTTCAAGATTCTCGACCGATACGCCCGCTGCGAGCGTGTAGCTCACGCTCGTCGCAATCCGATCGCTTCCCTGTCCCGCATCCTCGAGAACGATGTCACCGCTCGAATCGACGTAATAGGTGTCGTTGCCAAGCCCGCCGAACATCGTGTCATTGCCGGTGCCTCCATCGAGAAAGTCGTTGCCGCCATAGGCCTCAAGCCGATCGTCGCCACCATCACCCCGGAGGATATTGACGCCGTTATTGCCGGTGATGAGCTGCCCGAACTCGTTACCTGTGTAATCAAGTGCATCGGTCGAGGCGAGCGTGACCGCTTCGAGGCGTTCGATGGGCGAGCCGGATGTCAACACATAGCTTATATTCGCGGCCAGTCGATCGGTACCCCCGCCCGCGGATTCAATGATCGTATCACCCGCGTTGTCGACAAAATAGGTGTCGTTGCCGGCTCCGCCTTCCATCGAGTCGGCACCACTCCCCCCGTCCAGAAAATCGTCCCCGCCAACCCCGGCAAGAGAGTCGCCGCCGCCGCCGCCGCGCAGGATGTTGACGCCATCGTTGCCCAGCAAAAGATTGCCAAAATCGTTTCCAGTCAGATCGATCGCTGTGGTCGAGGCAAGATCGATCGCCTCAAGCCTCTCGATCGCGGACGTCGCCGCGAGCGCATAGCTGATCGAGGAAGCAACGCGGTCATTGCCCTCATTCGTGGCCTCGATGACCACGTC
>DASTWX010000251.1:0-37979 GCA_035765795.1 Pseudolabrys sp. | reverse complement strand
CAGCGCGGCCTGGCCGAACTGGATCGTCGTCGGCGCATCCATCGCCAGCGTCGAGTTGTCGGCCGCGATCCAGACGAAATCTGCATCGGGATCGGACCAGCGCAGGTCGCCCGGCAGCTTGCCGCCTACGGTGACGGCAATTCCGGCAGCCGTCGCTGCACCGGTGATCTTCAGCAAATCGTCGGGGCGCGACTGGATGGTCTTGCCGCCGAAGGCGAAGCCAAGGGCGGTGCGGCGGTCGCGTTCGGCATCAACCGTCGCGGCAAGGGCTTCGCGGGCGGCCTGCGCCTTCTGGGCGGCCCTGTCGATCTGATCTTCAGTTGGCGTCCACATCGGCGGGCTCCTCGGTTTCTGGTGCATCCTGCGGCACGGCAATCGGGCCGTCCTCGGTGACGGTGATCGGTTCCGGGAAGGCGACTGCCTGCGAGGGATTGGCGCCGTGCGGCAGAACCACCGTCAGCCGCACCTCGCCATCAATCCGCTCGATCGGCCCCATGATCCAATCGCAGGGCACCTCGCCGGCTGGGATGCTGTCACCATCCTGCAGCGGGTCGAAGTTGAACAATTCGCCGTTGATGCGGAGCCGGTCGCCACTCGTCTTTTCTAGGGTGAGCGCGTCGTCGCGACGCTGCGGCGAGAATGAAATGCGCATCAGAACCACCTTCCGATTGCCACGAGATAGCCAGCAACGCTGTCGCCGGACGCGAAACTCGGTCCGCTCAGCTTTGGCACCCTGAGATCGCCGCCGGCTGTCGAACTGACCGACACTATCGATACCGATCCTGGGTAGTTGGCGTAGCTGCCAGCGCTAATAGCGCCGGCGCCGGTGTCCCATTTGATGGAGCCGAGCAGTGCTGGCACTTCTGAAAATGCTGATGGGAAGGTCCAACTGGTCTGCAGAGCGGAGGTCGAAAGGTACGAGAACGTCTTTGCGAGCGAGAAACAAATCTGCGTCCCATCGGCGGACCGCACGTATTCGCCGTTGGCGTTGCTGCCGCGCTCGATGATGGCACCCGTCGGGACACCGCTCGACTGCGACACCGTGCCAAGGATGGACGCTTGATCGAAAATCAAACGCCAAGGACCCCACTCGGAGCCGGTATAATAGCGGCGATAGCTCAGACCCGAGTCCACCACATGAAGCACCTGCTGGCGAGTGCTCGTGAAATTCGAGCCATGAGACGTGCGACCAAAAGCGGCACCGGTCGCTCCGCTTGGCGCGCCGATCGCGGTCGCTGCATTGGCGACGAAATCGCCCGGCCCAGCAGTGTCCAAATTGGTGACAACCGTCGCATTGCCCACCCCGAACGACCCAACCGTAAGGGCCGCACCGGTGGTCGTGTCCATAAGCGATGTTTGCTTTGGGCTAAGCGACCAATTGCCCGAAGCATCCAGCCCCAGCAGCTTGTTGGCGCTCGTTGCCAGCGCGGCGATCGCGGCCAAATCGGGATCGAGGGGCTGGCCACCAAGATAGGTGAGCATTGCCGCCTCGTTGGCCTTGCCCAGCAGCGTGCGGCTCGCCGCCTTGAAATCCGTCACATCCATCGTGCCGATGCCGGTGAAATACGCTAACTTATCGGCCGCCGAACTCAGCCCCGCGAGCGCCTGCACATTGCCCGAGGTAAACGCCGCCGAAAGGCTCTGGAACAGCGTCAGCGCCTTGGTCACGTCCGACTGCGGCACCCACTCATAGGCCTTCCCCGAACCGCTGCCACCGAGATAGTTGAACTTGCCCGTGGCGTGCGTGGCATCGGTGATCGTGTCGAGCAGAACCCAATAGCCATCGACGATCAGCACGTCATATTGATCGTAGGCCAGGAAGTTGGTCCCGGTGCCGACGATGGCTTTGCCGCCGTTGGTCACCTGCACGGTGCCGGGATGATAGGGAACGAAGGGCGTCGCCATGATGCCTCGCTAAAGAAAAACCGCCTTGCGGCGGTCGGGGTGGATCGGTGATGAGGTGTGGTGGCCGGCTAGCTCGGATCAACTGGCGGCTCGGCCTCGCCGGTAAGGCTCTCGATCTTCTCCTCGAGATCGGCCTTCGCATGTTCGAGATCGAAGATCCTTTGCCCGAGCACGAGCACGCGGTTCGCATAGAAGGCTTCCAGCGCCTGGTTGCGCTGCCGCTCCTCCTGAAGAGCGACGCGAGCATCGATCGATATCGTTTCGGCTTTTGCCATGATTTCCTCCTGAATTCTCAGTCGCACTTACACCAGCCCTACGACGGTAGCCGAGGTTTTCCACGCGCCAAACTGCCACCGGTAGCCGACGTTGTCGCCGGTACCAGAAGCTGCCCATCCGAGCTGATATTGCTGGCCTTTGACGAGATTGCCGGTGATCCACCACCCCGATTGAGTAGTGCCGCTAATTTGCGGGACGATATCCGTAATCGCGCCGTTGGAAACACGCTTCAATACCATCTTGATAGCTTCGCTGTGGCTGCCCATCCCGTTGTTGGTGGTCACGCATGAGCCGCCCGCAATGAACGGCCCGGCAGGAGCTTCGAAGGGTTGGCCCCACACATATTGCCAGCCGGAATCGATGTTGTATTGAGGCGACCCCGATCCGCTATCGTTGGGAATAGTCGTTACGGCGCCGGGGGCCAGGTTCAGCCGCTGGATCGTCGCGGTGCCGATATCTGCACTGTCGATGTTCACGTTGGTGATGTTGGCCCAATCTACCTGCAGATTGGCGATGAAGGCGCTGCTAGCGGTCAGCGCCTCTACATCGATGTTATCCGCGTCGAGATTGTGGATGCGGGCATTGTCGAGATAGGTTGTGCCTGTCTCGAACAGAGCCGCAATGGTCCCGCCCGATGAGGCGACAACCACCTCATCGGCCGCCAGCACGCCGCGGCTCTCGCCTGTCGTGCCGTTCACGTCGAAATAGAAGCCGGCCTGCACATACCCGGCGGTGCCGTTGGCAAAAACGGCGACCCCATACCGGCTGTAACCGCCGCCTGGTGAGGCAGCGGCTTCGAACCGGGCAGCGCCGCCGGCGCTCACGTCGTCAACGCTGGCCTGCACAGACGTCACCGCGGTCGCCAAGGCCGAGAGACCGGCCTCCTCATCGTTGACCTGAGTCATGATCGCATCGAGCCCGCTTGCGAGCGCGGCATTGCCGGTTGCCGGATCGTTATAAGCTGCCTCAAGCGTCTCCACGCGCGTGGAGACAGCCCCCACCTGTCCAACGACTACCGTGATCTCGTTGGTATAGTCAGCCTTGAGATTACCGGCCGTCGCGGTCAGCGACTGCCTGACCTGCTGGAAGGTATCGAGGTTCGTGCCGGCCTGGTCCTGCATGCGCACCACAACCGACTGGATATCGTCGCGGAGTTTGGCGTTACTCTGGGCCGTCCACTGGAAGAAGTCGTTGACCTGATCGGCCAGACCTTCGGTATCGATCGGATAGAAGTCGTTCGGGCCAAGCCGAATATCGCCAGTCGTGACCCCTAACCAAGCGCCTTCAGTGCCATCGACGTCCTGATTGCTCCACCGAGTGACACGGCGGGAGAACGGCACATAAATCCCGCGCACCTCGTAATCGGTGTCTGGCAGGAACACGCCGTTGAGAGTACGCGCCGGGGAGGTCTCGTCGATCTCGTAGGGCACCTCCCCGTCATAGGCGAGGCCGGTTTCACCGCTAAGGCGAACTTGGACATGCACGGCTCTGACGTCGACGAGCCCACCATCGAAGCGCACTTCTATGGACGGTCGGCGCGAAGCATCGTCGTTGTCGACGATGATTGCCGGCAAGGCTTGCCATCCCGACATAAGCTGCGGCGCGGGCCGCTCAATAACAAGATCGCCGATGCCGACCGAAATTTCGTCGGTCGCGGCATCCCAGTCGTAATCGGCAGGATCGATTTCCTTGAGCCCGACCACCTGATTGTAGCCCCGGCGGCCGCTGATCGAGGTAACGAGAAATTTCTTGTTCTCGTAGCCATTGCGCACCGAAGTCCACGCCACAACATCGTTCGGCTCAAGCAGCCACGCATCAGGCGGCAAGGTGATGCCGTGATTGCGGAACCGGCGGGCATCGTTGATGGCAGCAACCATCAGGCGTTGCACCTGATAGCGGTAGGGCACCATGGGGTAGGTGGCATCGGCTACAAGCTGCCGACCGCCGTCCTCGGCTTCCCAATCGTCGTTGTAGCGACCCGGAGCGTCCTTGGTGCTCCACTTCTCGCCCGGCTCCGGATAGGTCGCCTCAATGGCGTTGTGGGTGTCCTCAAGGCCGGGGAACGGATCGAAGCTCTGCCCCTCGGTGATCACGACATGCTCGTCGGTGAACGAATAGACCGCCGCCCCCGGAGCGCCCACCTGCACCTTGTAGATGCCGCCCACCTCGGCCATACGGGCATTGCACGACGAGAGCAACTGATCGATGACGTCGATCGGCTCCATGTCGCCGTTGACCATGGCGCCGGCGCGGAACTGCTTTTCTGTGCCGCCGCCGCTGAGGTCGATCAGCGTATCGCAGGCATTGATGGCCGCGATCCAGTTCGAGGCCGGCAGCCGGTAGGCCGAAAGCTCGCGCTTGTTGTTGCCGCCGTAGACCCATTGCGCCCCGGTCCGCGATGTCGGGGTCGGGTAGTAGAAGATGCCGCGGCGAATATTGTAGGCGATGACGATCGGGTTGCTCGACGGCTCCCACGTCGAAGGATCGGCCCAACGGTGTGATCCCGACCCGCCAACGCTCGTGTCCTTGGCGATGTTGTAGAGCGGAATGCCCGTCGTCTCGAACAGCAGCGAGTTGCCCGGCGAACTGGTCCAGAGATCGCGATTGGCGAGCGCCGTCACGCGGACCTTGGCGATCCCGACACCCACCATATCGGAAGTGTAGGGGCGGGTCGAATGACCGGAGAACTTGCCGCGCATGTAGCTGGACGGCGTGGTCTGCGTGCCATCGTCGAACTGCACCCAGAGGTGATCCTTGCCGTTGCGGCGGAACTCGGTGACCGGATAGCCCTGCGTCGTCGGCGTCGCGTTCCAGTCGATAGTGCATTTCTGCTCGAAGACCCAGATCGCCGGGTTGTCCGGCGTCGGCAGGTCGGAAAGCTCGATTTCCCAGACAGCATAGGCATTCGGTGTTCCGTCGACATTGCCCCAGGTGCCCGGATAGACCAGCATGCCGGCCGTGGCCGTGTAGCCGACCGGAAAGGCGATCGGATTGTCACCGCCAACCTGCAGGCTAAGCGGGATCGAGAACGTCGGCTTTTTTTGCTCTGGCTTCGGCGTGAGCGCGCTGATGAGCAGGCTGGCGCCGATGTTGATGGCAATCGCGATGCCGGCCGATACGATGGCGCCGGCCGTCGACGCCGCAAAAGCCGCGCCGAACAGCAGCGTCGTGATCGGGTCCGCATGGGCGACCGTCGTCAGCCCCAGGCTGAACCAGAGGACGTTGAGAACAAGAATGATGAAGCGCATCAACCGACCTTGAAGGCTCGCGTTGCGGTCAGGAGGTCAACCGTCGCCAGTCCAGTCTCGCGTAGGACGAAAATGCGTTCGCCACCGACGACGCCAAGCGACCAGCCGAACGGCCCATCGGATGGAATCGCTGCAATATCGCCGACGTAGGCTTGCGAAGGATGGATTTCCGGCAGCAGCGAAGCGGCCATATCGGCAAGGTCCACGAACCCCGCCTTCTTGATGACGCTGGCGCCGCCCCTCGCAGAACGGTACTTCCACCATGCTGCCTTGCCGACCCTTTCGCCAGTCAGCGCCTCGATGCCGGCAGCCGCGAACACGGCGCAATCGAAGTCGCCATAGCCGAAGCGCGCGCGGCGATATTGATCGATGGTGGCGTCGATCCGCGCCCGCCAGCCCGGCTTTCGGGAAAGAGCGTTCATGCGCGATCCTCGCCCCACGGAATGTCGACGCCAGCCGCCAATTGCGAGGCATAGCGCAGCATCCGGTCACCCGAGGAACGGCGCTTTTGCGTCGCGTCGCTGCGCCGGGCCGGGTTGGTGCGGACCAGTTCCAGCGTGTCCGACACGATTTCGATTGTAATGCCGCCCTCGGCTCCTGCTGCCGGAGTGGCAATGGGCGACATACTGACCTGCCCGATAAAATGGCAGGGCGGTGTATCGACCAGATTATGCGTGCCGGGATCGAACAGAGGACGATGGATTTCGGCCCGCGCCAGCCGAACATCATAGCCGCGTATCAGATCCTGAACCGTCTCGTGCAACTGGCTCATGGTGACCGTGACGCGACGGATCGAAAGGTCATTGACGTTCGGAACATCATCGATCGATAGGATCGCGCCGTCGCCTATGAAGGTGCGGCTGACTGTCGAGCCGTCATCGCCATCGATCACGTTGGCGGCCACCGTGCCGAAGTCGTTCCAGAACGCGAAGGTCGTCACCTCGCCTGTCGTCCGGCTGATGGCAAAGACCGTCAGCATGTCACGCGTGACGATGCCACTCGTCGGCGCCGCCAGTAGCGCGGCTTGGATCGTGGATGAAACGGAGCGCATCAGATCACCTGCCGCACGGAAAATCCGATCGTCGTGAACATGCCGTCGGCATCATCGGAAAGGCTCTTGGGCACCATGACGCACTTCATGGCCGGCTTGATCAGCGTGACCGCCGTGCCAGTTGTGCTGCCCGGCCTGATGAAATCCCGAACCTCGAATTCCGGCGATGTCCCGCCGCTGTCCGCCGTCACCGTTTCGATGACGCGATGGCAGGCTCGGCGCACCGGATCGGTGCTGTAATCCCATGCCAGCATATCGCCGGCGGTGAGGACGTAGCCAGAAGGCAGGCCGGTGAGCTTCATCGCCTTGTTGTTGGCATTGAGCGACGAAATAGTGACCGTGGAACTGCCGAGGATCGAGCCACCGGGGTCGGCCTTCGGGGCCGTATGGCGTGGATCGTAGAGGTAGAACGTGCCGATCGATCCACCCAATGCTTCGATCAGCGCCAGCACCTCGGCTGCATCGTCGTGATACATCGGGTTGCAGGTGACGTCGAACTCACGCAAGGCCGGTGCGACATCGGCTGCCAGCAGGGCTCCGGACCCCATGCCCGACAATTCCTGCTGATGGCCGGGGCGGGCTTTCAAGCTCGCGATGTTGAGCTTGTCGGCGAATACATCGACGGCCAGGGGATAGGTGATCGTCACGCGAACAACCTCCGACCTCTGGCACGAGGATTGCGCTGTACGCTTTGAACCGCATCGGGGAAGTTGGTATTGAGCATGTCGACCAGTTCGCCACGCACCCGCTTGGCGATGACCTGCGCATCATCCTTCGATGCACCCGGCGCGTTGACGATGACATCACCGATTGAGATCGAGGGCCGATTGTCGTTGGTCTGCCCCCTCGTGTGATCGAGAACCGTCTCATTGGGATGAAGCATGGCGGGGAAGCCGCCACGGCCATCCATGCCGCCAGTACGCGGACCGGAGCCGGTATAACCGCCGCCGTCGAAGGACAGGAGGCTCGGACCGGTAAGGCCCGGCACAAAGCCGCCTGCTCCACCATAGACATTCGGCCCGGTCAAGCCGAGGCCGAGGCGACCGCCGCCGCCGATGCCGCCGCCAAGCGCGCCACCGATGGCGCCGAAGATCATGTCCCAGATGCCGGACGCGGCCATGTCGAGGGCTTTTTGCGCAATTGTATCCAGCACGCCAGCAGCCGCGTCACCGAAGCTCTGCCACGCCGAAACACCGTTCATGAGGTCTTGGCGAAGCGTGGAGAGGAAACCCTTGGTCGCCTTCTCGCCGATGTCGTTGAAGTCCTTTAGCGCGTGGTTGATCTCGACCTGCTGCATCAGGAACTGCGCACCGGAGGACGTAAGATCGTCCCCGTAAATGCTGCGGGCCGTGGCGCGGGCATCCTGTTGGCCCGGCGTAAGGCCAATCTGCGAGCGCTCGAACATGAGGTCGTTCAGTGTTGCCGTTTCGGCAATCTGTTGCTGAAGGTCTCCATAGGCCGCCCCAAGCTCCTTGATCTTGTCGATGTAGGCCTGGCTAACGCTTACCCCATTCTGGGCAGCCGCTTCCTGCGCCGCCGCAAGTTCCTGTTGGACGAATTGAAGACGGGCCGCCTCGCCGGCGGACTTGCCTATAAGCTCAAGCTGCGTCCGTGTAGCGTCGATGTTGTCGTTGGCGGCGCGGAGACGGGCCTGTTCGGCGAGCGAAATCTGACGGGAGGCAGCGGCATAAGCTAGCGCCCCGGCCTGATCCACCTCCTGCTGCAAGCGCGCAGCCGTTAGGTTTTTGTCGCGAAGCTCCAGTTCCTTCTGTCGGCGCGCGACGTCGGCCTGTTGCGCCGGAGACAGCGCGTTGATCGCGTCCAATTGGACTTGGTAGGCTTCGGCGGATTTGTCGCCCTCGATCTTCTGAACGAGAGCATTCTGCACACCCGCATTGAGCGATAGGCCGGCCGAGATGTGATCGATGCCGATAATCGCATCGTAGAGGCTACCAGCCTTCAGAGCGGCTTCCGACAGCTTGTCGATAAAGGGCTGGATTGCAAAAGCGAGCGGCCCCAGGTCCGAATTTCGGAGTTCTCGAAGCTTCGTATAGAGCTCGCGGGCAGAAATACCGCCCTCATTGAACTGCCGGATGAGGTCGCGCATGTCGTCGGTGAGGAACGACAGGGTGGTATCTCCGGCGCGAGCGTCGGCATACGCCTTGAAGGACTCGACCGTGCTCTTCGCGTCCTTGAGTTGCTTGCCCAAATCGGAAAGAATCGCCCCGATCGGCCGACGCTGTTGCTCATCGAAGTATGCTTTTGCTGCCTTTTCTGCTTCGGAATACCCCGCGACTATTTGCAGGACTTCCTTGCGGTGCCGCTCAAGTGCTTCGGTCGCGCTTTCGGCTTTTGGGATCAAACTGCCGAGGGCCTGGATGGCGACGCCACCGAAAGCAATGATGCCGAGCGTGCCGAGCGAAACAGGGTTGATGAGGGAAACGAAGGCAGCCTTTAGCAGTCCAACGGCACCGGCCGCGCCTTTCTCACCGAAGATCGGCGTGATCTGAGTGCCCTGCTGGAGCGCGATCTGAAAGGGATTTTGCCCGGCCTGCAATTGGACAACGATATCCTGAAGCTGAGCAGCGAGGTTCGCCGTCTGGAACGACGCCACCCTGATACTTTGAGACGCCGCATTTGCCTTTGGCGGAATCTGGTCCAGTCGGGCTCCGCTCTTGCCAAGCTTCTCGTTCGCCGCCTCAGCCCTGCTAGCAGACGCAGCAAAGGCATCGAGATTCACGATGCCTTCCTTTACCTGCGAGCTTTCTACCGCAATCCCAAGCTTCGCTTCTGTCATGGGTTGTAACCTCGAATGCGCTTCAATATCGTCGCCGATCGCGAGGAGGGCTCGATGAGCAGGTTCATCATTAATTCAGAAAGCCGGCTGAGTTCGGCTGGGAAAAGGGGCGCTTTGGCTTTCGTAGCCTGCCCTATCGGCGCACTGATATGCAGCGTGATCGCATCAACGCTCACGCCAGGTCTTTTGACCGACCCTCGCCCGATCTTCTGGGCACTGGCGGGGGCGTTCACAATCGGCTCGTTGGTAGGACTTGTGTTCGTGATCTCAGGCCGCAGCTTCACGCATGAAGTGCAGGTGCTTCCTGATCAGTCGAAACCGACCACCTAGCGCCCGCCAAACATCGCTTCAAAGAGATTCGGGCTCAACGGGCGCTGAGCAACGGCCTGCTGTCCACTGCCACTGATGGCCACCAACCGAGCCGCATCTATTCTCCGCAAGGCAGACACTTCCCATCCTGCCAAATCGAGACCTCGCAATCGGCTCCACGCCGATATTTCGCTGAACGACAGAGGTAGGGCGGCAAAACCATTGCCACTCCGAGCGGCGTCCAGTTCTGCGAACCACTGCCAGACATGGACAGCGGCTGCGGGAAGCCCTTGAGCGCCAATCGTAACGGCCTGGCAAAGCCGCTCGATCAGCGCTTCGTAAAACCCTCACGGTCGAGCATCGCCCCATAGCACTGGTCGAAGATGGCCGGGATGGCGTTGAAGGCCATCAAGGCGTTTTCGCGAGTGCAGGGTCTCGCCTCGCCACCAAGGACCGGATCGGGAGACCACGAGATGACGGCGCCGGCCGCGACGCGCCGCTTCATGGCGTCATCATCTTCGGCCGTCATGGCGTCGAGCGAACCGGCTTCGACAAGCGCCTTGACCTCGGCGCGCCATGCTTTGCGGTATCGCTCGCTGTCCTGACCGGCCACAACGATGGTGAGGCCGATTGCCTGGCCGGCGATGAGGATATCGACGGCTCTCCCCGCCTCCTGATCACGAACAGAGGTGGCGAGAGTGTCGAGGTCAACGCCCGTCGAGTCCTTTTTCGACATCATCAGGTCCCATCCGTCGGCGCCACGGTGACCACGTTCGAGTTGATCTCGATGGTCGCATTGAGCGAGCGAACCGTGTTCGGACCGCCGCCGGCTTCCTGAGCGGACATGACGAGGCCTACGAAGTAGTGGATCGTCGGCGTTGCGCCCACGCCCGAGGGAGCATCATCCCATTCGATTTTGAACGGGAAATTCGAATTGCTGGTCTTCGCAGCGATGAGGGCGATCTGGCCGGCGTCGTCGGCATTGACGGCGAACACGTTCTGCATCGAGCCCGCGTTTTTTGTGCCCTTCTGTTTCACGTCGCGACCACGGCTGATCACCGCAGTCGTGATGAGTGCCGACGTGTCGCCGAACGAACCACACTGGGTCCAGTCGGCAATTTCAGTCCACGTGGTGGACGTGAAATCCGCCGCCGCAATGTCGTCATCCGGCGCGGCCTGGGCCGGGCCAATATAAATCTTCGCCCCGGCAACGGGGAACAAGTCAGCCATGCTGACCTCCTGTGGTTAGATGAAGCAGTTCCAGTAGATAGAGACCGGCGCCGTCCAGCGGGCGTTCGCGTCATCCTTGAGGCTGATGACGTCGGGGCGCTTCTGGATGCGCACCTCGCCACCAGCGAACGGCAGGCGGGGCATGGCCCAGAAGTGGTTGGCGATGAGGCCGGCTGTATCGATCACGGCATCCTCGCCGATGAGGAGCGGCGCAATCACAGTCACCTGATAGATGCCTTGATGAAGGTGCGGATCGTCGTTGCCAATGAACAACCGATCGGTTGCGTTCCTGAGGTTGTCGACACGCAGATAGGTCGTTGCCGGCGGCGTGAACTTCACGTTGGGCCAAGCAATCTGCGGAACCGGCGACAGAACCAAATCTCGGAGCCGGGCGCCGAGGCAGATGGCGATTTTTGTTTCCGGTGCGCTATACGTCATTCCCCCGCCCTCATCTCAGCCCGCGCCGACACTTCCGCCACGATGGCCGGCCAGCGTTGCGCCGCGAGCCGAACGAAGCCCTCCGGCGCCTGTTTCGAGTGACCGTACTCCAGCGCACCAACATATGCTGCGGTCCAGCCGACGAAGATGGTCTGCCCGATCTTGGCGCCTGCGATCACGAGCGACACCTCGGCTTCCGCGGCCGCGAAGTTCGCCGGGGTGCCGGCGCCCTTCTTGTTCGGATCAATGCTGGGCATCGCCGAGGTCGAGGCAAGGACGGATGCACGGGCAAAGCCGGTATCGATCGGCACACGATTGGCGGCGGCCGATACGACCTCCTGGGCCGACTGCCGGAAAACGCGCGTCATTCGATCTTCGGTTTCGCGCACCCAATCGCTCACCTGTGCCGAAAAGGACGTGCTCACTGGATGCCCTTGAGAAAATCGATCTTGTGCTCCAGCCAGCATCTGCAGCCCACGATCTCGCTCGTCGGGGCTTCAGGATCACCGGGGAACCGTAGGAATGCGCCCGAGGGACTGCGGAAGCCCTGTCCGTGCGGGACGGATTGCCCGTTCAAGGCGCGGTGCGTGTGACGGACCCTATCGTCACCGGCCGAATGCCAGACATCGGTGACTGTGGCGATGTCGATCTTGCCTGAGGCTATTGCCTGATCCATCGCCTCGCTCTTGGCGACATTGAGCGCTGTCATGGTTTCCGACCGCGCCAGCATCTCGCCACGCAGTTCGAGCAACCTATCGCTGTATCTGCCCGTGATCTTCGCCACCATGTCGGCAGGAACCGCCCTGCCTTCGCTGATGGCCTTCTCGACGGTCTTGTCGAAGCGCTTGTCGCGCCGGCCCCGCCCGAGATAGTTCCGCATGGCCTCCGGATCGCCGGAAAGCAGCTCCTGGCGGGCGGAAGCGACGTACCGCTCCTGAGGCGTCGAAAGCCCGATCACTCCGCCCTCACGCCTTCCTGTGATGCGATTGACACGGCCTACAACATTGAGGGCGGTCGAGCGCGGGTTCTGCCCCTGGCCCAAACCTTCGGCCATTGAGGTCCGGATCGCCTCGCGCTGATCGTCGACGATGCGCGTCACCAGCGTCGAGGAATGCTCGCGCAGCCAGTTCTCGGCCTCGATATTGCGAGCATCGAACCGGATCACCAACCGGTGGCCCGAGGGATCGCGCAGGATCGGCAGCGCTTCGACCGCCGCCGTTCCACCGGCGTTGAAGGCGGCTGCAATCTGGTCCAGCACCTTGTTGAAGGCGGAGCGCTCCAGATGGATGGCGTCGATTGCCCCGGCGATGTCGCCCTTCTCAAGCCGCTCGACAATGAGGCCCAAGGTAATGCGGGACCGGATATCGGCGATCGCATCAAGGAACGCCTGCCGGATGGTGAGGCTGTATTGGTCGAGCAGGATCGAAATCTGCTCGCGTTCGGTGAGGCGGCGAAGCATCGGTCAGCCTCGAACGATGAATTTCCATGCGATCAGCACGCCGGCTTTCGGCAACCGCATTTCCTTGATGGTCGTGACGACAGCGCCATCCACAGCAACCACATCGCCGGGCTGCACGTCAGTATCGACGACCTCGGGCGCCACGGCTTCGCCATCGACCATCGTCTTGGTCATCTTCGGCCCGGCCGTGATCATGGAGTCGGTGGCGAGGATCGTCGTGCCGTTGACGAATTTGTCCTCGATGGCCGCGACAGTGGCGTCCAGCGTGTAAACGGTATCGACGGCCGGGCCAGGTTCCCATGGAGTAGATGGATCTGGTTCGCCGGGAACGGAGCGGGTCAAGGTAACGACGCCCTGCCGAAAGCGTTTCATCAGCCGATCGGACGTTCTCGCCATCCGCTGATAGTCGAACCCGGCCATCACACCACCAGCACGGCGGGCATGTCGCGCGTCAGCAGCGGAGCGAGAATGCCATCGATGACTGTGGAGAGGACGCGATTATCGGCGACGACATCGCTGCCCGCCGACGCGGCGTATTCCACCTCTACGGCACCCTCGACGCGTTCTCGCTTCACCCGGCCGGCATTCGAGCCGACAATAGACAATGACCCCGGCGACTGCAGTTCGAGCAGAGCCGCCTCATAGCTGGCGCTGATGACGCGCGCGGGCACGGTGTCCGCATCAATCACATTGCCGTAGCGATCCGTGGCGCCGGTGCGGGGCCAGGAGCGCTCCTGATCGACGCCGCCGGTCGGCGTGCCGGGCCAGCGGTCTTCGTATGTCCCGTCGACATACACCGAGCCGCGCTGCCGGGCGGCCGCAACCGTCCCTTCGGGCACGTCATAGCCGGCAGCTTCCGCCCACGTGGCGAAGCCTTCATCGGTACCGTAGCCGGCCATCGGCGTCAGGCCGCCTCGGCCTTGTGCAGGTCGACGAAGGCGGCCTTGTCGGTGTCCGACATTTCATCGAAGCCCTTCACGTCGTCCTCGCGGAGCGACTTCGTGACCTCCTTGCCGTCCTGTGTGATGGCGAACCAACCGCGGCCCTTGTCGGTGACGACATAGACGCCGGCGGGTACATCATTCGCCTTCGTGGCCGCTTCGAGCTTGGCCTTGAGATCGGTGATCTCGGTGTCGCGGTCGCTGATGCCCTTGTTGAGATCGGCAATGGTCTGGTCACGAGCCGCAAGCTGGGCCTGCAGTTCCTTGATGTTGTCGCCCGGCTTCTGCGCCGGTGCATCGCCCTTGACGAACCAGCCCGAGGCGACGGCGGCATCCTCTTCGACCTTGACCATGTCGACATCGGCGGACTGGCCGGGGGCGACGACAACGAGGCCGGTTTTGGTATTGAGCCCACGGGGCCCGTGCGAAACGTTGGTGAATTTCATGAGGGTTCTCCTTGAGCCAACAGCAAGGCGCCGACACGCGGCCGGCGCCCAGTCTTGGCTCCGATCCGAAGATCAGATGCTGTCGAGGTAGCGAACCGCCTTCGGACGGCGGATATCGACGCCACCGATGCGGAAGATGCCAGGAACATCGAAGCGGATCGGACCGGTCTGCCAGGCCGGCAGGAAGCGGAACGGCATCGGCAGGTGCATCTTCAGCACCTCGGGCGAGCGGCGGTAGGCAACCATGCGCTTCGAGGAGCCGGTGCCCGCGGTATCGAGATAGCCGACGACGCCGCGGATGGTCAGCGGCTGAACGCTTCGATATACCGGAGCTTCCACCGCAACGCCGATTTGCCTGTGAAACCCATGGCGAGAAGCGCGAAGCCGTCGCGGTCGAGATTGTAGCCAGGACGATGCTCGCCCTTCTCATCGACATATCCGACGAACGCAAAATTGCGTTGGTTGAGTTCCGGCGCCTGCGCAATAAGTTGATCGATGGTCCGCAGTACGTCGGCGTGACGCTTCCCAAACTTCGCCGCCACGTCGCGGCTGTTGGCAAAAGCGGCACCATCATGGATCGATACGAGCGCGTTCATGATCAAGCCCACTGATAGCTGATATCGCCACCCGACTTGATGACGACCGCGAAACTGCCGCCATAGGCCTGCTCAACAGCATCGGACAATTCAGCGGCCAGACGGTTGACCCGATCCGTATCCATTTCCGGCAGATTGGACGCGACGGCGGGAATTGCCGCAGCAACGCCTGCCAGCGGCAAGCCTCGCAGAACAGAACGGCGTGTGATATTGGCTTCGTCAGCCATGACCTGTCTCCTCGGGACGGGTTATCGGTTAGGGCCGGTCAAGAGGTGCGAACTCTTGTCTCGGCCCGTTTTTTATGGCATAGCTTCCAGCATCACGTCAAGCATCACTTGCAGCATCGGCGGTGGAAATGGATCAAGCGCTAAAAGTTCGAGAAAACCGAGTTCGTCGAGCGGCTGCTAGGCAAGGATTTGCTGTGGTCAAATCTCGACGTCGCGATCCCAACGCTATCGACTACGGCGGATACATGGTGGTTGACCCGGAAAGCAACTCCGTGGTGCTAAACGGAGAGTTCGGATCATACAGCCTCACCATAGAGCAGGTTGAGGAGTTTCTACTCAAACCTAAGCGTCGCTAATCACGCCGCCAATTCCACCTGATCGGGCGCCAACTGTATCGAAGTCAATCGCCCGAATAGCGCCACCAATGCCTCGACCGTCCCATTAGGGCGGACGGCCTCAACGGTTGCAGGAAACGACACGAACGGCCCCTTGGTAACGCTGATGGCCACCCCAGGCTGATAAAGGCTTATCGCCTGCTCGCCCCGCTTCTTCCGAGCCTCACGCGTATCGTCGAATTCCATGTTCATCTGACCTGCCATGACGCGCTCAACCAACCTGGATGGGATTGACGCCGGCACAAGCTCTCGCTCTGCATTGAAATCGCCTAGCACCTTCTTCACCCCGTCGCAGCGGCGCAGCACCCACCAATTGAGCGGGCCATCGGGCATTTCAACGAAAAGATACCCAGGCATCAGGGATCGCTTGCGAGTGACCCATTCGCCCTTGCGGCTATTGAAGCGCTCTATCCGTCGTGTCGGGAAATAGACCCCGAACCCTGACCTCGACAGCGACTTAGCAGCCCTGTCTTCGCAGGTGGGATTGGTTCCGACGACATACCATCGCGAAAACGTGGCGAGGTTTATTTTGGTCAACTCCGCGGCTCCATTGGCAGGGAGCCGGGCCAGACGCGGTTGAGGCGGGATCAGGATGCCGAGGAGGCGAATAAGGGGCAACCCCTCAGTCAGAACCGTACCCGCCGGTTCGGTTTCGTCGGTTTTGTCGGGTGGGTCCCTAACGCGATCATCGAATTGGGCTGAATTACACCCTCCCTACCGACAAAACCGACGAAACCTATCTCTATCTTATAATGTATTGATATTACTATATAAAACAGTGGAGGTTTCGTCGGAAAATAGGCCAGACAAAACCCCGACGAAACCCGACGAAACCTGTATCATGATACCGCTACGGCTCCGACCCTGCCCGACGAAACCGGTTTTGTCGGGTGTGATTTCCGACGAAACCTCGTTGCGCACCTTGGCTACAACGGCATAGTTGATGAAAACATGGGGGCGGAGTAATGGCCAAAGAAAACACTACGTCAAAGATCGTGGAGCGGGTCGTTCTCTCCATTGGGTCAGCCATATCCTTTGCTGCAACCCTAGCCCTGGCATGGAATGACAAATCCAGCGCTGCCACTGTGATGGGCGCGGTCACGATAGCTCTGCTCGGCTTCTATTTCTTGCCTTTCATTGACAGCATCGAAGCATTCGGCCTGAAAGCCAAGCTGCGAGCCCAAATCGACGAAGCAGAAAGCTTGCTTTCCGGGTTGCGTCGAACGGCCTTGGTATCTTCCAAGATTCTTTATGCCCAGTTGGCTTGGCAGGGAAGGATGGGAACTGCAGAGTGGAAGACTAAACAGCAATGGGCCGACGAACTTGAGGAAAACTTGACGGGCCTAAAGGTCGATCAAGCAGATATTTCAGCAGCACGGACGCCACACCTTACTTTTGCGGTATATGATCTATTTCTTCCGTTCGAACAGGTCGTGCGCGAAAGAATCCAGAGCCTGATCAGAGAAAATAACAACGAAAGATCAGCCAAATTTCCTGGCCCCATTCCGGCCGGCGATCCTGAGTGGACGAGATTGAATGAAAGGGCGGCGGAGCTGACTGCTCACTTAAAATTTCGGAAGAACCTTCATCTATCGGATGACCTTAAGAATCTCGCCGCCGTTATCAGGGAGAGAGTATCTTCGCTCCCCATCTCCAACGATGAAAAGAACGCGCTCTTGGCCCACGGAAACATCTTCGCGGTCGCTGCTGGGGAAGTTTGGCGTCAAGGGCGGGTAACAGATGAGGCAATGGCTCTCATCGATCGTTATGCAGAACCGAAGGAATGGATGAAGGACTACAAGCAGATCTTTCCAGAATAGCTAATCCTGCACCCACCGAAATACCTCCTTGGGGCGCCCTCCCCGCGGCCCAGGATCAACTGCCAGCGCTTCGATATTCTGCCCCTCGACCAGGGATGCGATAATCTCTGCCAGAGGCTTTCTCTGAATTCGCCCATCGACCTTCCTGACCAGGTCGTTGCGGCTTATGGTCCCTGCTGTCCTAACAATCCCCAGCACCAGCTTGTGCTGAGCCTGGACCCACGACTCCACCATGTCACGGCGGACGATCCCGACGAACTGATCGATGGAGTAGCGGACAAACGTTGTGGCAAAGGCCATGTCGTTGGCGTCGATCTGAGCGTGGCACACATCCTCGGGACACCGGCCACAGGCGACAATCAATGCGACCCTTTTGCATTGCTCGGCAAATCGGCCCCACAGCATCAGGGCGTCGTCTTCGTCGCTGAGGCGCATCTGTTGTGCCTGGAAGGCTTTGTTCGCTTCATTGCTATCCTCCGCATCATCTGTCATGGGCACCAAGATGGGCTGTGGATAGCCGTCGCCACGTGCCGCCATGGTCAACTGCATCGATGGCAGGCACTGGTTGAGCCAGCTGAGCCGGTCTTTCAACGCGGGGGGCAAAGTCATTACCCCGTCTCGCTCCGGGGCCGGTGTCACATCGCCGAAACGAGGGAGAATGAGGAACCGGTTGAAAAGGCCGTTGGTGACATCCTTCGACACCAGCGACCGGGCGAAGTCCTTTATGGTGCTGGCGCCATAGAAACTGAGGCACGGGCGCATGATGTTGCCGTCGCCCCTGCTGAGGGAAACATCCGGAGAGTACGTCCCCGTGTTCGTGCCCCACAACGAGCGCAGCCCTTCGCTGATGGCCATTTGCGACGTCGAGGCGTTCTTGCTGCGGATGCCGATCAGCTTGTCGGCAAATTCGTCGGCTACCATTACCTTTGCCGCATTCGATTGCAGATCGACGACCATCTTGGGCAGCGACACGGCCCAACCTGAATACTGCATCGATCCGCCGGTCACTTCCTGCAGAGCGAGCCGGATCGCGTCCTGTGGGTGCTGCTTACCCATCCCACTGGGAGCGATGGCGCCGATGTACAACGCAGTGCTGGTCGGCCTGGTCCGAGAGTAGACCTTCCTCCCCAACAATGTCCCCAGAATAACGAGCGCCGCGCCGACGGCATGGATGCGGATCGGCTCGGCAGTCCAGTCGCAGATCCAGTCCGCCACCTCGCCGACAAGGCCGGGAGGGTGAAGGTGGTCGTCGGGCATGTCGAGTTGGTTGACGGCGGTGGCGTCGGTAATGCCGACATCATCGACAAATTCGCCAGTTTCCGGATTGGCCCCAGCTGCTTTTGCCTCCGCCCTGCGATCGAAACTGGCCCGCAGCCTGTCACTAGCGGCGTAGTCGACCTCCGTGACGTCGTACCCAGCGTCAGGCATCTCGCGAGGCTGACGCATGCCTGAACGCAGGCCGGAACGGATGGTCTTCCGAACTGCTGGCGTTCCATCGTCACGGGCCAATTCGGCCGCCGCGTTTTCCAGCATGGCCGAGACCTCGGCCTCGCCGATCCATCCCGCCGCCACCATCTGGCCGAGACTGAACGAAGAGGTATTGAGCTGGTTGTTGCGCTGGCCGCGCGGCGCGTACCGAACCGCGTCCAACTCTTCCTGCAATGCCTTGTCGAGATAGGCGGCGATGCGTTCATCTGATGGCCGTGCGGTTGTGGGAATTGGCCGGGCCGGCGGCATGGCGCGATCAGCAATGATGGCCCGCAACCAATCCGGCAATTCGGGCGCTTCGTTGAGCATGCCAAATGCTTCGTACTGACGCCCATCACCCAACATGGTGCCGGGCGCGATGACGTAGCCACCGGCGCCGCGAACATCGATACCGGCGGGAAGCGAGCCACGGCCGTTCCCCAACGGCTCGCCGCCGGGCTGACGGAAGTAGTAGTGCGTGCCAGCATTTGGCGTGCTGACCAGGGGGCACTGATCTGGATCGAAACCATGCTCATGCATCAGCGTCGCGACGGCGGCGACACCATCGTCATCGCCATGGCGATCGGCATCGATCACCACTAGTCCGGACTTCGCCAGGTCGAGGCCGACAGCCGCATCGGGCCAGCGGCGCCACCACTTCTCCACCTTGACCCGATCGTTGGTGCTGGCACTGCGCCAGAACACTCCTGGCATCGGCTTTTTGACGTCCGCCCCCCCAGAGTGGCAGGGGAAGACGCTGAAACCGGCCGCCGCTAGATCGGCCGCAACACGGGCGTTGTTGGTCGTGGTGGAAGCGGTCATCAAAATGGCGCTTCGTCGCGGAGCTTGGTCTTGAGCGCATCGCGATAGGCGGCAATGACAGCCATCATCGCGCTATCGAACTCGGCCTGGGTCAAGTCGCGCAGGTCCGATTTGCCGATCTTGTCGCAAAATCCCTCGAGCGCGGCGCCGGCTTCCTGTGTGGCGAGGCTATCGATCCGGCTGAATTCGAGCTGTTTCATGGAATATGTCCTGGCGATAATGTCGACGCACTCCGCGTCGTCGCAGAGCCATGCGATGGGGTGCTTGGCGTAGTTGTTGGCCGGGACCCAGCCCAGACACGTTGCCGGCCGGGCGCAGACGGCGCAGACCCGATCGGAAAAGCGGAAATGGGATTGGTGCACGGTCATGCCGCTGCAACCTCCTCGGTGACGGGAGGATCGGCCTCGGCAAATTGACGCTTCCGCAACATGGCGCAAACGGCTTGTTCGACAGCTGCGCCAGGCATTGTCCTGGCCAATAGATCGCAGAGGTCGAAGCCGGATCGGCGCGACACCTTCGCCACCCCCTGCGCGGCTGCGACGGAGCGCAATTCATCAGTCCATAGCAGCCGAAGCATTCGGTGTGGCCATGGCACGACGTGGCGATATGGGGCGTGCCACCGTAGCGATGTCGATTCCGGATACCGCCACAACTCGCCATGTCCGGCAAATCGGATGATCGGATCGACATCACCATTGGGCAGTTTCGACCCGCTGCACCACTTCTCATGGGCCGCGACGATGAGGTGGTGGGAGACCGGGCCGAAGTGCCGGAGCTGATTGCTGAGCCGGTGCAACTTGTCCCGCTCGCTCTTGATCTCGAAGAGGATGAGCAGCGACGGGGTAACTGCCGCTAGGTCTGCCCGAACCTGGCCATGCTCGACATTGAGTTCGTGGATGATCCTGGCGTCGGGCCATAATTCACGAGATCGCCGAACGACTGCATCCCGAATTTCGCGTTCGGCGGAACTGATGAAGGTTTTAGGCATGGGTGGCCTCCGATTGGAGGCCATAGACATCCTCACCGGCCAGAAGGCGGGCTATGAACCATTCGTATTGTTTTTCTAGCCGCTTCCTTTCGTAGTAGCGCCGGGCGTTCTGACGGTTCTTTTCCCTGTATTCTTCGGTCTGGTCGCGCTCTTTCTTTCGCGCCATCATCGCTGCGTGGCGATGTGGATCAGACACGTATGCCTTAAATTGCTCCGACTTCCGTCGGCGGGCCACATCACTAAGATTGTCCGTGAGCTGAGCGATCCGAGAACACTCGATGCAGGCGAATTTCGCAGTGAAGCGGGGAGCAATGTGTCCGCGTTTACAAGGGTCTCCGGTAAAATAGTGCTTTGCTCCGAGAGCCTTCGCCATCTCGCGAGTTGGGGGCCACGGCCCATTGATCGTCTCTGTCATTCTGCCGCCTCCGCAACCTGAAACGTGCGATGGGAGATGCGGAAATACTTGCCGTCAGGAACAACGCTGATCGTGGCCGGCATGGTAAGTTCAGACCAACGATCGATCGCCTCATCTGTCGTTTTCGGAAATGGGGTGGCACCGCCATGCAGCATCCACCACTGGCAGGCATGCTGACGACCTTTGCCCGGGAATTCGAACGCCAGCCATTCCGGGAAGCTCTGGACGCCGGCATAGAACACGACCCGGACGCTATCGGGAGAACCGGTCTTGGTCCACCGATCCTTGGACCAGTCGACAACGGGCAGCATCTTCGGCGGAACGCGTTCAGTACTAAGAATTGGCGTGCTGTCGTCGGCATGGGCGTCGTGCTTCGGCGTTTCCTCGACCTTCCACTCGTGCCCGCAAACCTTACATGTGCGCTGGTTCAGGGCGGCTAGGGTTTTGCACTCGGGGCATTCCTTCGCGAGGATGGGATTGTCATCCTTCTTGCCCTTGCCGCTCTTGGTGCTGCCGTTGCTCTCCCCCCTCACCATATCGACCGGGCCATGCCTGCGCACGACGCCGGCATAATCGAGGATGAGGGCGTTCTCTTTTCCTGGCGCCGTCCTGAATCCGCGGCCGACCTGTTGCGTGTACAGCCCCGTGCTCTTCGTCGGCCGCATCAGGGCAACGAGATCGACGTGAGGCACGTTAAAGCCAATACTTAATACGTTGACCGAGGTCAGGCATCTGATCTTGCCGGCGCGAAAATCTGCAATAAGCCGGTCGCGTGTCGACTTGTCCATCGATCCATCGACGGATTGCGCCTCGATGCCGTGGCTCCTGATCTCGGCCGCGACCGCTTCGGCATGCCCAACGCCACTGCAGAAGGCCAGCCAGGCGCGGCGGTCGCGCCCTAAGGCGACCAGTTCTACCACGGCTTCCCGCACTACCTTCATCGCGGCCGCTTCAAGCTCGGACTGGACGAAGTCACCGGCGCGGGTGTGGACGTGGCTCGTGTCGATCTGCGACGCGCCTGCCCGCGACACCAGCGGGGCCAGATAGCCCTGATCGATAAGGTCGGTCACCGGCGCCTCATAAACGATGTCATCGAACATCGCGGCGTCGCCTTCGTCTAATCGCCCTGAGTCGAGCCGATACGGAGTGGCGGTGAGACCCACGATTCTCATGTCGGGCGTTTGCTCGATGAGATCGCGGAGAAACTTGCCGTACATCGTTGCCGACGAACGTGGGATGAGGTGAGCCTCGTCGACGATCAAGAGGTCGAAGGGGCCGATGATCCCCGCCTTGGCAAACACCGACTGGACGCCGCAGAACAGGACTTTCGCCCTCGCATCCCGGCGCCCTACCCCCGCTGAGTAAATGCCAACCGGCGCCGCCGGCCAGATTTTGAGGATTTCGCCGAAGTTCTGGACGATCAACTCACGGCTATGGGTTACGACGCCGATCCGCATGGCGGGATAGGTATCCAGCAGTTCCTTGACCAAGGAGGCGAGCACCAGCGATTTGCCGGCACCCGTTGGCAAGACGAGTAGACCGTTGCCGCCATCTTCGGCCCAATACTGATACAGGGCGTCGAGGGCCTCGCGCTGATAGGGACGAAGCTCAAGCATCGCGTCTCTCCAGTGCAGCATGAGCGCCAGCAGCGGCCCGGCGACGAATGGCGTCGCGGCGATCGTCTTCATCCATCGACCACATCGGATTGACTGGATAGACGCCGGATGGCTGATGCATCGCCGCGAGACGGAGCCTGACGTATTCCCGGGACGCATTGATCTTGCGCGCAATCTGCCTCACGCTGCCGCCGGCACGACGAAGGCGCATGATCTCCTTGTCTCTGTTGGGCATGGTCATGGCGCCACCTCACGCATTTTGCGGCCCCGGCTGAGCCAACGGCGAACGGTGGCAGGCTCGAACCCGACGAACCACTGCAGTGCGTCGTGTTCAGATAACCCGGCGTCATAAGCTGCGGCGGTGATCCGGCAGCGCAGATCGCTCAGACCCTGCGGCGCATCCTTACGTTCGGGCTGGGACCGGCGCACATATTCAGGATCGAACCCGGCATCGAGGCAGAGGGGCGTGGCAACAGATGAGAATGAAGGCCGGCAGGGGATGCGGATACGATCCCACAGAGGCGATGAGAGGTGGGGGAAATCGGCTGCGCTGATCATTCTGCCGCGACCCCGTGAAAGAGGTCGGCGGCGCCGATCGATGCACTTTCGCTGAGGTTGCGGACAGCCTGGCGGAAATAGGCCTGTTTCAGTTCCACCCCGACGAACTTTCGCCCTGCCTTGAGCGAGACATAACCCTCGCTACCGATGCCCATGAATGGCGACAACACCACGTCACCGGGATTGGACCAGAGCCGCAACGCCCTATCGATCAGATCGAGTTGGAGTGGGCAGAGGTGCTTTTCGTCCTTGTCCTCGCGAGCGATGCGCACGTTCAGGACGTTGGTCTGGTCGATATCCATCCAGACCGGGCTGGCCCATTGCTGCCACAAATCGACAGGGAACTCGGCCCGGTCGTGACCAACCGGATCGGCCGCCTTCTCGTCGCCCGGGGATTTGCGGAACACGAGGACATAGTCCGGCATTCCGACACGGCTGCGGGTGCTGTCCTTCAGCAGCTGCTTGTGCAGCAAGCCGAGTGCCTTGGTCCGCGTCATCTCGACAACGGGGTCTTTCCAGATCGTGACCCGGGAGTGATAGGTCCAACCCTCCTCCTCGTGGATACGCCGGATTTCACCCGGCAGATCGTATAGGCCGACGGTGCCGGTCATCGCCTTGGTTTTGGGCAGGTCCGAGCAATGGACGGCGCATAATCTCCCAGGTTTGGTCACGCGGTAGAGTTGCTGGACGAGAAACCGATAGTGCTCCAGGAATTCATCGTCGCTGGCGCAATTGCCCATGTCGCGCTCGCTGTCGCTGTAGATAAACAGGTGCGAGAACGGCGGTGAGAAGATTGAAAATCCTACACTATCGGTCGGCAATTCGCGCACAGCTTCAACGCAATCGCCGTTGATGGCGGTAAAATTGTCGCCCTCGACCTGATCAAGGATCGTTTTCATGATGCAGCCCTCATCCAGCTGGGAATGGTGACGGATTTGGTGGGTTGGTATGCGGCGCGAGATCGTTCGGCCCGGACAGCGAGACGCATCGCCGCTGCCATTTCTCGCTTCATGGCGCCGTGGTCGTCGGCCTTGCGGTCGATCACTCGCTTGATCGCCGCCTCAGTATCGGCCATGGCGATGTGGACCTGAACGGGGTTGGCCTGGCCGAACCGCCAGCACCGCCGCACGGCCTGGTAGTAGTTCTCGTAGCTGAACGAGAGACCGGCAAAAGCCATCCGGCTACAGTGCTGCCAATTGAGGCCGTAACCTGCGATCGTCGGTTTGGTGACCAGGACGCGAAGATCGCCCCGCGAGAATGCATCAAGCCGGCTTTCTTTCAGGCTCAGGAGCATTGACCCCCTCACCTCCTCCGCGCCGTCTATCCGTGCCAATACTGCTTCGGCCTCATAGTCGGTGTCGCACCAGACGACCCATGACTGCTCTGGGTCGCTGTCGATGCACTCCGCGACAAGGTCGGCACGATCATCGATCGTCAGGCGCTTTTCTTTGTGGATGCTCGTCGCGCTCGTGTCGGGCATGCGGAACAGGCGCTGCTGGCCTTCCAGCTTCCCCCTCGTTTCCTCGCCGGCATCGATGGTCCGGTCTGCCTTGACCATGTGCTCCGTGACAATGATGGGCGGCAGGACGTAGCCATCATCTGGGAACCCCAAATCGCTGGGCAGTGAGACGCAACGCGCCCAGGACGCGACCCAGCGCCAGAAATCGCTGGCGGCATGACCCTTGATCCGCCAGTTGCCGGTATTCGCCGTGTCGTTGATGAACCAGCGCGGCAACATCTCCTCGCGACGCATGACACCGAGGAATTCGGCATGGGTGCCTAGTTCCGTGTGATCGTTCGGCGCCGGGGTCGCGGTGCAGCACAACCGATATGGCGTGTTGCGAAACTCGTGGATCAGCTTCCGCGTGGTCTGACCGGAGAAGCTCTTTATGACGCTGCTTTCATCGAGGATCACCCCGGCGAACTGGTTGAGGGTGAAATTATCAATCCGCTCGTAATTCGTGATGTAGATGCGCGGTGTCGTGACGCCCGAGCCGTCGCGGACGTATTCAGCGTCGATACCGAATCTCGCCGCTTCCCGCTCATGCTGAGGCCCGACCGCTAGGGGTGCTAGCATCAGCACGGGCTTGTTGGTCTTCTCGACAACCACCCTGCCCCATTCCAGTGCGGCAAATGATTTGCCTAAACCGGTATCGAGGAACATGGCCGCCGCGCCGGCTCGCAACGCGAACTCCGTCACGGCCCGCTGATGCGGAAACAGGTTGGGATGCAAGTCTGGGATCTGATCGAACCCGCGTGGCACGAACGAAACGCGCTTGCCGTCGATGAGGTCTTGATAGCTGGTCATGCCGCGGCCTCTTCGCGTTCGACCGCAAGATCGGCACAGTTGGCTCCGACGAGCGCCGCTGCTATCGGCGGGCAGACAGAATTTCCGCACATGCGGACCTGGGCCGTCTTGGTGAGGGCGCGGCGCTCGCCGTCGGCGAAGACGCCGGTTTCGATCTCATATTCAGCCGGGAAGCCCTGTGCCTTGAACAGTTCGCGCGGCGTCAGCATCCGCATGCCGATGTCGACGATCTGGTAGGGTTCGCCTTCGACGGTGACGATGCCGAACCGATCCTTGGTCGTGACGGTCGATAGCGGCTCCTCGATGCGCGGGTCCTGGTCGACGCCGTAGTATTTCATGAGGAAAGCGCGGACCTCGGCGACGTGATTTCCGTCGGCGGTGACGGTCGGTGCCGGAGCCTCGACATCGGACATGCGGCGATCGCTGCCCTTCATGTTCATGAGGCCGGCGGAGACGACGGCTTGTGTGCACCCCTTCTGCACGATGGTGCTGACAGGCTCTTCGGGATGGTGACCAACCATGTCGGTGTTGTGCTGGGCGAGGAACACGGCGGCAACCGACTGCTGCGATCCCGAGGCCGTAATGGTTGAAACCGGATCGTCGACGGGACGGCCAGCTTTCGGGTAGCTGCTACCGTCGGGCTTCCTGTCATTGTTGTGCTGCGCGAGGAACGCCGAAACGACGGCATGTTTTGCGCCACCGGCAACGACGGTGCCGAGTGGCTTCTCGATGTCGAGCGCGCGAGGCTCCTGCCCTTCCCGCTCGCCGTAGCCGGTCTGCACCATAGTGGCTGCAATGACTTGGTTCTGATCCTTCGGCGATGCGGTGATGGTGTGGACCGGCTCATCGGCGGCTCGGTTCGACCCGCCCTGCTGCGCGGCAGAGAGGAAAGGCGTCACCAGCACGGTGTCCGCCTTCGTCGTCGATGTCGCGGTCGGCTCGTCTGCCGAACGCGGACGGGATTGTCCGGCCCGACCACCGACGCCGGCGAGCAACGGTGAGATCAGAGCGTGATCGTTCCCGCCGGCCGGGATCGTGCCGATAGGCTGATCGACATGAGCGACGCCCTCACCCCACCGTCTCGCGCCGCTCGGCGAGACCGTGCTATGGGCCGCGTTCATCAGGACCGGCGTGACTATGCCCAGCGGGGCAGCGCCGCCCGGCTTCTTGATGAAGCTGTTCGCCGTGACCGTCGGCAGCGGATCGTCGATATCGGACCCGACAGCGCCGGTCTGGAACTTGATGACGAACGGCTTGGCGGCGTCGACCACATACCGCTTCACGCCCTTGGCAATGCGCGCCATCGTGTTCTCGGCCAGCGGGCGAATGGCTCGGATGCCCAACTTCGCCATGATCTCGTCCGACGTGTCGAAGATGGACGGGCACGGGATCGACCAGTCGATCACGTCGCTTGCGGCGGTGCGATACGGCAACCTGCCGGGGCCGTGTGTCGGCTCGGGCCAGACGATCTTGCGACCATCACAGCGGGCAATCAGGAACAGGCGCTTGCGCGTCGTCGGTGCGCCATAGTCGCAGGCGCGAAGCTCTTTCCACTCGACCTTGTAGCCGTGCTTCCTGAGCGCTGCGATCCACGCATTGAAGGTTTCGCCCTTCCGCTCCGGATCGGGCATAATGCCCTTGTCGGTTTCGAGCAGCGGGCCCCAGGTCTGAAACTCCTCGACGTTCTCAAGGATGATCACGCGCGGACGGACACGCTCGGCCCAGAGCACTACCGTCCAGGCAAGATCCCTGATCTCGCGCTTCACCGGCTTGCCGCCCTTGGCCTTCGAGAAGTGCTTGCAGTCCGGCGACGCCCAGAGGAGCCCGACCTTGCGCCGGCCGACGACATCGAGCGGATCGACCTTGTAGATGTTCTTGCTGAGATGGATCGTTTCCGGGTGGTTGGCCGCGTGCAGCGCCAATGCCTCGGGATCGTGGTTGATCGCGTAGTCCGGCGAACGGCCGAGCGCCATTTCGATGCCGGTCGATGCACCGCCGCCGCCGGCGAAGCTGTCGACGATCAGTTCGTCCGCTGGGATGTTTGCCTGTTCGACCTGCCAGAATTCAGGAGGAAGTTGTGCGTTCATCACGCCACCCTCCCCTCGCCATCGATCCACAACCGCCCGTCCCCAAGGACGTAGGTCACCGTCTCGTTGGCCTCGTCCGCATCGTCTGGCGTGCCGGGCACGAGGCCGGGGAGATAAAGGTGGTTGGGGCAGCCTGAGGCTTGGTCCTGGACCGACAATTCACGGTTGTGCCTGGCGCAATGCCATTCCCCGCCGCCAACCGGCGTCGCGTGCAGGCACGTGCGGCAATTGCGGGGCGCGAACTGGTTGAAATGGCAGATATCGACGGCGGGACAGTTCCGGCATTGCCAGTTCTGCGGATCGTCGCTCACCTTTACCGGCGGGACCGAGGCAGCAACAATCCTCTCGCCCTTGGCCAGCAAAGCGACGGCATGGCCGGCGTTATATTCCACCCTTTCCGACCATAGCTCGTCGGTATCTTTGTTCCGCACCATGTAGAAGGTTCGATTCAGGCCGAGCAGGTGCATCCCGATCTGGATCGGCGCGATGCGGTCGGGTCTGGCCTCGACCAGGCCATGACGCTGGATTTGGGCGACGGCCTTCGCCGGAAGCTGATCCAGATAGAGGAAGTGCTCTGTTTTCGGCGCTTCCAGCAAACCGATGGCGGTCCCCGCGATCTTCTGGCGGTAATGCCCGTCGATGGCGATGAGGTCTCGGACCTGATACGTTTTGGGATCAACCCTAGAGACGGTGACGCCTATATCGCTGAGGCACTGGCCCAACTCGTTCATTGCCTCGGCCCGAGCCATATTGGCCCGGGCATGATGAGGGGCGAACGTGGGAGGCTGATGCGCCCAGCGGAACGCGTACCAGCCGGCACGCTCGCATCCGGTCAGGAGGCGAGCGGTGAGGCGCTGTGGTGGCCGGTTTTCCTGCCGAGCCTGATAGTGGGCGTCAATGGCGTCGACGGTGGGGTGTGGGAGGGTGATGGCGACCATTATTCGCCCTCCATCTGATCGACAACGCGCAAATCGATATCGAGGCCGACCGCCTTCTTGACGGCATCGGCCGCCGCTTCCAGTTCGAAGGACATTGCCGCCGAGCCCGGATCAGAGACTTCGATCTTGCCGCGAAGGGAGGGAGTTTCCCAAAGAGCGTTCGGGAGTGTGGCCTCCATATAGATAGCCCTCTCGCCGCGAGCGAGTTTTGGCTCGCGGCGTGCCAAGCGCATCGGTCCATAGCGGTCAAAAACTAGCCAGAAATCGAACCGGGTCGCCGTGTTGTTTCGGACATTCCAGGTCCCGGCCATCACGCAGCCTCCGACCAGAGACGATCACGTTCAGCGGTAAGCAGGCGGGCGATGATGGCGTCAGGCTGCTCGCCACAGGCGAACACCACTTCCTCAACCAGCTTCGCGTCGACGCCGACGGCGATCAGTGGCTGGTCACGCGGGGCGATTGAATATTCGGGATGGCGGGCGTAGCCCCTGCCCCAAACCGTCACCATGGCGATCCGATGCGGGCCAAGCTTCGTCCGCACCTTCGTGATGAACACGTCGATGATCTTGATCAGGGGCTCGTCCATGCCCTGGTAGAGGCTGGTGAGCAGGAATTCCTTAGACGCGACATGGCTATGGCTGAGCACGGCGCGGAGAAGTTCTTCCTCCTTCCGCGTCAGGTACGTGCCAAGCGGCGCGCCGTCGACGTAAAGCTCGTTGAGGTGACCGACGCTGATGATGTGCATCACGCCACCTCCTCGATACGGAGATGATGGCCGGCGCCGAAATAGTCACGCCAACCGGTGAGGGCGCGTTCCGCCTGCCTCTTTGCCGCATCGATTGCGGAGGAGAGATCGTCACGCCGCGAGGACCGGACCCGAAACGTGGTCAGGGTATTCCAGTCGGTGCCGCGGCGGATTTGGACGATGAAAGCCTTCATCACGCGCCTCCGAGTTTTGCGGCAATGCGCTTGATACGTGCTTCGACTTCCTGCTGGATATGCTGGTCCAGCAGAGCTGCAATTTTTGGCTCAATCGAATTGCTAGGACTGAACGACGCCTCAAGCCGAAAGATAATTTCAGCATTCATGGAACGGCCACTTGCACGTGCCGCGGCCGCAATTCGATCACGGGTTTGGTCCGAGAAACGGAGGTTGAACTGAGCGTCACCCCTTGCCATCACGCCACCTCCGCCGCGCGGCGCTCGACACGGAGAACGACGCTCGTGATCTTGGGCTTGCGGTGCTTGTCGGGATTGATGCCGGCCGCCTTGAGGCTGGCCTCATCGATCGCACCCCGACGTTCCTGCAGTGATTGGAAGGCTATGAACTCATCACCACCCAAGCTGTCTCGGCTGCCCATTTCGGTGCTGATCAGGGCTTTCAGGTCTGATTCTTGTTCCTGCAGACGCTTGATCTCGGCTCTGACATCTGCCAGCCGGTCGACGGGGTGCCTATTCCCGCGATTGAAAGGCAAAGCTGTATCGTGCATCGTCACGGTCCTTTCGTGCGACGGATTTCGTTTCGCGATTGGGAGTGCCGAGGCGGGAGAAGTTTGCCGACCGACCCGCCTCGGCTGCTACGCTAGGCCCTACGCGGCCACGGCGCCCTGCCGCCACCGGCGGCCGCTGCCTGCTGCTGGACCGGGGCGGAATTGTTCGCCGCGCGCGGTGCCGCAGAACCGATCTGGCGCACGTTGCCGCCTGCCGCCTTGACCGACTTCACTTCCTGGTATTGCGGATCGGTCTTCTGCCGGCCGAGGGTGACGCGGCACGGGATGAAGTGAAGCTCTTCGCTTGCGTTGACGATTTTCTTGCCCGTGGCTTCGCGCACTGCGGCGAACTGCTGGTTGGCGATCTGCACAACTTTGCCAGGCGTCTTCTCCGGTCCGTTCCACCACAGGTTGAGGCGCTGCCAGAACAGGCGTTTCTCGAACTCGCCCGACGTCACCTGCCAGCATAAGCTGAGGCATTCGCCCAGGTCCTTATCGTTCGAAATCGGAAGACGGTCGCTCTCGATAACCTGCGCGTCGTATTCCCCGTCGGGGATTTGGTCGAAGTTGGAGGCTTCGGCCTCGGGATCGTATTGCTGAACGAGATCGACCATGATCAGGCTGCCTTCTTCTGGTCCTGCTCGACGGCAGGCGCGGTGATGGGGAGATAGGGAGCCAGAGCCTCGAAGCCCTTGCCCTTGTCGTAGCGGATTTGCGCCGGGATGCCGTAGCGGTTCTTCGCCGTGAAGGCCGGCTTGCCGACGGTGTGGAGCAACACAGTGTCGCCGCCCGTGGCACGGGTCCGGACAACCGTCTTTTCCTTCGTCGTCGCCACGCCCTGCTTGTTTTCGGATTTGGTCGCGACGTTCTTCTTCATCAGAATGATCGCATCCATGTCGCGTTCGATCAGACCGCGATGATCGGCATTGTTCTTCGCCGATGAATGGATAGCCAGCTGATACTGGTCGTAGGACGCGCTTTCGGGATCGTTGAAAGCGCCGATGATCGAGTGAGCGATCAGCACCACCGTCATGCCACGGTCGCGACGCAACATGTCGAGGCCCTGCAGGAAATCACCCCACACGGCCATGGCATAGACGTAACCCTTGCCGTAGGGGAAATCCTCGATGCGCTCGTAGGTCTTGCCCTCGTCATCGCCCCTGGCGCCGGTTTCGGCGAACACAAGGCGCTGCATTTCGGTCACGCTGTCGATGACGACCGTCTTGAAGTCGTGATCGTCGTTGTAGAGGACTTCGAGGTAGCCCATGACCTGCTCGAACGTGTCGAGCTTGCCGAACGAATTCAGTTCGACGTCGCCGGGCGTGCCATCCTCGATCTGCAGGAACACTGGGTCGGGGAACTCCGACGCGATCGTGGTCTTGCCGATACCGGGCGGGCCGTAGAACAAGATGCGCGGCGGCAAGTCGGCCCGCACCTTTTTCAAGTCACTGATCGAAAGTGCCATTGCAGGCATCTCCTTGGCTAGGTTGCGTCGAAACGAACCATCCACCGGTGACGCGATCTCTTGATGGATGGAAAACGATCCCCAACTCGGTCGTGGGGAAAATCTGGACATGGGCCAGCCCATTGGCTGACGGGAGCCACGCCGCGGCAAATGCCGTCACGTCGCTGTCATCGCGAATGATCTTCGCCTTCACGATGGCGTCGAGCATCGCCTTGATGCGGTTATCGATGTCAGCTGCCAGCGAATGGCGCTCGACACCAAAGATGACGAGGACTGGACCGGTAACGGGCTGGACCTGTTGCAACCGCATCGACGTCGCGGCAGCAGCCGACCAGGCCTCGTAATGGCCCGTCTTGACCCGACCTTTGCCCCGAACATTGCGGAACATCTGGTTCACTGATGGGGGAATTGGCATTGTGAAGGTGGTGGGTCCGGCCATTTCGACCGAACCCTCCTCCTGCCCCAACCGCCCTGCCCGGCGGTTAGTGTTTGTCATGGCGAGCACGGTCACCGAAGAGCCGCCTTTCTCGCCTGGATTTTCTGCGCCAGAGCCGCAGCCTCCAGCTCAAGATCTGCCAAAGTGTCATCGCCGGCCGCCTTCTCTGTCGCGATTTCGTTCTGCAGGTGGGTGAGTTGACGCTGACAAATATCGAGGTAGGCAAGCCGAAGGCGCGCCAGTAACGAGCTGTCACAGGTCTTCGCCCTGCCCTTACGCAAATGGTCAAGGGTCCAGAAGCCGACGCTGTAGCGGCGTGCCAGCGAGTGCATGGCCAGCTCGGCGTCGCCTGTGTGGCGCTTCTCTTCGAAAACCATTTTCCGAACGAGTTCGGTCGCAGCGGCAGCGCTCATAGGGTGCTCCGGATGCTCTGAATTTGGGGACATGGTGCCTTCGGTCCTGTCGTAGATGTCGGGACGACACCGACGACAGGATGGGAAAGGACACTGAGGTGAGCAAGTTCGGCGATCTTGGCGGACAGGCGATTTTGCTCGGGAATGAATGTGCGGGCCAATCCGGGGAGGAGGATCGAATTGACCCGCAACCGCAGCGGCACGCTGCGATAGGAATGGAAATGCGCCAGGGCACGGCTGAATATGACGCGGGCTGCCCCTCGCCGGCCGTGCCTTGACGGATTTCCATCGGAACACTGAAGGGCGGTCGGCAACGGCCGCCTTTTGCTTGTGGGGGACGGGATCATGCGGCGGCCTCGACAGGAGCATCGGCGGCGAGATGTTCAAGAAAAGCGCGAGCCGGCCCACGCTTGGGCAATCCTTCATTTTCCCAGCGCCACACGGTGGCGACGTCAACGCCGGCCCGCGCGGCCAATTCGGCCTGGGTCCAGTTGTACCGCTTACGAAGCGCTTTGAGGTCGATTTCGGTGCTCATGATGCGATCAATATGCATAACGCACACTGGTCTGTCAACGCGAAATGCATTGTGAAACTGTGCAAAATGCAGGGATGACTGATGATCGGCCCGAACCAGCCAAGAGACTTGAGCAGGCGCGCGTAGCGCGCGGCTTCGCTACGGCGAAGGATGCGGCCAAATATTTCGGCTGGAGCTATGCCACTTATGCCCAGCATGAGCGCGGCGAGCGCGGCCTCAGTCGCGCCGCCGGCCGATACGCGGCGGCCTATCGCATCAGCGAAGGTTGGCTACTGACCGGCGAGGGCCAAGGTCCGGACGGCACAGTGATCGCGCCGCCGAAACCGGTTACGCAGATCGTGCCGGGATCTGAATTGGTCAGCGCGCAGAAGATGCCCGTATATGCCGCAGCCATGGGCGGCGAAGGTCACATCATCGTTTCGTTCGATGCGATCGACCAGGTCAAGCGACCCAGCGAGCTCGAGAACGTGCGCGGCGGATACGGCCTGCTGATCAAAGGCACTTCGATGATCCCCGCCCTTTGGGATGGGGACATGGCTCTGGTCAATCCGCACCTAACCCCGACGCGTGATACCAACGTGATCCTCTATCATACCCCACCCAACGGGGGCGAAGTCGAGGCTATCGTCAAGCACCTGCTCCGCTGGACTGATCGGGAATGGTACCTGAAGCAATGGAACCCGGTGCACGAATTCACCGAGTTCCGCCAAGAATGGCCGATCTGTCATCGGGTCGTAGGGAAATACGATCGGCGCTAGCCGGCCTGCCGAAAAGTCAGCCGGCCGCGATCAATATTCCACGCCGTCGCGTACGGGATGCTGAGCGCGAACTCGTTCTGCCCAGGCTCAAAGATCGAAAAACGAAATCCAAGCCGCCGCATGGCCTCTGCCTCGTCGTAGGTGAGTGTTGGCCTGCTCGCGGCACGACCACGCAAATCTATCGTGAACTCGCGCTCACCTGGCATGACTAGCCCGCCATCTCCAGAAGCTCCTCCGGTATCTGACCATATTGGGCCAGGATAATAGCATCCTCCCAGTCCCCGCTTTCTACTTCCCCGCGGCGGGAAAATGCGACGACTGCGGCATTTGAGTGGGACAGGCGCTCCGCCAGAAATTCGCAATGGCCTTGGTCGCGAGCCTGCCTCGGCTGGTCAGCGATCAGCATGCCCCTTTTCCCCTTCTGAAATGTCTGAACGACGAAATACGTGACCATTCGGTCGCCTCCATGTTCCTGTTATGTTCTCATCTAAATCCAGAACGGAACGGGAGTCGAGTCGGTATTCGCATCAATTTGCAGTGTGCGTAATGCATATTTCCTGTTGACGCCGTGGTGTGCGTTATGCATATTGGCTTCATCGAATTGATGGAGCCGCAGACCAATGGCCTACATGATCATCGAAGACGGTCAGCCGATGGACGGGGAGATTTACCTCACCCGGGCCGAGGTGATGAACGCTTCCCAATACGCCGATGTCGGCGCCCGCATTGTCGAATTCGCGGTGCCAGGTCGCGGCGGTCGCGCTGTCATGAGCGATGTGACTGCCGCCATCGTCAGCGAGGCCTGCGACGCCGGCATCTATGATGATGTCGAACATGCCCGCCACAGCCTCCCCGGCGAGTTCATCGATTTCCCCCTGTCGCGTTCCGAAGTTGCCGAGGCTCGCGCCGAACGCCGCCTCGAGGAAGCCCGCGACCATCAGGCGATGGGGTGGCTGTGATGACATACGCCGATCGCATCAGATCAATCGTGCCAGCGAGTGAACCTCGCCATGTCGAGGCGTGGATGCGCAGCGAGCACGGCACCCTCGATCACCTCTCCCCCGAACAGTTCGTTCTCGAAGCGCAAGTCGCCGCTGACCTAGCGGCGATCGATCCCGCCATGTCGGAGGCCTTGGCCCAGTCCTTCGGTCTCACCGCCAGAAAGGCAGCATAAAGATGCACGACCTCCCCGACATCATCCTCACCCGCTACACCGACCGCGCCGCCGCTATTGCTGCCGAGCGCTGCCGTGAGCAGGACGCCAACGACACCGAATGGGCCAATGCCGAAAGCCGGATGCGCGCCACGCGCAAGATTGTCACCACCTGCATCTGCCCGCCGATCCCCGACCGGTCGCACGACTGGTGCGCCCACTACGACGGCGAAGAGGAAGCTGGCGGCTACGGCTACGGCACCACCGAGGCCGAGGCTGTTCAGGACTTCATCGACAATTGCCAAGCCGACCATGACGAGCGGCTGGCCCGTATCGCCTTCCCCGAAGCCGGACAGTTCGGTGCGGTTCAGATTGAGCGGAGGGTGTGATGGATCAGGAAGTGATGAGCACGCCGAAGTATGTCGGATATCGAGCGGCAAAAGAGGCGATAGCATCCAGGACCGCCGAAGCCTTTGCGCTGTGGGTTCTGCTTTCTGATGAAAGCCAGCGCGACGGTTACGCACTCCGTCCGATGCCGTGGGAAGGTAGCGGTGAGTATCAGCACGTTAGATACGCGGATGGCCGGAATGGCTTTGTTCGCATCCCTATCGGCGAAGGCCTGCCAACCCGAGCCGCCATCGCCAAGGCAGAGGGTCGGTAAATGCGTCCTCTGCTTTCCATAGCCCTCTGGCTTAACGGCCCCGGCTTCATTCCGATGCAGTTCGTTCTTGCTGCCTTCATGGGCTTCGCGTTCGTGATGGCGTGGGCAGGTGCGTGATGGCGACGCTTCCGACCGACGAAGTCATGAAAATGCTGTCGCAGCTCGCGATCGAGCAAGTGACGCAGGAAATGGCCCTGAAGATACGGGCGTTCGCCAAAAGGCTTCCCCCACAGATCACAGCGCAGGAAGCGATGGAGGCTTTAGCCGCGAGCATCGAAAACACCAACGCAAAGGTGCTTTTCAGGGGCGATCCGCAATGACATCGCGATCGATCATCCTCGCCGTCCGCAAGCCGACGATCGTCAATCCCGACACTGGCGAATGGGCAGATCGCCCGCCACCCCCTCAAGACACTGAATGGCTCAAGCGCCACGGTTACTGCTTCACCGATCTCAAGGATGCGAACAATGGCAACCTCCGATAAGTCGCAGGCCAAGGTGCTTGACCTAGCCGCTGAACGAAACGCTGCCCAGGAGCGCCGCAGCGCTCGCTCGCGCAAGGCCGCCGAGACGCGCCGGCGCAACAAGCTGACCGAACAGCGGCCGTATCTATTGGAGAGCTCGATCATTCGAGCCGACATGGAGCGCCACAACGTCGCGGCTCTGGCCGAGATTGAGGCCGTCGAGGCCGACATGCTGTCGATTGAAACACGCGCGAATAACGACATTGCGGCGATCCGCGAACGTGCCGATGCCGAAATCGCGGCTCGAAAGATACGGTGCGCTGATCTGCAATCCATCCTCGACATGACCAACCGGGCACTGGGGCGGGACGAGAACCGCCAGGCCGACAACAGCACTGTTGCTCTGGCCCTTGCTGACGCGCGGCGCTCGGCCTGTGAAACAGGGCTGTCATGACCTCAGTTCGCCCTTGCCTTTCGAGGATTGCGATTTCCTCGCGGATCATGCGCAACGTCCCTTCGGGCGGACCAAGCGGCGTGCCCATTGCTTCCCATCCGGCGATTACGCGCCTCGAAAGCATTACTCGGCGGTTGGCCTCGTCCTTCGTCATTTCACCAACATTCCGGCCCCGCTGGCCGGTGTCAATCGGGAGGTCTGCGACCATGACCACTGCTGAGATAGAGAGCCTGCTAGCGCGGGTGCGCCGGGCGACGGGGCCGGATCGGGAGTTGGATGCCGATGTGCTAGTCGCTTTGGAGTGCATCGAAGAAGCCGCGTGGGACATAATCGTCGGCAAGGACGTGATTAACAAGCTTGCTGGTCGAACGTATTCACACCCCGCACCTGTCACCGCCTCAATCGACGCCACCGTTGCCCTGATAGAGCGCGTGCTGCCGGGGTGGGCGATTGCACACATCGGCGAAGATTACACGTCGCCGCCGAAGCACACCATCGGCTGGACGGTTGAGCTTGAGGAAGCTGATGGCCCGACCTTTCAGGGCCAAGCGTCGACACTGCCACTCGCTCTCCTCGAAGTCCTCCTCCTCGCCCTTCTTCACCAAGCCTCCGACAAGGGGATGATCGATGTCGAATAAGCTGACCTATAGGCAAAAACATGTTTTAGCCCGTTTAGCGGAGAGCGATTACGTGTCCTTTGTTGGTCACATGTCGAGCGCCGCCAAACGCCTCGTTAGTGCTGGCTACGCCATCCACATCGGCCCTGACAAATGGACAGGGCAGATATTCCAGATCACCGACGCCGGCCGTCTCGCCCTCTCAGACAGTAAGGAGACCGACCGTGGTTGAGATCAGCCATACGAACTTGCGCGCGGCGAACATTGCCCGTCAGCAGGAATGGGACGCCGGCAACCAGATCACGCTCGCCTATCGCGGCAACGAACTCGCTGGCGAGGTCGGTGAAGCCTGCAACGCGATCAAGAAGCTTGAACGCGAGCGCATGGGTATCGCCGGTTCGCGCGACACGATTGAACATCTGGCCGAGGAATTGGCTGATGTCGTCATTTGTGCCGACCTCATCGCTATGCAGGCTGGCGTTGACCTAGACGCAGCAGTCGAGGCGAAGTTCAACGCCACATCTGAAGAGGTCGGGCTTGCCACACGCTACCGCCGCGCCGAGGCCCGGCAGGCACCGAGGCTGACACGAGACCTTGTAAGTCTCGTGATCGCAGCCCGAGAGTTTTGGGATGTCCACAACGACCTTAGCGAGGAAAGCATTGCGCTCGATAAAGCGCTGGATCGTTTCTCCGAACAAATTCCCTACGAGAATGGGCCGTCCGCACCGCTACCCGCAGAAACGGTGACGGAGGCGTGGAGCTACACCATAAACTACGGCCCTGATGGGGAAGAAAACTACGCCTACGTCTATACGCCCGATGGCGAATTTGTCGGCAACCTAAAAATCCATCATGCTCGCGCAATCGTCGGTGGGCTGAACGAAGCCGCCCTCGCCGCCCGACCTTGCAATAGCCGACAAGACGGCGATGCCTCAGACGCGGAAATGGGCGCAGCGTGTCGAAAGTTCAATATCGGTACGCCCGCACGTCTTGACGCTATCATGGCCCGTTTGCGCGCAGCGGAAGCCGCCCGCCCTGCCGAGCCTGTGGCGGTGAAGGGGCTCCGCTGGGAGCAACCTGACGGACATGGCGAAACCCACAGTTGGCTTGGTCATGGCACGGACTACTGCCAATATTACATCCGGTGGGACAGCAACGGCGCTTGGGTCATACCGGGTGACGCGGACGAGCCGGACGC
>DASTWX010000250.1:0-4885 GCA_035765795.1 Pseudolabrys sp. | reverse complement strand
GCCGAGGACCTCGACCACGAGGGCATCATCGCGACGCTCGATCCCATCTTTGCCGTCTATGCCGCCGAGCGGAAAAAAGGTGAGCGCTTCGGCGACTTCTGCATCCGCTCCGGCTTCATCGCCAAGACCGAGAACGGACTCGATTTTCACGCCAACGCGGGCGCACGGCGGTGAGCTTGGTTGCCGAACGCAGGCCGCAGGAGACGCCGGTCTCGCGCATGGCGCCGCTCGCGCGCCTGCCCGTGTTCCTTTCATTGGCCGATAAGCGTGCCGTTGTTGCGGGAGGCAGCGAGGCGGCGGCTTGGAAGGCCGAATTGTTGGCGGCGGCGGGCGCGCAGGTCGCCATCTGTGCGGCGGAGATTTGCGAGGAGGTTACGCGCCTTGCAGAAGAATTGCCCGCCGGCGCTTTAGTCCTGCATCGGCGCACATGGACGGCAGCCGATCTGGCGGGTGCATCGGTCGCGGTAGGCGCCTTCGATGACGCCGAGTCGGCGCAGGTATTTGCCATGGCAGCACGCGCGGCTGGCGTGCCGGTCAACGTCATCGACAAGCCCGCGTTCTGCGACTTCTCATTCGGCGCCATCGTCAACCGTTCGCCGCTGGTGATCGGCATTTCGACCGACGGCGCCGCGCCCGTTTTCGCGCAGGCCATCCGCGCCAAGCTGGAGGCATTATTGCCGCAGGGCTTCGCCGCCTGGGCGGCTGCGGCCGGACGCTGGCGCGCAACATTGAAAGCATCCGGCCTTTCATTCCCCGGCCGGCGAAAATTTTGGCAGCTATTCACCGCGCATGCGGTAACGCATCCGGCGCAGGCGCCGGGGCAACGCGATTTCGACCGCTTTTTCGCCGAGGTGAAGGGGATCGGCGCCGCCGTCGAGAGCGGCTCGGTGACTCTTGTCGGTGCTGGTCCCGGCGATCCGGAGTTGCTCACCTTACGCGCCGTGCGCGCGCTGCAATCGGCCGACGTCATCTTGTTCGACGATCTGGTCTCCCGTGAAGTCCTCGACTTCGCCCGCCGCGAGGCCAAGCGCATGCTGGTCGGCAAGACCGGCCACGGCCCGTCGTGCAAGCAGGACGACATCAACCGCCTGATGGTGTTGCTGGCGCGGCAAGGCAAGCGGGTGGTGCGGCTCAAGGGCGGCGATCCGCTCATCTTCGGCCGCGCCGGGGAGGAGATCGATGCCTGCCGCGCCGCCGGCATTGCGGTCGAGGTCGTGCCCGGCATCAGCGCGGCGCAAGGCGCGGCGGCAAGCATTGGCATTCCTTTGACGGACCGTGCCCATGCGCGTCGGGTTCAGTTTATCACTGGGCACAGCCGAGATGGCGATCTGCCACCGGACATCGATTGGCGCAGCTTGGCAGACGACAAAACCACCACCGCCGTCTATATGCCGGCGAAGACATTATCCGCATTCGTCATTCGTGCCATTGCGGAGGGGCTCGATCCGACAACGCCGGCGCTCGCCGTCGCACGAGCAACCCGCGCGGACCAACAAAGCGTCGCTGCCCCTATCTGCGAATTGCCGGATCGTCTGGCACAAGCGTCGCTGCCAGGCCCGCTGCTGGTCTTAATCGGTGAGGCGGTCGGACGGCTAACGAATATTGTACCGGATCGGCACGACGATCGAGATTCGTTGGCCGCCGAGCTCGGCGGGGGGCGGGGGCAGAGGCTGGGCGCGCTGAACGAGCGCGAGCGTTGCGCGGTCGAGCAACGCTGAGCCTGAGCTGTGTACGATGTGCGCGTTATGCACGCCGCCGCTGCGATCGATGCTGAAAGCGAGTTGCGCGACGCCTTCTTCGCCGCGCTGCTGTGCTTCCGGAGGATAGCGCTTGTAGCGTTCGAGTTGGGCCAGCAGGCGCGATTTCCAATTGGGCAGGGCATCGGAATCGTGACGTGATGCGCCGGGTGAAAGCGCCGCGGTGCGGCGCGCGTGCCGTTCGGCGGCGCTTGGCGCGCGGGCCATGTTCGCGCGCTGGGACCGGGGCTCGGCTTTCGCACGCCGCTTCTCGTGCGGCGGCGTTTTGATGTGCGGGTGGGGCGGCGGCAGCATCGCCAGCATCACCGTTTTCTGAGGCGCCGGGAGAGGCTTCGCCTGGAGCGCTTTTTCAACGGGCTGCTCCGGCGTGGAGTTAGTCTCGGGTTTCTGAACAGGCTCCTCCGGTTTTGGTGCGATGTCGGCTTTTTCTATTTTCTTTTCCGGCGCCGGCTGTGCTTGCGATTGCGGCTGTACCGGACCGGGCGGTAACTGCGAGGCCACGATCGCGGGAGCGGCCGGCGCCGGCGCAAGATCGATGAGGATTGGCGGCGCGCTTGCAACGGCATCTGCCGGTGCGTGCCAGTGCGTCAGCAAGACGACGGCCGCCGCGGCATGGGCGCCGAGCACCAGCACAAGGCATGCGCCCCAACGCGCGATGCCACCCAAATGGCGGACCGCGGTCATGGCGTCTGTGCTTCCAGGCCCACCAGCGCCACGTGCAGATAGCCATTGTCGCGCAGGACATTCATCAGGTTCATCAGGTCGCCGTACGGTACGCTCTTGTCGGCGCGCAGATAGACGCGCTGGGTTTTGTCGCCGCCGGTAACGCGGTCGAGAGCGGAGCCGAGCACCTCGCGCGGCACAGTGGCGTCATCGACCACGACGGTGAGGTCGGGCTTGAGCGTAACAAAAAGAGGCTTATCCGGACGCGGGCTGCGCTCGGTTTGCGCAGTCGGCAGATCGACCGCGATGTCGGCCGTCGCCAGCGGGGCCGCGATCATGAAGATGATCAGCAACACCAGCATCACGTCGATGAACGGCGTCACGTTGATTTCGTGAAGCTCGCCGAGCTCATCGTCGCCGTGATCGAGATGTACCGCCATTCGTTTGCTCACTCGGCGGCGGCAGGGCGGTGTTCTATCCAACGGCTGGCCTCGAGTCCGCGATCGAGATCGCGGCTGACCAGGCGCAAGGTCGCGGCCGATACATCGGCCTGCAAAGCGCGATAACCGGCGATCCAGCGCGAGAACATATTGTACATCATGACCGCGGGAATGGCCGCCACCAGCCCCAATGCGGTCGCGAGTAGCGCCTCGGCGATACCGGGCGCGACCACGGCGAGATTCGTCGTGTGCAGCTTCGAGATGCCGATAAAGCTGTTCATGATGCCCCACACCGTGCCGAACAGCCCGACGAAGGGTGCCGTGGCGCCGATGGTCGCGAGAATACCGGTGCCACGGATCATGCGCCGGCCGGCTGCTGCGTCGAGCCGCGACAGGCGCGACGCGATGCGTTCTTTCACGCCTTCGGGCACCAGGGCATCCGCCGATTGCCGCAGTTCGGCCTCGGCTGCCTGTAGGAAGTCGAACGCCTCGCCGGCCGGCTGCCGCAGCTTGGCGAGCGAATCGTCCAGCGAATGCGCTTCGTTCAGTGTGCGCAAGCCCCGCCGCAGGCGACGGCGCGCGGCCACGAGCTCAAGCGATTTGGCGAGCCAGATTGTCCAACTGACCACCGAAGCGAACGCAAGCCCGAGCATTACCGTCTTCACGACGATGTCGGCGCTCATAAACATGCCCCAGGGCGAGAGGTCGCGGGGTAGTGCAAGAGAAATCGCCGGCGTCGGGTGCGCTGGCGGCGCTGGAAAAGACGCTTGCGCTGCTGCGATCACGGGCGTCAGGAGAGGTGCCGCTAAGGCCACTATCGCGAGGACTTTGCGCCGCCGCTGGAGTCCTGTTCCACAATTCATCGCGCCGATGCCGATCCTGTTCATGCGGTCGGCTCTATCCTAGCACTGTGGCGTTATTGGGCGGCAGCCCCGCCGGCGCGCCGGCCCGTTTCCGCGTTTCGCATCGCGGACGCAAAACCGCCCCGCTGCTCAGCAGCGGGGCGGTTGCTCTACTCGGCTCAGCTTACTGCTTAATCGCGGGCGGAGATGATCGCGCCGCCGAAAAGTCCGCGATGATAACCGCCATAGCCGCCGTATGCGTTCCGATAGACACCGTATCCGCCGTAATACGCGCCGTAGCCGCTTTCATAGCCGCAACCGCAGTCCCCGCCACGCACGTTCCGATAGACGGTGACCTCGCGAACGCTGTTGCCGCCATCCACGTCGATTCTTTGATCGTAGTACCGGTTACGATACCGATTGATCCGATTGACCCTGTGCAGCACCACGTTGCGCACGATGGTGTGGGTTCGGTGCACGACCACTTCCCGATTGATCACCGGGCGAACGTGCACGGTCACCCGGTTTTCCTGAATGAGGCGCGTACGGCCGGGCACGACGCGCGTATGGTCGACGAAACGCTCATGTGTGATGACGCGCGGTGCCGCACGCACATAGCGCCTCGTCGTGTATTGATAATCCGGACGCATGCAGTTGCAATTCGTGTCCCAGACATACCCGCCGGCGAGCGCCGGAATCGGGTTGATGCCCGCGAGTCCGAGAATAAGCAGTGCACCGTAGAACGCCTTACAAATACGTCTCATTGTTTGATGCCCCATGAACCACAAGTTATGCCGCCGGCGGCATTTTCCGCCCCTCGCGGTATTGTTGTAAAGCGCCAATCGACAGCCGCCCCGCTGCAACGGCGGTTAACCTTGATTGCCGGACGATTGGGCCACGTAGCTTGACCTCATCCTGAGGCGGCCGCGCGAAGCGCGGCCCTCGTAGGATGTACGCCAAAGACGTGGGCCGCCATCCTTCGAGGCTCGCTTCGCTGACGCTCGCTCGCGCCCAAAAGAAACCGCAGTCCGTCACCCTGAGGTGCTCGGCCGAAGGCCGAGCCTCGAAGGGCTTGGGCTTGTCATCCTTCGAGGCTCGCGCGCAAAAAAGCGCGCTCGCACCTCAGGATGACGGGAGAGAGTTTCATCCGCGGCGGGTCCGCTACGTCGGTGGCCAACTCAGG
>DASTWX010000249.1:0-14151 GCA_035765795.1 Pseudolabrys sp. | reverse complement strand
GTCGTCGTCCTGGAACGAGAACACGCCCTCGTTCGGCCGGTCCTGGTCGGGCAGGAACTTGCCCAGCGCGTCGGTATATTCGATCGCCGGCGTCTCCACCGGCTCGAAGCCGTAGCGCTCGTAAACGAGCCGGATTTTTTCGATCATCTCGCGCGTGGCGGCGATCTCGGCCGGCCCGCGGTCGGCGAGCCCGCGCGGCAGGCGAGCTTTGAGTTTATTCTGCTTTTTGCCGGATTTCGGATCGGCCATGGCGCATTCATCGGTATGCAGTGAAGGCGGGGTGGTAGCAGCCGTTTCCCGCTTTGTCATTACCGGCAAAAAGGGATAAAGCCATGACAGCGGCTATTTCCGCCCTCATCCTGGGGAGCGGGCGTTTAGCCCGCGTCTCGAAGGAGAGGGCGGCCTCATGCTTCGAGACGCGCGGCGAAGGAGCCGCGCTCCTCAGCATGAGGCAAGACCGATGGCCCAGCCCGCAACCGCCGTTCCCAACGATCTCGAACCTTATTGGGTGCCGTTCACGCCCAACCGCGCCTTCAAGAAGCGCCCGCGCCTCATCACCGGCGCCAAGGACATGCACTACACCACCGTCGACGGGCGCAAGGTGCTCGACGGTTCCGCCGGGCTGTGGTGCACCAATGCCGGCCACAATCGCGATCCCATCGTGAAAGCGATCCAGGGGCAGGCGGCCGAGCTCGATTATGCGCCGGCGTTCCAGTTCTCCCACCCGAAGGCGTTCGAGCTCGCAAGCCGTATCGCGGCGCTCGCGCCCGGCGATCTCGACCACGTGTTTTATTGCAATTCCGGCTCGGAGGCGGTCGATACCGCGCTCAAGATCGCGCTCGCCTATCACAACGTGCGCGGCAACGCTTCGCGCGTGCGGTTGATCGGGCGCGAGCGCGGCTATCACGGCGTCGGCTTCGGCGGCATCGCGGTTGGCGGCATTGTCGCCAACCGCAAGCATTTCGGCGCGCTGATGGCCGGCGTCGATCACCTCGGCGCGACCTACAATCGCGAGAAGCAGGCGTTCACCATCGGCGAGCCGGAATGGGGTGCGCATCTCGCGGACGAACTCGACCGCCTCGTCGCGCTGCACGATGCGTCCACCATCGCCGCTGTCATCGTCGAGCCGGTCGCCTGCTCGACCGGCGTGCTGCCGCCGCCCAAGGGTTATCTTGAACGCCTGCGCGCCATCTGCGACAAGCACGGCATCCTGTTGATCTTCGACGAGGTGATCAGCGGCTTCGGCCGGCTCGGCTATTCCTTCGCCGCCGAGCGCTACGGTGTCATTCCCGACATGGTCACCTTCGCCAAAGGCGTCACCTCCGGCACGGTGCCGATGGGCGGTGTTCTGGTGCGCAAGGGCGTCTACGATGAATTCATGCGTGGCCCTGAGCAGACCATCGAGTTGTTCCACGGTTACACGTATTCGGGCCATCCGCTTGCATGCGCCGCCGGTCTCGCCACGCTCGATCTCTATCGCGACGAGGACCTGTTCGAACGCGCGCGCAAGCTCGAGCCCGTCTGGGGCCAAGCGGCGATGAAGCTCAAGGACCTGCCCAACGTTCTCGACATCCGCACGGTCGGCCTTACGCTCGGGATCGATCTCGCCAGCATTCCCGGCGCGGTGGGCCAGCGCGGCTACGCGGCGATGGACGCCGGCTTTTTCGAATACGGGCTTACCATCCGCGGCGTCGGCGATACGCTCGCGCTCTCACCGCCGCTGATCGTCAGCGAAACACAGATGGGCGAGATGTTCGACAAGCTCGCCAAGATCATCAAGGCCGTGGCGTAGGGTGCGCTGGCGCCGTCGCTCAACGCTGTCGATCAAGGTTGTTCAATCGCGGCCGGTGGCGCCACACGGATCCTGCGGGCCCACGCCAGTGCCACGATGCTTGCCATCACCGCCAGCATGACCACGACCATGCCGACGCATCCCGGCCAGCCGCCGACGGTCCACACCACGCCGCCAGCCGCGGCGCCTAAGCCGCCGCCGAGATAAAAGCTGGTCACGTAAAGCCCCACAGCCGACGAGCGTCCGGCTTGTGCTGTGACCGTTACATACCCAGTCGATACCGACTGGCACATCAGGCCGCAACCGGCGCTCAGCGTCAGGCCGAGCAGGATCAGCCATAACGGCTCGGCCAGTGTGAGCAGGATGCCGAGGCCCCAGAGCGCGATGATGCCGATCATGAAATGGCGGCGGCCAAAGCGGCTCACCGCCCGACCTGTCATGGGAGTCGAAGCCGACCCCGCGAGATAGACGAGAAAGATCGCCCCCAGCAGCGTCGCCGAGAAATTGTAAGGAGGGGCTGCCAGCCGAAAACCGATGAAGGTGAAGATGACGAGAAAATTGAATAGCACGCCGAAGCCGACGGCATAGGTCGCCAGCAGTTGACCGTTGCGGAAATGACCGAGCATCTGCTTGCCGGAGGCGATCAATCCTTCCGAGCGGACGAATTTTTGCTCGCGCGGCAGCAGCCGAAAGACCAACAGGGCGCCGATCAGCGTCATCGCCGCCAAGACGTCGAAAGCGATGCGCCAGCCGAACAGGTCCGACAAAATGCCGGTAAACAGACGGCCTGAAAAGCCGCCGAGGCTCGCGCCCGAGGTATAGACGCCGATCGCGGCGGTAGCTTCGCGCGGCGACCATTCGTCCCCAACATAGGCGATGGTCACCGCAAATATCGGCGGCAGCACCAGCCCCTGCACGAAACGCCAGAACACCAGCGCGGAGAGGGTCGGAGCCAGGGACGCCAGAACGGTTGGGATGACGAGCGCCACCATCGCCGAAACGATAACCCGTTTGCGGCCGAGCACGTCGGCGACCGTGCCGGTGAAAGGCGCGGTCAGGGCTACGGCGATCGTGCCCGACGTCATAATGGCGGAAATCGCCGCGGCGCCCGCGCCGAATTCCTGCGACAGCATCGGCAGGATGGCCTGCGGCGAGTAGAGATTGATGAAGCAGAAGTAGCCGGCGAGGCCGACCGCGATCTGTCGCGCAGAGAAGGTTCGAGCGGACGCGGCGGTCATTAAGGATCCAGAAAGGCGGCGACGCGAGGCGACAAGCTATGCATGGTCTTGCATGGTCAAGCCAAGGGCCAGGACCGGGCAGCGGTGCTGTGGCGCCTGCATAGCTCAATTCAACAGCGCGATTGGAATACAAATCATAGAATGCCCAATGCCGCTTTCGCCTGCCGTAGGGTTTCGTCGGGTGTGCTCGACGCATCGACTTGAGTCCAATCCAAGCCGCCGAGATCGTAAGTCTCTTGCGCGCGGGCGACGGTCGCATCGGCGTCCGAAGCGTCTGCCGCTCGCGCGCCTATGCGTGCAATGCGCGTGGCGAGATCGGCTGTGAGGAAAAGACCAACGAATTTGTGGCCGGCCGCAGCCTGCGCGATTTCCACACGTTCTCTGTCCCGGGCGAAGACGGCGTCGGCGACGACGGAATGGCCGGCGGCGAGCACTCGCCGCGCTTTGTCGGCAAGCACCGCGTAAACGCGCGCATTGGCCTCTTTTGCATAACCTTCCGGGGGCAGCTTTTCGGTCTCTTCCTTGCCGAACAGGCTCTTGCGTAAGGTGTCACTGCGCAGCATCACTGCGCCCGGCGCGGGCGCCAAATCCGGTGCGAGGCTACGCGCGAGCAGCGATTTTCCGGTGCCGGACAGCCCGCCGACCGCGACACAGCACGGCTCCGCCGCTGTAAGCAGCCGCTGGGCCAGGAAAAAATAACCACGCGCAGTTTCTTTGACCTTCGTGCCTGCATCATTCGTTCGCGCACGAGCCGCGGTCACCTTGGCGCGGATCGCGGCCCGTATGGAGAGAAACAACGGAAGCGCGGCGAGCGCGTCGAGGTCGTCATCAAGCCCGCGCTCCGTCAGATAGCGATTGAGCACGACATTGGCGCCGGTGTGCAAGTCACGCGCGATCAGGTCCATCAGGAGGAAGGCGAGGTCATAGAGCGTATCGGTGGTGGCGATCTTGGTGTCGAATTCAATGGCATCGAACAGCACTGGAGCATCATCGATAAGAACGATATTGCCGAGGTGCAGATCGCCATGGCCGCGGCGCACAGCCCCGGCCTGCTGGCGATGCACGAGCAGCGGATGTACCTGCGCGAGCGCCGCGCGTGTCTGCTTGCCGAGTGCGCTCACCATTTCCGGCGCGAACAACGCCGGCTCGGCCTGCAATTCCGCGATGTTCTGCTCAGCAATCCCGCTCAGTGCGGCAGCGAAATCGAAGTCCGCCGCCACAGGTGCCTTGGCATGCGCTTGGGCCACAGCCCCGCCCAGCGCATCGGCAAGGCCGTGGTCGATGCGGCCGGCTTCGGCTAGGCGATCGAGCGTCCGGCGTTCGTCGAAGCGGCTCATCTCGACCGCCCACTCCACCGGTTTGCCGCGCCCGCCGATTTCAAGGCGACCATCGGCTTCGCGGGTAATCGGGACGACCGCCCTGTAGATTGCCGGCGCGAATGCCCGATTGACGGCGAGTTCGGCCTCGCACGCGGCCTTCCGCTTCTCCAGCCTGGAGAAATCAAGGAACGGAAAACGCACGGCGCGCTTGATCTTCAGCACCCGGTCGCCCGCCAGGAAAACGGCGGCGGCATGGGTGTCGACGCGCGTCACCGGCGCGCCGCCGTGGGTCTTGGGCCGGTCGAGAAAATTAATGACGAGTTGCTGGTCGTCGGCCGCGTTCATTGAGAGTCGTTCCCGGCGCGCACAAATCGAGGAGGACAACGCTTCGTGGCCGCACTTCCACACACCTTCAAGCGTATCCGACTTAATCTTGCCCGTTCGCCCGAGTTCCCGCAGGGCTCAGCCCGGCATGGCTACGAATTCGTCGCTCCGCTTGACGCAGATGGCCATATCGACGTGAATCGGTGGGAGGCGCACAAAGAGAACTGCCGCGTACGCCGTTTTTGGGAGGGTGAGGACGACCAAGTCGGCCGGTTGGTGCACAGAGGCGGGGGCAACCGAGGACGCTGGGCCTTCGATTACAACCCGCAAGAAGCCGGTGACGACGAATCAGGATATCGCTTCGATGGTCATTCATTCCGGCAGGGCGATTATGTCTCCATCCGTGGTGAGGAGGACGAAATGTACACTTTTCTCGTCGTTTCGGTCGAACCGGCTGCCTGATGATGTGGAATATACATCAACCTTGCATCGTCGCGGTAAAGTTCCCAAATAGCAGACGGACGGGGGCGGCCCATGATGAGGGCCGGACTCATCACCTCTGTACCATTTGAAATCGTGGCCACACCGCTCGCCGTCAGCCGTGAGAGCGATGTCAATCTTGTGGGTGACATTGGTGGCTAGCACATCATCCTGACAATCCATCCAGCAGCAGCAGGAGACGGCATGGCCTCCCGCATCGAAGACTACGCGCTTATCGGCGACCTCAGGACGACAGCCCTCATCGGAAGCGACGGCTCGATGGATTGGTTGTGCTGGCCACGGTTTGACTCCGACGCCTGCTTCGCAGCGCTGCTCGGCGGCCCTGAGCACGGCCGCTGGTTGATTGCGCCGCAGCACCGCATCGTCCGCCTTAGCCGCCGCTACCGCTCCGCAACGCTGATTCTAGAAACACGGATGGAAACGGACGACGGCGCGGTGACGCTGATTGATTTCATGCCGCCGCATAATGGCAGTTCGCATATCGTTCGCATTGTTGTCGGCGAGCGCGGCGAAGTCGCCATGCACAGCGAATTCATCTTGCGCTTCGGTTATGGCGCCACAGTCCCTTGGGTGACGCGGCTCGATGACACAACAATGCGCGCCATCGCAGGTCCCGACATGGTGGTGCTGCGTTCGTCGGTGCCGATTCGCGGCAAAGATTTCAAGACGGTGGCCCAATTCACCGTAAAAGCGGGGGAGCGCAAAGCCTTCGTGATCTCCTACGCTCCTTCAATCGCGCCACTGCCGGAAACGATTGATCCTGAGGCGCAATTGGCCGAGACGGAAAAGCGCTGGGTGGCCTGGTCCCGCCGCAATCGGATCGTCGGTCCCTATAATGACGCGGTCTGCCGCTCGCTTATCACGCTCAAGGCGCTAACTTATGCGCCGACCGGCGGCATCGTCGCTGCGCCCACGACTTCGCTACCCGAGCAGATCGGGGGTCCGCGCAATTGGGATTACCGTTTCTGCTGGCTGCGCGATGCGACGCTCACGCTGCTCGCCCTGATGAATGCCGGCTACTACGAGGAAGCGCGCAATTGGCGCGACTGGCTGTTGCGCGCGGCCGCCGGTAGTCCGCGCCAAATGCAGATCATGTACGGCATTAGCGGCGAGCGGCGGCTCACGGAATGGGAGGTGCCTTGGCTGCCGGGCTATGAGAACTCGGCGCCGGTGCGCATCGGCAATGCCGCGCACAACCAATTACAACTCGACATTTTCGGCGAGGTGATGGATGCGCTGCATCAGGCGCGTCAAGGTGGACTCGGCGCAAACGAGGCGGGCTGGGACGTCGAACGCGAATTCCTCGCCCATCTCGAAACGATCTGGCAACAGGCCGACGAAGGCATATGGGAGGTGCGTAGCGGACGCCAGGACTTCACCTATTCCAAGGTGATGGCCTGGGTCGCTTTCGACCGCGCTATCAAAAGCGCAGAAAGCTTCAGCCTGCCCGGTCCTCTCGATCGTTGGCGCGAGGTGCGTGACCGCATTCACGCGGACGTGTGCGCGCACGGGTTCGACACCTCCTGCAACAGTTTCGTTCGCGCTTACGGCGACAAAGAACTCGACGCCAGTCTGCTCTTGCTCCCAGCCGTCGGTTTCCTGCCGCCGCACGATCCGCGCATCCGCGGGACTATCGAGGCGATTGAGGCGCGGTTGCTATCGGACGGCCTCGTGCTGCGTTACGACACGGCCACCGCTACGGACGGTTTGCCGCCGGGGGAAGGCGTGTTCCTTGCCTGCAGCTTCTGGCTCGTCGACGCCTATTTAATGCTCGGCCGCCACAAGGATGCCGAGGCGTTGTTCGGCCGCTTATTGTCATTGCGCAACGACGTCGGACTGCTAAGCGAGCAATACGATCCGCGCGCACGGCGTCTCGTTGGCAATTTTCCGCAAGCCTTCTCGCATCTAGCTCTGGTCAACAGCGCCAGCAATCTCGCCCATTACCGCAAGCCCGCCGAGCAGCGTTCGGAACAGCCCGTCGAGAAGGAAAGCGAAGCGGGCGCGGTCCAGGCGTATTGAGGTGCCCGGGACGCCGCCGCACCCTGAATGTGGAGGAGAGCGTCGCGATATCGCGCACACCTGAGAGTCTGGCCGGAAATGAAGACAGAAAATTCAAGGTGCTACCCTGCCGTCATGCCCGCGCTTGTCGCGGGCATCCACGTCTTTGCGGCCTTTATCGGAAGCAAGGCGTGGATGGCCGGGACAAGCCCGGCCATGACGATCTCCAGCGCTTTGCCCAACATCTTGCAAAAGCTCAATTCCGATCAGACTCTGAGAACGATATTCCCGGCTTGACCGGCGGCATGCGCGCCGGAGAGAGTGCGGCTTCGTCGGCTCGACGCGAGCCGAGCAAGCAAGGGGAGATGCGTGTGCTGATCGATCTTCGTACCTATACCGTCCGTCCCGGCACCATGTCCGCTCAGTTGTCGCTTTACGAAAAATTCGCGTATCCGGTGCAGCTTCGTTACATGGGCGAGCCGCTGTTTTATCTCACTGCGGAAACGGGCGAACTCAATACGATTGTGCACGGCTGGGTGTACGAGAGCGCCGGCGACCGCGAGGCCAAGCGCGGAAAAATGGCGCAGGACCCGGATTGGAAGGTCTATCTCGCCGAGAACACGAAGGCCGGCAATATCGTCGCCCAGCGCACCAGCCTGATGACCCCGGCGCCGTTCGCGCCGCCGATTCCGATGCCGAAGGTTGTGCGGTGAGCAGGGATCGGGAGCTAGATATCAGGTATCAGGAGCGATGCCCTTCATCTGATGCCTGACCCCTGATACCTGATCTCTGAAACAACGGAGCATGTAGTTATGCGCTCGAACGACGGCACGCGCACCGGCGGCGAAGTCCTCGTCGATCAATTGCTCATCCATGGCGTGCGGCATGCCTTTTGCGTCCCCGGCGAAAGCTACCTGGCCGCGCTCGATGCCTTTTATGATCGCGATATCAAGCTCACCGTTTGCCGGCACGAGAGCGCCGCCGCCATGGCGGCCGAAGCGATAGGCAAGGTGACCGGCCACCCGGGCATCTGCTTCGTCACCCGCGGCCCCGGCGCCACCAATGCTTCGGCCGGCATTCACATTGCGCAGCAGGACTCGTCGCCGCTGATCGTCTTCGTCGGCCAGGTGGCGCGTGAGATGCGCGGGCGCGATGCATTCCAGGAGCTCGATTACCGCGCCGTCTTCGCCTCAATCGCCAAATGGGCAACCGAGATCGATGATCCGGCCCGGATTCCGGAAATCGTCTCGCGTGCCTTCCATACCGCATGCGGCGGCCGCCCCGGCCCGGTGGTGATCGCACTGCCCGAGGACGTGCTCACCGAGCGCATTTCTGTGCCGGATGCGAAGATGTTCGAGCCGGTGGAGATTTGGCCTGGTTCCGCCGAGATGGCGCGATTGCAGGAGCTCTTGGAAGCGGCCAAGCATCCGATCGCGCTGGTTGGCGGCAGCCGTTGGACGGCGGAGGCTTGCGCGGCCATGGCGCGCTTTGCCGAGCGCTTTGCGCTCCCGGTCGCCACCACCTTTCGGCGCGGGCACCTCTTCGACGCGCTGCATCCGTGTTTTGCCGGTGACCTTGGCATCGGCCCTAATCCGAAACTGCTCGCGCGCGCGCGAGCAGCCGACTTGGTGCTCCTGGTGGGCGATCGCATGAGCGAGATGTCCTCGCAGAGCTACTCGCTGTTCGACATTCCCGAGCCTCGGACGAAGCTTGTCCACGTACATCCCGGCGCGGAAGAACTCGGTCGCGTCTACCATCCGCATCTCGCCATCAATGCCTCGCCGACCGCCTTTTGTGCGGCCCTGGAGGCGCTCAAGCCATCGGCCGACGTCGCTTGGCGGGGCGAGGTTGCAGCCGCGCACGCCGAATATCTAGCCTGGACCGATAAGGCTTCGCCGCAGCCCGGCGCGGTCAACTTGGGCGAGGTGCTGGTTTGGCTGCGCGAGAATCTGCCGGAGGACGCCATCGTGACCTTGGGCGCCGGCAATTTCTCCGGCTGGGTGCATCGGTTTTACCGCGTGCGCCGCTACGGCGGTCTGGTCGGCCCCACGTCCGGCTCGATGGGCTACGGCTTTCCGGCCTCGCTCGGCATGCAAACGCTTCATCCCGACCGCCTCGTCGTTTGCATGGCCGGCGACGGCGACTTCCTGATGACTGGTCAGGACTTCGCCACCGCCGTCCACGAGAAGCTGCCGCTGATCGTGGTGATCGCTGACAATGGACTCTACGGCACGATCCGTATGCACCAGGAGCGCGAGTATCCCGGCCGCGTCATTGCCACTACGCTGACCAATCCGGATTTCGCTGCTTATGCCAAGGCGTTCGGCGGTTTTGGCGTCAGCGTCGAGAAGACGTCCGACTTCCCGGCCGCCTTTGCCGCAGCACGACAATCCGGCAAGCCGTCGATTATCCGGCTGAGGATCGATCCCGAGGCGCTGACCCCCGCGATGACGCTTTCCGCCCTGCGCGAGAAATCGTTGAGCGGGAAGTCCTGATCGTCGGGCGGGCCGGAGAAGCTTGTCTTCGGCGAGTGAATCAGCGTTCACTGCATTTAATGCCTTATCGTCGCACCGAGAACATCGTTCGCCGGCTGGCCGAGCGCGAACGGACCATTCTCGAAGCCGCCCGTGCGCTGGCCATCGAGCACGGGATGGCGGGCGTCCAGATTGCTGCCGTCGCTGAGCGCGCGCACGTCGCGGCCGGCACCGTCTACCGCTATTTCCCGTCAAAAACCGATCTCATCGCCGAATTGATCGCCACGGTGGCAGGAAAAGAGCTTGCCGCGATGCGCGCGGCGGCCGACGCGGCGCCGGGACCGCTGTCGGCTCTGGCCGCCTGTCTTGCCACCTTCGCTGCGCGCGCGTTGCGTACGCGCAAGCTGGCTTGGGCTGCCGTCGCCGAGCCGGTCGATGCCGAGATTGACACGCTGCGGCTCGATTTCCGCCAGTCGGTCGCAGCCGAAATAGAGGCTCGTATCCGCACGGCGATCACCGGCCATCTCCTCCCTGAGCAGGATGCGCGCATGTCGGCGCCGGCTGTAGTTGGAGCTGTCATAGAGGGCCTCATCGGGCCGCTCGCGCCGTCACCGGACGGAAACGCTGCGGCCCGGGAAGCGGTGCAGATGACGACGCTGTTAGCGCTGCGCGCGCTCGGCGTCGTTGACGCCCGGGCGCTGGGGCTCGTCGCACAAGTGCCGCTGCCTTAAAGCCCAAAGATGCTTGTCGCTGGCGAAAACGAAAAGGGACGCCGGCTATGCGCACGGCGTCCCTGGGCTCATCAGCAGGCACGGGCTCAAGCCGCGGCCTTCTTGCGGTTCGTTTCGAGTCGCCGGTCGACCAAAGCGACGATGGCGTCGACCTTGACGTTGCTCATGCCCTTCTGCCGCCCGATGAGTTGGACGAGCTTATCGGAGCGCTCGATGTTCTTTGCACCGTTCTGCAAGGCGCGGGCAGCAGACGCCGGCCGGGTGAGGCTCTGCGCCGCCGCTGCGTATTTCTCGAACGGAACCAGATCTTCCGGCTTGGCGCCGAGCTTGACGCAAAGGTCGAAGACGAAATTATAGACCTCCCGCGCGGTGGCGATATCGGAATGCACCGCTTCCTGTGCCGTCCGCATGCCGTCCGGCGTAATGCATCGATAATTGCCGGCAAGCAGCATTGCCCACTTGGCGAGCGGCGTGAAGATCGAGTCGTGGACGCGCAGCTTGACCGGCAGCTCGATTTTGCTGCCGTCGCCGGGATCGAAGCGCACGGCGTCGATGTCCTTCTCGAGCTGGCGCAGGATCGCCGTGTGCTTGTCGTCGTCGAACTTGGCCACCTTGAAGTTCGTCGGCAACGTCACCATCAGCACATTGACCTTCTCGTCCGGCGGGCGGATCGCCTGCGGATCGGGGCTGCACAGCGTCACCAGGGCAGGATCGAAGCTGTCCCACACCCTCGGCTCGGTGAATGCGGGCTCGAGCGCATTGTAATCGAGGTCGGGAATGCGTTTCACATAAGGTAGCGGCGGCATGTTCATGATCGACATGCAGGGCACCTTCGCCTTCGCGACCTTGTCGAGCAGCTCGCGCACGCCGGGCGCGCCGAACTGCGGCTCCTGCATGGCGAGGCAGACGAGATCGTAATTGGCTGGATCGACCCCTTCGGTACCGCCGGCGGTGACTTTGCCTGGGAGCTTGCGGGAATCGATTTCCACCCGCCCCTCGCGGCCCTTAACCGGCAGGCGCACACGAAAACCTTCGGCGTTGATCAGATCGGCCTCCGCCGGAAGGCAGACGAGATGCACGGAGTGTCCGCCGAACAGGATTTTGGAGGCCAGCAACGACCCGTAGGACGCGCCCATGATAAGAATTTTGTATGCCGGCATAATGCAGCAGCTCCCTCTTGTTCGTTTTGAAATGGTTGAGAGTTCCGGCCGTTTCGACCGTCCGTCGCGTGGCCGCATGCTATGCGCGCGCACCAAGCGATGCAATCGGGGCAGAAGCGGCCCCGCAAATCGGGCCAAAAGCAGTAATTTCTGAAAAAAAGGCGGCCGTGTCCCTTCGGACGGCCGCCCTTCCGAGCCGACTTATTGGCCGTCGTTGATCTTACCGGCGCCGAATAAACCGGCAAATGTGCCGCCGGTCCCTGCCGCAGGAGCGGAGGGCGCTGCAGCCGACGCCGGCTTCGGTGCGGATTTTCTCGCCCCAGAAGACCTCGCCGTCGACTTTTTCGTTGTCGACCTTCTCGCTTTCTTGGCGGTCTTCTTCGCCGATTTTTTAGCCGCCTTTTTCACCCCTTTCTTCTTGCGCGCCGGGGCGGCGCTCTTCGCCTTCGACTTTTTGCGTTTCTTGGATTTCGCCATGATGATCCTCCGGATCGGTTCAACCAAGACTGCCCACGCATCAGACGCGGCGCCGCCCGCGGTCTGATTCCCCTATGAGCCGTCCGCTGCGCCCGCCGGCACGAGGCCTTTGGCGTGACGCAACGGCTCCGGCACCGGGCCTCCCGTCGCCCAGTCGATCAACTCGACGGTGTGGACGACCGGAATAGCGGTGCCGGCGGCGATCTGCGTGATGCAGCCGATGTTGCCGGCTGCGATCACGTCCGGCTGGAGCCCTTCGATGTTGGCGACCTTGCGCGCTTGCAACCTCTCCGCCAGTGCCGGCTGGAGAATGTTGTAGGTGCCCGCCGAGCCGCAACACAAATGACCTTCAGGCACATCTTTGACGAGGAATCCGAACTTGCAAAGCAAATCTTTCGGCTCGCGCAACACTTTCTGTCCGTGCTGCAGCGAACACGCGGCATGATAGGCGACCGTTAGGCCCGGCATGGTCGTTTGCGGCAGCTCGAGCGAGGTCAGATATTCGCTGATGTCCTTGGTAAGCGAGGAGATTTGCGCAGCCTTGGCCGCGTAGGCGGGATCGCCGCGCAGCATGAAGCCGTAGTCTTTCACAGTCGTCCCGCAGCCGGAGACGGTGACCAAAATCGCGTCGAGACCGTCGCCCTCAACCTCCCGGATCCAGGCGTCGATGTCCTTCCGTGCCCTTTTAAGCGCCTCTGATTCGCGGCCCATGTGGTGGTCGAGCGAGCCGCAGCAGCCTTCGTCCGCGGCTATGACTACTTCGATGCCAGCGCGGTTGAGCAGGCGGATAGCCGCCGCATTGGTCTGTGGCGCCAGCACCGGATTGATGCAGCCGGCGAGGAGCGCGACCCGTCCCCGGCGCGGCCCTTGCGGCGGGTAGACCTTACCCGTCTCGCTCGGCGGCGCCGGGATGCGTTCGGGGGAAAGGCGCAGCATGGCCGCTATTCGCCTCAGCCCGCCAGCATGCAGCACAGGCGCCAGCGGCTTCGCGATGAGCCCCGCCACTGTGGCCAGCCGGAAGAGCAAGGGGTCGGTGAGCACGCGCGCCAAAAGACTCCGCATCAGCCGGTCGGGCAGCGGACGCCGGTAGGTCTTCTCGATGTGCTCGCGGGCGTGGTCGACGAGGTGCATGTAGTGCACCCCCGAGGGACAGGTGGTCATGCAAGCGAGGCAAGAGAGGCAGCGGTCAATGTGCTTGACCACCTCGCGCGTGGCCGGCTGTTGTTGCTCCAGCATCTCCTTGATGAGGTAGATGCGCCCGCGCGGGCTGTCGAGCTCATCCCCGAGCAGTACATAGGTCGGGCAAGTAGCGGTGCAGAAGCCGCAATGGACGCAGGCGCGCAGGATCTTCTCCGATTCCGCGGTTTGCGGATCGGCGAGTTGCGCAAGGGAGAAGGAGGTCTGCATACGGCGGCTATGCTCTTGTCGTCATGCGGTAACGAATGCAAATTTGGTTTGGCCGGCGAGGCATTTACACCCCCGCCCACATGCGGCCCGGGTTGAGCATGCCCTTGGGGTCGAAGCTTTCCTTGATGCGCTTGCTCAGCGCGCGAACGGTGGCGTTCTCCGCCTGAAACACATCGACGGCGGCGCGGATGGCGGCGGGCGCACGGATCAGCGTCGCGTGTCCGCCGACCTTTGCCACCGCCTGGCGCACGGAAGCTGCCGCTGGCTCATCGGCGAAGGGCATGGCCACCCAAATCAGCCCGCCTGCCCAATCGTAGAATATTTGCGCTGCGGGCGTGATCTGGGCGGCGATCTCGTGGCCGCGCGCAGGCGCTGTCGAGATGCGCCACACCGGGCGGGCCTGCGCCGAGGCGGCCGTGAAAGGAGTGACCTGACGCACGTCGCGCCAGAAGGCACGTGAAGCTGGCTCGTTCAGCAGTTCGACCGGGCCGAACGGTTTCATAAGCTTGGCGAGCATCTCCTCGCGGTGGCGCACCGAAGGGGCAAAGCCCTCGAGGCGTAGGACGGTGGCAGCTTGCGGCCTTGGCAAGCCGGAGAAATGCGAGGCGACGTGGTCCGGCAGATGCGCCGCGCCGGAGACGTCGCAGGACGAGCCCATCGCGGTCGCCATCGCTTCGCAGGCTCGGGCGTCCTCCAGTCCCGCGATCAACACGGTGGACTCAGTCTCGGC
>DASTWX010000248.1:0-11595 GCA_035765795.1 Pseudolabrys sp. | reverse complement strand
TGGACGCTGCCGGTATCCGGCTCGTAGAAGCCCGTCACCTCCGGCGAGCCGGGCCCGCGCGAAGCGCTCGTCTGCTGGTTGCTCATGATTCCCTGAAGATATCTATGTCTGCGATTTGGCCCTTCTGAGCATATTATGCTTCACGTCCACCTCGCGGGGCAATAAATCTCTCAGCGCCGCTGTCCGGTGGCATTGGCGGTGAAATTGCCCTCATTCTATTTTTTGTTTGCCGCAGAGGGTGCGGAGTTCGCAGGGTCTCTTCATGCAGTTGTTCACCACCGCTGAAGCCGCTGCTTACCTTCGGCTCAAAGAGCGCAAGATCTACGAGATGGTGACGGAGGGAACGATCCCCTGCACGAAGGTCACCGGCCGGTGGCTCTTCCCCAAAGCCGAGCTCGATCATTGGCTCGCCTCGAGTGTTTCGCGTCCGCGCGGCATGACGCGCCCCGCGCCGGCCCCGATCGTCAGCGGCAGTCATGATCCCCTTCTCGAATGGGCCTTGCGCGAGAGCGGGTCGGGGCTCGCCACGCTCGCCGTCGGCAGCGAGGCCGGTTTCGTCCGCTTCACTGCCGGAGAAACGATCGCTGCCGCCATCCACCTGCACGCGCTGGAAGATTCGGAAGCCGATGCCAACGTGGCGGCGCTGAGGGATCGTAGCGACGCGGCCGAGATGGTGCTGATCGGTTTTTGCCGCCGCGAGCAAGGCTTTCTTCTTCAGTCCGGTAATCCGCTCGGCATCCAAACGATCGCCGACGTGATCGCAAAACGTGCGCGCGTCAGCTTGCGGCCACAAGGAGCCGGCGCCCAACTGTTGCTGCTCTCGCTATTGCACGGCGCCAAAGCCTCGCTCGATCATCTCACCGCCGGGCCGCTATCGCCGACCGGCCCCGATATCGCCCAGGCCGTGCGTGCGGGCCGCGCCGATACCGGCATCGCGACCCGCGGGGTGGCCAACGCGGCAGACCTCGATTTCGCGCCGATCGTCTGGGAGCGCTTCGATCTGGTGATGCGCCAATGCGATTACTTCCATCCTCCGTTGCAGGCGCTCATGCGTTTCCTACGCTCGCCGGAGTTCGAGGCCCGTGCGCAGGAGCTCGGCGGCTACGACGTGAGCGGGGCCGGCGCGGTGCGGTTTGTGATCTGAGCGCCGGCGCGCTAATACCGGATTGCATAAACCTTGACCCGTCACCCTGGGGTGCTCGGCGCGGAACGCGCCGAGCCTCGAAGGGCGACGGCCCGGCCTGTCATCCTTCGAGGCTCGCGCGCGAAGGAGCGCGCTCGCACCTCAGGATGACGGAATGAGTCAATGCTTCCGAAGCCTAGTATAAGACGAGCCTCATGAACGCGATGGACACGCAAGCTTGGCCGACCGAATTGCGGCTGCACAAGGACCGCAAGATGCTGACCGTGAGCTTCGACAACGGTGAGCGTTTCGAGCTTTCGGCCGAATACCTGCGCGTGAAGAGCCCGAGCGCCGAGGTGCAGGGCCACTCGCCGGAAGAGCGCAAGACGGTTCCCGGCAAGAAGAACGTGTGTATTCTCGAGGTGCTGCCCGTCGGCAATTATGCGGTGCGGCTCGTCTTCGACGACATGCATTCGACCGGCATCTACGGCTGGGATTACCTGCGCGACCTCGGCCGCAATTATGCACGCCACTGGCAGGATTATCTCGACGATCTCGCGTCGAAGAACCTTTCGCGCGAGCCGCCGGCGCGGCGGTGATGGTGGGCGCTGAAGGGATCGAACCTTCGACCTCTCCCGTGTGAAGGGAACGCTCTCCCGCTGAGCTAAGCGCCCGGCCATTCAGGCTGGGCGATATAAGGAACGCCTCGAAGCGGTGTCAAGCGCGGTTGCCGCCCGAGTAAAACGGGTTTGGGCCGAGCGCCTTCAATCCTTAAGGCGTTCGGGATCGCCCAGCCGGCCAATCGATCGCGTCGAAGGCATGGGTTTGTTGAGCACGGCATCATCATGCGCCAGATTTTCGATCATCGCGAGGAGTGCGGCCCGCGTGATTTCGACATGACCGGGCCTGACACCCTGCACGGCAACGTGGTTAACCTCTTCTGCCAAGGATACGAGCGGCGTCTTGAGCGCGCGGCCTTTGGCAGTGAGGAATATGTAGACTTTCTTCCGGTCCTCACCGACCTGCCGGCGTTCGACGTAGCCGAGGCGTTCCATTGCTTTCACGGCGGCAAAGGTGGTGGGCTCCATGACGCCGACTTGTTCGCTCAGTTCGCGCTGCGTGAGTCCGTCGCCTTCCCACAAGACTCTCAGGAACGACCAGTGTCCGAACGACACATGGTGTTCGGCCAGCCGCACGCTCAACGAGCGGCCCAATGCGCGGCCGGCATCCCTCACGAGGTGCGCCAGACGATCGTTGGGCACAGCCTCTCGCCAATGGCGCAGGATAGTTTGGTTGTCGGAGCCTTTGCTGCCGCTCATGAGATTCCGACCTGATGCCGCAGCGTAACTTCGCGGCTTTCGCGTGCCGAGCGCAATATCGCGAGGCAGACTTCGAGCGTCGCCATGGCCCATGCGCCGCTGTGCAGTGGCGGGCGGTTATGCACGACGGCACCGTAGAGCTCGTCAATTACTTCGACACGAGGAATGCGGGGGGCTGGTAGAGAATCGAGCCGCGCAACGCCGTTCTGATGGATCATGACGCCGTTCGGCAATGGGCGCAGGTCGGCGTTGTCGCAACTCACGACGATAGGGCCGAAATGCTGATGCTGTGAATCCTTGAGTAGGTTCGCTCGCCAGCCGTCGCCGCCATAGGTATGGGCGACCTTGAACGCGGCTTCCTCGGCAGGATCGGCAAAGCGCCGGAAGCCAGCAGCCGTCTTGGGCTGCTTGGCTTGTCCCATTTCTCCGATCCATCCTTGAAACTCGTCTGAATCGAAATGCCCGTAACCGTTGTAGGTCAGGGTTGCAAATGCGCCGTTGGCGAAGGTCAGCAGGGCCCCATAGGCTCCCTCGGTCGGACGCCGCGGATCCCAAGCGCCCGCCGTCGCGCGAAGCGAGCGCACGAGTCCGCCGCCGAGCAGACGCACGATATCGACTTGATGCGGCGCCTGATTGAACAGAGCACCACCTCCTTGGCCAGTGTCCAGCTCTTCAGGGCGTCGCGGCCGGTAGAGGTAATCGGTGTAGTTCAGCGCGGTGATCATACGCACGCTGCCGAACGCGCCGCTATCGATCAGTTGGCGGGCGCGCTTGATCGGAGCATCGAACGAGTGACTATGCCCGACGATCAGGTGGATGCCGGCGCGTGATGCCTCTTCGATCATCGAGCGCGCGTCGGCGATGGTCAAAGCCATCGGCTTCTCCACCAACACATGTTTCCCGCGCGACGTCGCAATCTTCGCGTGCGTGGCATGGTGCTGATGCGGCGTCGAGATGTAGACCACTTCGACATCCGGATCGGCGCACAACGATTCCACTGAGAGGAACGTTCGCGCCTTGAAATCGGATGCGAATCGGCGTCGCGCGTCGTCCCGCGGGTCGGCTCCCGCGACCAACTCGACGCGGGAATCTTGCAGGAACGTAGGTATCATGATGCTGAAGGCGCGGCCCAGCCCGACGACTCCGATCCGCAACCTGCGGGCGCTTTCTGCGGTCATGGTTCGGCTGGGGTCGACAAGCGGGCCGTCCTTCATTACGTTTAACTTAGATATCTAAGTTAGTAGCGGCACCATAACACTAAAATTGCCGCTGCGGAACGTGAGGAGGCGCCCGATGACGCCTGAAGACAATGACCTGCTGTGCCGCGTCGAGGGGAAAGCGCCCATGGGGCAACTCATGCGTCGCCACTGGATAGCTGCGTGCCTGTCGGAGGAAGTCGCACAGCCCGATGGAAAACCGCTGCGGGTGCGTTTGCTCGGCGAGCATCTCGTCGTATTCCGCGACAGCAAAGGCCGTTTGGGTGTCCTCGACGAATACTGCGCACATCGGCGCGCATCGCTGGTGTTCGCCCGCAACGAAGAATGCGGCCTGCGTTGCCTTTATCACGGGTGGAAGTTCGACGTCGAAGGCAACATTCTCGAAATGGCGTCCGAGCCGCCCGGAACCAGCGTGCCGGAGCGGGTGAAACAGAAAGCCTATCCGGTTTGTGAGGCAGGCGGGTTCGTCTGGACCTATCTCGGCCCCAAGGAGGAGATGCTCCCGTTCGAGTCGCCTGCTTTCGCGCCGGCGAGCGAGGTGCGCGTCAGTGCAACAAAGGTTCGGGTGCATTGTAATTGGGCGCAGATTCTGGAGGGGCAAATCGATTCCGCGCATTCATCGAGCTTGCACTCTTCGGACATGGTGCCGGCGCAAGTCGATGGCGCCAAGGCCACGGACGTCAATTGGCTCCGTCCCTCGACCGATAAGGCGCCTCGTTTCCAGATAGAGCGTACCAGTTACGGTTTTCGCTATGCGGCCATTCGCCGGCCGATCAAGAACGAGGCAACGCACGAGTATATCCGCACAACGGTCTATATCGCGCCGTTTACTGCGCTGATCCCTCCGAACAACGTGCACAATGTCGCGACGCTGCTGACGCCCGAGGACGATTACAACACGATTTTCTACTTCATCGCGTGGAACGGCGCCGATAAGCCGGGTATCGATGCCGATGCGTGGCGGAAATTCAATGTGCTGCAGTGGGGCGTCGATGTTGACGAGAACTTCGATAGTGTCCGCACCGCAGCCAACTTATATCGGCAGGACCGGGCTGCGATGAAAGCGGGAAATTTCACGGGCATTGCGGGCATACCGAACCAGGATATCGCGATGTGGGAGGGAATGGGGCCGATCAGCGACCGCACGATGGAGCGCGTCGGCTCCAGCGACGTCGCGGTTGTTGCATTCCGCCGGCTGATGATCGAGGCGGCACGGACGGTTCGCGACGGCGGACCGGTCATCGGCACGGCCGAGCCGCGCATTCCCCATGCGAGCATCGGCGCCTTCGAGGGTGTTGTACCGAAAGCGACCGATTGGCGCTCGTTGTGTGGTGGCAGTCTCCAGCGCGAACGGGTCGCCTGAGTCCGATGAAGTGATTAACCTAAGAGGAGCATCAAAGCCGGCACTCGTCTCAACTAAGGCGACGTACCGAGTGCCACCGGCACGCGTACGCCAGCCAAGAAAACCGAAGGGAGGAAGCAATGAAGGTTTCTGGGTTACTGAGAGGCGCCCTGGCGCTGGCTGCTGTCGCCTGTTTGGGCGGACCGGTGAGCGCGCAAGCCGCCGAGCCATACAAGATCAGCGTCATTCTTCCGCTGACCGGAGGCGCGTCTTTCCTGGGCAAGGGAGAACAAAAGGCTCTGGAAATCTTCAAGTCGACGGTGAACAAGGAAGGCGGAATAAAGGGTAGGCCGGTCGAATTCACCTATCAGGACGACCAAACGAAGCCGCAGATCACCGTGCAACTGGCGAACGGCATTGTTGCGAACCAGCCCGCCGTCATGCTTGGCTCCAGTATCGTGGCCATGTGCAAGGCCAGCGCGCCTTTGCTCCAGAATGGGCCGTTCGATTATTGCCTTTCGCCAGGCGTCCATCCCAAGGCCGGCAGCTACCAATTCTCCTCAAGCACCGACACGCATGCTCTGATCGAAGCGCTCGTCAGATATTTCAGAATGAGCGGCATGACCAGGCTTGCATTCATGACGAGCACTGACGCTTCCGGCCAGGACGCGGAGAACGGATTCAACGACGTGCTCAAGCTTCCCGAGAACTCCAGCATCAAGGTGGTGTCGAGGCAGCACTTCAACACGAAGGATGTGAGCGTCTCCGCGCAGATCGAGCACATCAAGGCCGCCAAGCCCCAAGCCTTGATCGCTTGGTCGACCGGCGCTCCGATCGCGACGGTCTTCAAAGGACTGGTGCAGGCCGGCTTGAACATTCCCGTCGCAACGACAAACGGGAATCAGACCTACGCGCAGATGCACCAGTATAAAGCTTTCCTGCCCAAGCAGCTCTATATCCCGACATCGGTATTCCTGCCGCACGATGGCCTGTTCAAATTGGATCCGGCGGTCGAACAGCAGCAGCAGAAGTTCTATGCCGCTTTCAAAGCCGCGAAGGAGAAGCCCGATACGATGTCGATGTTGGCGTGGGACCCTGCCTACCTCATCGTCACGGCATTACGCGCCGTGGCTCCCGATGCGACTGCGAAGCAAGTCAAGGATTATCTGAGCAGCCAAACCCATCTGGCCGGTATCAACGGCATTTACGATTTCAAGGCGGTGCCCCAGCGGGGGCTGACGGTGAAGAACGCCTTGGTCAGCCGCTGGGACCCGGCCGCTGATACCTGGGACGTCGTGAGCGAGCCTACTGGCATTCCGGTCAAGAAAAAATAGCGTGCCGGAACGGACCGCTTGTCAAGTATTGTCCAGATTATCATAGGTGGTTTGCTGCAGGGCGGCGTGTTCGCAATCGCCGCCCTCGGCTTTTCGCTCGTCTTCCGTGTCACCAACGTGGTGAACTTGTCCCAAGGTGCGTTTTGTGTCCTTGGGGCCATGGGGATGTATTATTTCCAGGTCCTCTTCGGTTGGCCCTTGCTTGCGTCAGCCGTGGCCGCAACCTTCTGCTCTGTGATTTTTTGCGTGCTGGTCGGAGCCGTGACGTTCGTTCCGGCCGCATCGCGTCTGCCGACCAGCAGCGCCCTGATCCTGACGGCAGGGCTGCTGACGTTTTTCGTCGGGGTCACGCTGCTGATCTGGGGCAATCAGCCCTATTCGCTTCCCCCCTTCTCAGGCGAAGCGCCCGTGGTTGTGGGCAGCATCAGGATTCCGAGCCAGGGCCTCTGGCTCGGTGCAGTTTCGGCCGTCATGATCGCGGCGCTCTGGTTCTTGCTTCAAAAGACCGCTTTGGGACGCGCGCTCCGCGCTTGCTCCGAGAACCCGGCGGCCGCCCGTCTGATGGGGATCGACCTCCACCGCATGATCCTGCTGAGCTTCGGGCTTGCGGCGCTGATAGGCTCGATCGGGGGTATCCTCGTTGCCCCTTTGATGTCGATCCAATTCGACACCGGCCATTTCTTCACGATCTTCGGCTTTGTCGCCGTCGCGATCGGTGGAATGGGCAGCTTCGGCGGCGCGATTATCGGCGGGCTGCTGCTGGGCGTCGCGCAGCAATTCGCCGCTTATTACGTGTCCTCCTTGTTTTCCAATACCCTGGCCTTGTTGATGTTGCTGGCCGTATTGGTGCTTCGCCCGTCTGGGCTGCTCCAGAGCGATGCGCCCCGTCGCACCGATGTTCGCGACGAAGGACGGGTTCAGCGGCCCTTGGTACGCACCTCTAGTCGTACAGCTTTGATATTGCCAATGATCATATTGGTTGTCCTGGTCGCGATCCCCGCAATGCCTTTGTCCAATGGGTTGCTCGGGTCGCTCGTGATCACCTTGATCTTGTTCATTGCCGTGTTAGGGCTGGACGTTCTGATGGGGTTTGGCGGTCAAGTCAGCCTCGGCCAAGCAGGCTTCATGGCGGTCGGGGGCTATTGCTCAGCCATTCTCGCGACGAACTATGGCTGGAGCCCGATCGCCGCGGTCGGCTCGGCGATCGTTCTAAGCGTCATATGCGCGCTGATCCTGGCTTTGGTCACGGCGCGGCTGCGCGGCCATTATCTCGCGCTTGCCACGCTGGCATTCGGTCTGCTCGTCGACTCGCTGGCGATTGGTTTGGTGGATGTGACCGGAGGTCCGTCCGGGCTCGTGGGCATTCCCTCCTTCTCGGTTGGCGGCTTCTCCTTCGGTTCCTCCGTTCGGATGTATTATCTGACCCTTGCCCTTTGCGTCTTGCTTGTATTGGCGTTGGACGGCGCGACGCGGATGGGCTTCGGGAGAGCGCTGAAATCCGTCCGGTCCGATCAACTGGCGGCGGCTGCATTGGGTGTCAATGTGGGCCGCATCAAAACCTCCGCCTTGTGCGTTTCCGCCGCGTTGGCGGCTCTCTCGGGCAGCCTCTATGCGTTCAGCTTTCATTTCCTGTCTCCCGAGATGGTGGAAACACCCAGATCCTTTGAACTGATCGCAATGCTGATCCTCGGCGGTGAGAGCACGCTCATCGGCGGCTTCTTCGGTGCGCTGGTCCTGACGATGCTGCCGACTCTGGTTCAGGAGTTGGCGATCTACAAGACCGCCGTCGAGGGAGCGATTCTTGTGATCATGTTTCTGGTCATGCCGGAGGGCATATACGGCCGCGCGTTGTCGTCGCTCGATAGGTGCGTTCGCTTACGCGGTATGGAGGCCAACGTAGGGGCGAAGGCATGAACAGCGCCGTTCAAGCTCTGGAGTGCCGCTCGGTATCGAAAGTCTTTGGTGGGCTACGCGCCATCGACAATGTGAGCTTGGCCGTTCCGCCGGGAAGCGTTTGCGCGCTCATCGGACCCAATGGGGCTGGTAAGACCACGTTCTTCAACGTCGCGACCAATCTGTTTCCGCCCTCATCGGGCGAAGTAAAATTCTTTGGAACCGACCTGTCGCGCCGAAGCCCGCACGACGTTGCGAGGTTCGGGATTATCCGCACCTTCCAAACTGCGAGAGTGTTTCCCGGAATGACAACAATCGAGAACGTCATGGCCGGCGCGCATCTGCATGTCCATTCTTCCGCACTTTCACAGATGCTTTGGAGCCGCAAGGCAAGAGCCGAGGAGCGCAGGTTATCGTTTGTGGCCGACGCCTTGCTGAAGATGTTCGATCTGGACAGATATAAAGACAGCGCCGCCTCGGAGTTGCCGATAGGCGTTCAGAAGCTTGTCGAAGTGGTCAGGGCGCTCATGGCGAAACCGAGATTGTTGCTTTTGGACGAGCCGGCCGCCGGGCTGAATGACCGGGAGACAAAGGATCTCGCCAGGCTGTTACGTGCCATTCGCGATGCCGGGACGACGATCTTGGTCGTCGAGCACAACATGTCGCTCGTCATGGGCGTTGCCGATTGCATTTTCGTCCTCGATGCCGGCCGCCTCATCGCGTCGGGCCCGCCTGAGGTGATACAGAACGATCGGAATGTCATCGACGCCTACCTGGGCCGTACCGAGGAGCGGGCGGGATGATGTTGGAAATCAAAGATGTTTCGGCAGGATACGGTCCGGCGAACGTCGTCCACGACGTCAGCTTGGATGTACGGCCAGGCGAGATCGTGACCCTCGTCGGTGCGAATGGTGCAGGAAAATCGACGCTGGCAAAGACCATCTCGGGTCTGGTCCCTTGTCGCAAAGGCACGATTGAGCTCTCCGGGGTTCGTATCGATCGAAAAAGTACGGCCGAGCGCATGCGGCTCGGGATCGTGCACATACCGGAAGGACGACAGGTATTTTCAGGGCTCAGCGTGAATGAGAACCTGCAGCTCGGCGGTTATCTCGATCGTCGGCAACCGGCCGAATTGGCCCGGCGTCGAAGCGATGTGTTGGCCGCCTTTCCGGTTCTTGTGGATCGGTTGTCCGGAACCGCCGGAAATCTCTCCGGCGGCCAGCAACAGATGCTGGCGATCGGACGAGGTCTGATGAGCCGTCCGAAACTATTGATCTTGGACGAACCCTCCCTCGGTCTGGCCCCTCTTATCGTCGCCGAGATTTTCCGTTTGATCGTCCGGTTGCGCGAACGGGGCCTTTCGATTTTGCTCTCCGAACAGAACGCGCAACAGAGCCTCGGGATCGCCGATCGCGGTTACGTACTTGAGAACGGACGCGTCGCCCTCAGCGGAAGCGGTACGGAGCTCTTACAGTCGCGGGAAGTCGTCGACCGCTATCTTGGAGTAGGCACAGGGACAGCGGATCCGCGCAGTAGCAGCGGAGCCATTTCCTCGCAGCTTCGCGGCCTTCTCGATGATATCTAGGCTATCCGATCAGCTGCGCGCGGGCGCGCGCTGTCAAATCAATGCGTTCGCAAGTGCCGCATGATCTCGCGCTGGCTTTCGACGAAAGATTCGCTGAGCGGATCGCGTGGGCGTGGCAGATCGAGCCTCAGCTCGGTCTTGATCGTCCCGGGATGGGCGTTGAGGACGACCACCTTGTCGCCGAGGAACACCGCCTCCGCCACGTTGTGTGTGATATAGACGATGGTCTTCTTCGTCCGTTGCCAGACGTCGGTGAGCAGTTGCTGCATGTCGTCGCGTGTCATGGCGTCGAGCGCGGCGAAGGGCTCGTCCATCAGCAACACTTGCGGGTTATAGGCGAGCGAGCGGGCGATGGCGACGCGCTGTTGCATGCCGCCCGATAGTTGGTGCGGGTAAGCGTCGGCGAATTTTTCCAAGCCGACCATTCGCAGGAATTCCAGCGCGGTCTGCTCGCGCGTTCTCTTGTCGACCTTGCGCGTTTCAAGGCCGAATTCGACGTTTTTCCGCGCTGTGCGCCAAGGAAAGAGCTGCGAGAAGTCCTGGAATACGACGCCGCGGTTCTGCTTATTGGCACCGAGCGGCTCACCGCCGATGCGGATTTCGCCGCGGGTCGGGCGTAGCAGTCCGGCCAGGATGTTGAGGATGGTCGTCTTGCCGCAGCCGCTCGGGCCGAGGAGGCAGACGAATTCCGACTGTTGCACTGAGAACGTGATGTCCTTGATCGCCAGCACGGGCCCGCTATCGAGCTGATACTCGAAGCTCACGTCCTCGACGTCGATTTGGTCCGACACGATTCCCGTCCTTTTCCGGAACTGCGTCACTCGCCGCCGGTGCCGGTGACGCTGGTGCCGCCGCACACGTAGAGCGACTGGCCGGTGATATAGCCGCTCTCCCGCGCGAGTAGAAAGCACACCGCGTGCGCGATATCGTCCGGGGTACCCAACCTCTTGACCAGAATCTTGTCGATCACCGTTTGCCGCTTGACCGAGCCTTCCGGATGCCCGCGGTTGAAATGCGCGGTCACCACCGGCCCGGGCATGACGGCATTGGCGGTGATGCCGTCGGCGCCGGTCTCGATCGCCGCCACGCGCGTCATGCCTTCGAGACCGGATTTGGCGCTGGCATAGACGATACGCTCGGACTTGCCGAGAATCGCGCGTGAGGAAATGTTGACGATGCGGCCGAACTTGGCCGCGCGCATGCCCGGCACGAAGCTCTGGATCAGCACCATCGCCGCGCCCAAGGTGATGGTGGTGACATAGTTGAGCTCTTCGACGGTCGCCTTTTCCAGCGGATTGGGCGCGTTCTCGCCGGCATTGTTGACGAGGTAGCGCACGGGGAATTCGCTCGCTATGTCCTCGGCGAGCTTGCGCGTGGCCGCCAGGTCGGTGAGATCGACGGCGCGAAAATGTAAGTCTTTGTGCTTCAGCTTCGGCGGCGAACGTTGCATCGTCACCACCGGGATGCCGCGATCGAGCAAAGCCCCGGCAATGGCTTCGCCGATGCCGGAACTGGCGCCGGTCACCACTGCTGTATCGGCCAGGGCCATGACCTACGCCGCGGCTCACAGGTAATCGATGATCTTCCAGCTTCCGGGCTGGGCGTTGACCACGTTCTTGCCCGCTCCGCCAGGGCGGCGGTCGGCATATACCGTGCCTTCTTTCATCACGAACTGGATGTTCTTCTTCTCCTGCAGGCAGGCGATGTCGGCAAGCGGATCGCCATTGACCGCCACCACATCGGCCAATTTGCCCGCCTCCAGGCTGCCAAGGTCCTTGTCGA